>CAZQZY010000006.1:0-35463 GCA_964597935.1 uncultured Aquiluna sp. | reverse complement strand
TTCGGTTTGATACCCGAGTTCATCGGCCGTCTCCCAGTGATTGCTACAGTCGAGGAGCTCGACAAGACCGCATTGGTTTCCATTCTCACCGAGCCCAAGAATGCGCTGCTCAAGCAGTATCAGCGGATGTTTGAGATTGACGGGTTTGAGCTCGAATTTGAACCCGAGGCGATCGAGCTAATTGCAGACCAGGCCCTAGAACGTGAAACCGGTGCTCGTGGCCTGAGGGCAATCCTTGAAGAGGTGCTCGGACCAATCATGTTTGAGCTACCTGGCTCGGAGGAACACGGTCGGGTGGTAATTACCGCCGAGATTGTAAGAACCAAGCAGCTTCCGAAAGTGCTACCGCTGCAGCAGCGACTCAAAGATAAGACTGCTTAGGAAAACCTAAATTAGCTCGCAGCGCATAGCCCCATTCCTAGCCGGCACCGTAGCCTCGACAACGGGATCGGTGGCCACTTTCGGGGTCGCCATCGCCGGCCTAACAGCGATGGGTGCTTCTCAATCTCAGACCGCCACCGCCCTGACCGTGATGCTGATTGGCTATGGAGTTCTTTCAATCGGGCTATCTGTCTGGCTCAGAAAGCCAGTGAGTGTGGTTTGGTCCACTCCGGGAGCGGCATTTCTCGCCTCTTCTGCGGCGCTCGGTGTCAGTTTTGAACAGGCGGTCGGGGCTTTCCTGCTAGCCAGTTTGTTGATTGTCGTCACCGGAGTTTGGCCCTGGTTGGCAAGAGTCGTCAGGCTAATTCCGCCTCAAATCTCAGCTGCCATGCTGGCTGGTGTCATCTTTCCATTTGTCATTGCAACGGTGCATGCAGGTGTTGATTTTCCAATCCTGATTGTTCCGGTGCTGATCACCTGGTTCTTGCTGAATCGCTTTGCTGCGGTCTGGGCGTCTCCGATTGCTATCTCACTGGGGTTTGTTCTAATCGGAGTAAGTCCCGAGGTTGGGGACCTTGGTCAAGTTACTTTTTGGCCAGAGCTCGCTCTAATTGCACCTCAGTTCGACCTAACGGTGATGGTGGCAATTGGTATCCCGCTTTACTTGGTGACCATGGCATCCCAGAACCTGCCCGGTCTTGCCATTATGCAATCTCTTGGCTTTCCACTACCGGTGCGAAGGGTTTTTGTGAGCACAGGGCTGGGTTCAGCTATCACATCGTTTTTTGGAGGTTTCGGCCTCAATCTCGCGGCCATAACTGCTGCCTTGAATGCCGATGCGGGTGCTGCCAAGGATCCTGAGCGCAGGTGGATTGCATCAAGCTGGGGTGGCGTTGTCTACATCCTCTTTGCGATCTTTGCAGCGCCATTTGCCGCGTTTGTTTTGGCTGTTCCAAGGGAGCTCCTACTCGCCCTCGCCGGTATCGCACTTCTCAACACCTTCTCGGGTGCGCTGAAAACAGCAATTTCGGACGAATCCATGCGCCTGGCAGGATCGGTGACATTTCTCACCGGTGCGGCAGGCATTGCCATCCTCGGTATCGGGGGAGCTTTCTGGGCTCTCGTGTTTGGTGTTCTAGTTCTTCTTCTACAAAAGTCCGCGACGACGAAGTAGCGGCTCGATCTTTGGTTCGCGACCCAATAGCTCGCGCACCAGGGTCATCGAATCCTTCGAGCCACCTCTTGAAAGCAGACCCTCGGCAAACTTTTTACCGTTTTCACGGGTCAGTCCACCGTTTTGTTTGAACCAGTCAACTGATTCCGCATCCAAAATCTCCGACCAGATGTAGCCGTAGTACCCGGCTGAGTAACCACCGGCAAAGATGTGTGCAAAGTAATTGGTCCGATACCTGGTTGGGACAGGGGAGTAGTCCAAACCGTAATCTGCGATTGCCTGTGCCTCGAATGCAACCAGATCCTCTGGTGTGCTCTCCTGAGAGTGCAGTGCGAGGTCCAAGATAGCTGCCTGCAGGTAGTGAGTGGTCTCGAACCCTTGGTTGAATCCCTCGGCTGCCGTCAGTTTCTCAACCCAGTCAAGAGAGAGCTTTTCCCCGGTTTTGTAGTGCACGGCATAGTTTTGAAGCACTTCTGGCCACAGCATCCACATCTCATTCACCTGAGATGGGAACTCGACGAAATCGCGCTCTACAGAGGTGCCAGAGAATCTTGGGTAGTGAACGTCTGATAGCAGGCCGTGCAGGGTGTGACCAAACTCGTGGAAGAGGGTGTTGACCTCATCCAGCGTCATCAGAGCTGGATCACCATCGGCAGGCTTTGGAATGTTCATGTTGTTTACGACAACTGGCAGCTTGCCTAGCAGGCGAGACTGGTCAACTAGGTTGTTCATCCAGGCGCCACCGCGCTTTGAGGGCCTAGCAAATGGGTCGAAAAGGTAGAGACCGCACTTCGAGCCATCTTCGTAATCGACCTGATAAATCCAGTTGTCCGGGTGGTAGCCGACTAGATCATCGCGGCGAGTAAAGACCATTCCATATAGCTTGTTGGCGGCGAAGAAGACGCCGTCTTCCAGCACCTTACGTACCTCGAAATAGGGCTTTAGCACGCTGGTGTCGATGCTGTATTTCTTGGTTCGAAGTTGTTCGGTGTAACGGGACCAGTCCCATGCCTCAAGCGAACCTGAAGTCTCCAGGTTCATCAGCTCCTGAAGCAATGCCCCCTCACGCTCGGCATTGGCTCTTGCCGCTGGAGCAATCTTGCGCAGCACAGAGTGGACATTTGCTCCGCTTCCCGCAGTTTGCTGGGCAGTCACGTAGTCAACGTAGTTTGCATAACCAAAAAGCTTTGCCTTTTCCCTGCGCAGATCCAGAAGCTGCTTTACAACCTCTGAGGTGTCGTTGCTGTTCTTGCGACCACCCCTGGAAAGAGTTGCCTTGAGAATTTCCTCCCTCAGGCTTCTGTCCTCAAGGTTTGCCAGCAGTGGGTGGCCTGAGTAGTTGAGCAGCGGTATCACATACCCATCGAGCCCTCTGACCTCGGCTGCTTTTTTGCAAGACGCAATCTCAGCATCGCTCAAACCAGCAAGACGACTTGCGTCGGCAAGGTGAATGGCTAGGTCATTGCTGTCCGCGAGCAACCTCTTGTCAAACTCTGCCTCTAGACCAGATATCTTCTCGTTGATCTCACCTACTCGCTTGCGCTGCTCGGCAGTAAGCTCAGCGCCTGCGAATTTGAAGTCCTTCTGGTATTTGGTCAGCAGCCAGTCGCTTTCGGCGTCCAGGCCTAAGCTTTCGCGCTTCGAGGCGAGCTCTTGAATGCGTGCGAAAAGTTCAGGGTTTAGTCGGATGGAATCCATGTGAGCTGCGAGGCGAGGAGCAATCTCGGCCTCGATTTCCTGCAGGGTCTCGTTGGTGTCGCTCGAGCTCTTGTTGTAGAAGACCATGAGCATCGAATTCAAAAGGTCGCCCGAGCGCTCCATCGCAACGATGGTGTTCTCAAAGGTTACGTTTGGGTCAGCCAAGATGGCTGCGATCTCAACGTTGTGAGATTGAACCGCGTGTTCAAATGCCGGTAGATAGTGCTCGTCGGTGAGCTTGGCAAAATCAGGTAGCTCGTAGGGAAGTGGTGATCGGCTCAGTAGCGGATTAGTCATTGCAACAGCTTATTCGGCTGGAGCAAACACAACTTTCCTGAACTCTAGATCGCCATTGACCAGCTCGAGGCTAGAAATCTTTCCAACCGCCATCAGGTCTGACTTCAAATCTGCCAGTCCCTGCGGTCCGACCAGCTCAGCCGAGGTAATCTCGGCCTTCATTGATAACTTCGCATCTGATTTAGCCTTGCGCACCAAGATCAAGGCCTCTGACGCCAAGGCGTATAGATCCGCACCCGCGAATTCAGCCAGCTCATCTTCCTTTGGCCACTGAGCGAGGTGAACTGACCCCTCCTGCCACCAGCTCCATACCTCTTCGGTTGCGTAAGGGATGAACGGTGCTAGAAGCCGAACCATGATTCCCAGCGCTTTGCGCAGTGCCAGCACAGCGGAGCCGATTTGGGCCGGTGTGAAATCGCCCTGGCCGTAGGCACGCTCCTTTACCAGCTCAACGTAGTCATCCGCAAAGGTCCAGAAGAAAGTCTCTGTGGTTTCGAGAGCTTTGGTGTGGTCGTAGTCTTCGAAAGCCTTGGTAGCAATACCCACCTGCTTTTTCAAAGCGGCAAGCATGGCACGATCGACCGGCTCTGAAACCTCTGAGACGCCATTTGGCAGCTCAAACGTTAGTGCGAAGCGCGCTGCATTTAGAACCTTGATAGCAAGGCGACGGCCGATTTTCATCTGGCCCTCATCAAATGCGGCGTCGGTGCCCAATCTTGCCGATGCTGCCCAGTAGCGAACGGCATCCGAACCGTGGTTCTCCAAAAGCTCGTTGGGGACCACCACGTTGCCCTTGGACTTTGACATCTTCTTTCGGTCTGGATCCAAGATCCAACCCGAGATGGCGGCGTTCTTCCATGGCAATTCACCGTGCTCGAGCTCACTTCTGAGCAAAGTCGAGAATAGCCAGGTGCGAATAATGTCCTGGCCCTGAGGGCGGAGGTCAAATGGGAATACCTCTTTGAAAAGCTCAGGGTCACTCAGCCAGCCACCCGCGAGCTGCGGTGTTAGTGAAGATGTCGCCCAGGTGTCCATAATGTCGTGCTCGCCCATGAATCCGCCCGGCATTCCGCGCTGCGACTCCTGATACCCGGTCGGAACATCGGTCGACGGGTCAACCGGGAGAGAAGCAGGGTCTGGTGTGATCACGTTGTCAAAGTCGGGGTTGCCGTCCTGATCAAGCGGATACCAAACTGGAATTGGCACGCCAAAGTAGCGCTGGCGCGAGATCAGCCAGTCTCCGTTGAGACCATTGATCCAGTTCTCGAGACGAACGCGCATAAAGTCAGGGTGGAAGCCTAGGTCTTTGCCCAGTTCAATTAGACGATCGGCGAGGTCGCGGTCCCTACCGCCATTTTTGATATACCACTGGCGAGTTGAGACGATTTCCAGCGGCTTGTCACCCTTTTCGAAGAACTTCACCGGGTGGGTGATCGGCTTTGGCTCTCCGACCATCAGACCTAGCTCTTGCAGCTTCGCGACGATGAGTTCCTTGGCGCTGAATACCGTTTTGCCCTTGAGCTCTTCATAGAACTCGGCAGCCTTGGAGGAGGCAATGACATCGGGACTATTCGAGACGATTCTCCCATCGAAGCCGATGATTGCTCGGTTTGGTAGATCAAGTTCACGCCACCAAATCACGTCTGTCACATCACCGAAGGTGCAGATCATGGCGATGCCGGAACCCTTGTCCTTCTGGGCAAGTCGGTGCGCAACAATCGGAACCTCAACCCCAAAGATCGGCGTTTTTGCACTCTTGCCAAATAGCGGCTGATAGCGCTCATCATCTGGGTGGGCGACGAGTGCAACACATGCTGGAATTAGTTCTGGTCTTGTGGTCTCGATGAAGATTGGACCCTCTGGGCCATCAAACTGCACGCGGTGGTAGGCACCGGGTTGCTCGCGGTCTTCGAGCTCTGCCTGAGCAACGGCTGTCCGAAATGTCACATCCCACAGCGTTGGTGCCATGGACTGGTAGGCCTCGCCTCGGGCGAGATTATTCAAAAACGCTTGTTGTGATACGCGCTGGGCATCTTTGGAGATGGTGCGGTAGGTCTTGGCCCAGTCCACCGATAGACCAAGATTGCGCCAGAGGTTCTCGAATGCCTTCTCGTCCTCTTCGGTTAACTTTTCGCAAAGTTCGATGAAGTTGCGTCGTGAGATAGGAAGCTGGTCCGCGGCTTTGGAGGACTTGTTGTCGCCACCCTCCTGGGGTGGGGTGAAATCTTTTTGGTAGGGGAGTGTCGGGTCACAACGAACTCCGTAGTAGTTCTGAACGCGACGCTCGGTTGGCAAGCCGTTATCGTCCCAACCCATCGGGTAGAAGACTTTGTACCCGCACATGCGCTTGAAGCGCGCGATCACATCGGTGTGGGTGTAGGAGAAAACGTGTCCAACGTGTAGGGAACCCGAAGCGGTTGGTGGTGGAGTGTCAATTGAGTAAACCTCACCCGAACCCTGGTAACTGTAAGTCCCGCTCTGCTCCCAGGTTGGCACCCACTTTTCCTCTAGCCCGTCAACGGTTGCTTTGTCGGGAACGGTGGCCAAGCGGTATGGGTCGGGCAGATTTGCTGTCAATTGGAATACTCCAGGGTTCAAAACTTCTCTAGGTTAACATTGTTAAGTTCTAGAACCCATCGAAAGCAAAGATGTATCCAAAGCACAGGCCCAGCACTGCCGGCGTAACACCATCTCCGTTTTTTCCAGACGTGGAAAAAGAGGTGCTGGCACACTGGGAGAAGGATGGCACTTTTCAAGAATCCATCGACCAACGTGCTGCCTCTGATGCTGAAGAGTTTGTCTTCTACGATGGCCCACCATTTGCAAATGGATTGCCGCACTACGGTCACCTGCTTACCGGCTACACCAAGGACCTGATTCCTCGCTATCAGACCATGCGCGGCAAGCGGGTCGAGCGCCGGTTTGGCTGGGATACCCACGGACTACCCGCCGAGGTCGAGGCGGAACGCCTGCTGGGCATTTCGGGTCGTCCTGAAATCGAGAAGTTTGGCGTTGCCAAGTTCAACGAGTTTTGTAAGACCAGTGTCTTGAAGTACACCCAAGACTGGCGGACTTATGTGACCCGTCAGGCACGCTGGGTTGATTTTGATAATGACTACAAAACTCTGGATCTGAACTACACCGAGAGTGTGCTTTGGGCGTTTAAGGAGCTACACAAAAAGGGCCTGATCTACGAAGGGTTCAAGGTTCTTGCTTACTGCTGGAGATGTGAGACGCCACTTTCAAACCACGAGCTACGAATGGACGATGAGGTCTATCGCTCCAGGCAAGACCAGTCCGTGACCGTTGCGTTCCCGATAACTGCTCCAGGTCACGAGCTCGATGGAGTAAAGATGTTGGCATGGACCACCACGCCATGGACTCTGCCCACCAACTTCGCTCTAGCTGTTGGCCCAGGAATTGAATATGCCGTCGTTGCAACTCCAAACGGCTCATACCTTCTTGCTAGTTCTCAACTAGCTAGCTACGCAAAGGACCTTGGTTTTGAGGACGCCGAAGCTGTCAAGCAAGCAGTGATCATGACCTACATGGGCAGTGAGCTTGCCGGATTGCGTTACGAGCGACTGTTTGATTTCTATGCCGACACTGACAAGTTCGACGTTCAGAACGCCTGGCAGGTTTTGGTTGGGGACTACGTCGCCGACAACGAGGGCACTGGAATTGTTCACCAGGCACCGGCCTACGGTGAAGATGACCAGAATCTTTGCAATGCGGCTGGGATTCCAACCTACGTATCAATCAACGAGCGCGGTCAGTACCTATCGACGATTCCTCCCTACGAGGGCATGCACGTCTTTGACGCCAACAAGGTCATAACCCAGGATCTCAAGGCCATGGGCAAGCTGCTTCGCCAGCAGTCCTATGAGCACTCCTACCCGCACTGCTACCGCTGCAAGAACCCACTGATCTACAAGGCGGTTAGCTCGTGGTTCGTCGAGACCACCAAGTTGCGTGATCGCATGCTGGAGCTCAACCAAGAAATCAACTGGGTTCCCGAGCACACCAAGAACGGCAGTTTTGGTAAGTGGTTGGAGAACGTTCGTGACTGGGCTATTTCTCGAAACCGTTTTTGGGGAGCGCCGATCCCGGTCTGGAAGAGTGACGACCCGAACTATCCAAGGGTTGACGTTTACGGCTCCCTTGACGAGTTAGAGAAGGACTTTGGCGTTCGGCCAACCGATTTCCACCGTCCTGAGATCGATCAGCTAGTCCGACCAAACCCAGACGATCCAACTGGCAAGTCGATGATGAGACGTGTTCCAGAGGTGCTGGACTGCTGGTTTGAATCCGGTTCGATGCCTTTTGCCCAGGTGCACTATCCGTTTGAGAACCGCGATTGGTTCGACTCTCACTTCCCGGGAGACTTCATCGTCGAATATGTCGGTCAAACTCGCGGCTGGTTCTACACCCTGCACGTGTTGTCTACCGCTCTATTCGACCGCCCGGCTTTCAAGAACGCAGTCAGCCACGGCATTGTCTTGGGTAATGACGGTCAGAAGATGTCTAAGTCACTGCGAAATTACCCCGATGTGAACGAGGTGTTTGATCGCGATGGCTCGGACGCCATGCGCTGGTTCCTGCTCTCGAGCACCATATTGCGAGGTGGCAATCTCTCGGTGACCGAGCAGGGAATCCGTGAGGGTGTTCGGCAGGCGCTACTCCCGCTCTGGAACAGCTACTACTTCTTCACGCTGTATGCGAACGCATCTAACTATCTAGCGAGCCCCTCCCACTCGTCCGAGCAATTGCTGGATCGCTACATCCTCTCCAAGACCGCCGATTTGATTCGTGATCTTGAGGTTGATCTTGATGCCTTTGATAGCTACAGCGCGTCGGCGAAGGTGCGCGACTTTGCCGAAATCTTGACCAACTGGTACATCCGACGATCCAGGGATCGCTTCTGGGAGGGTGACAAAGATGCTTTCGACACCCTTTACACGGTGCTCGAGGCGGTCTTGCGCGCTGCCGCCCCGCTGCTACCTCTGATCACCGAGGAGATGTGGCGCGGACTGACGGGGGGTAGAAGTGTCCACCTTGAGTCATGGCCGGACGCATCAGAATTCCCAACCGATAGCGAGCTCGTGTCGGATATGGACACCATCCGTGAAGCGGCTTCTGTGGGTCAGGCGCTACGCAAGGCTGCCGGGCTGAGAGTCCGTCTGCCGCTGGCCAACCTCACGATTGCCTCTAACTCTGCAGGCCTGTCACAATACGCCGATTTGATTGCCGACGAGCTGAACGTCAAATCGGTTGAGGTGGTTGCGGCGAATGATGAAATCGCCCAGCGCTTCGGAATCAGCAAGTCCCTAACCATCAATGCGAGAGCACTTGGGCCTCGGGTCGGTGGCGATGTGCAGCGAATCATTCGTGAGGCGAAGTCAGGGAACTGGAAGCTTGTTGGCGAGCAGGTAGTCGTTGATGGCACCGAGTTATTTGATGGTGAGTATGAACTGACCATGACTGCAGCTTCCGACAATCCGGATGCCAAGGTTGGAATCACCTCATTTGGATTTGTGCTCCTTGACACCAAGGTGACACCAGAGTTGGAGCGCGAGGGTGCTGCGCGCGATGCAGTCCGCCACATTCAGCAGGCTCGTAAGGATGCCGGTTTGGATGTCTCAGACCGGATTGCCTTGAAGTTAACTGTTGATGCATCAAGCCTCAGCGCGATTTCAGAACACCAGCGATTCATCAGTGATGAAGTATTGGCGGTCGAATTTGAGTTATCTGAAGGTGCTGGAGAGCTCTCGATTGGCGAAAGCGGAACACTGGGAATCGAGCTTCGAAAAATTGGCTAGAGATTACAGCCAAGAGATGCAAACGGTGCTCGACGAGCTCTATGCCAGACAGCCCGAGAACCAGGTAAGACCAAGGCTTGAGCCAACTCGCAGGGCGGCGGCAATACTTGGGGATCCACAGACCAATTTCGGGATTATTCACATCACCGGAACCAATGGCAAAACCTCAACCGCTCGAATCATCGAACGCATCTTGCGTGAGCATGGGTTGAGAACCGGACGCCTTACCTCACCACACCTGATTCATTTCAACGAGAGAATTGCGCTTGATGGTGAGCCGGTATCAGATGAGGTTTTTGTCGAAACTTACCAGGAAACTAAGCCACTTCTTGAGCTAGTCGATAGTCAGCTGATTGCCGAAGGAGAGCAGCGGCTTACCTTTTTTGAGGCCATGACCGTATTGGCATTTCAAGTTTTTTCCGATGCCCCGATAGACGTCTTAGTTCTAGAGGTCGGCATGGGTGGCGAGTGGGACTCGACCAATGTCGCAGATGCCGATGTCGCGGTATTCACTCCGATTGACCTGGACCATCAAAAATCACTCGGTGACACCATTGCGGAGATTGCTCACACCAAAGCTGGAATCATCAAGCCAAACTCGCTGGTTGTGAGCTCTCGGCAAACCCCCGAGGCTGAAGATGTGCTTAGAGACCGAGCCGAGGTGCTGTTCTCGGGTCAGGACTTCGGGGTTTCGGATGTTTCGGTAGACGGTTATGGAGTGCGGTTCTCAGTTCAGGGTCTCGCCGGGGAGTACCCGCACGTTTGGATGCCGATGCTGGGCGAGCATCAGGCTGAGAATGCTGCCACTGCAATAGCTGCGGTGGAGTTGTTTCTTGGGGGCGGCAGGCGCGCCATCGCAGATGAGGTCTTGCGCCAGGCACTCGCCGATGCTGTCTCGCCGGGCCGACTTCACATCATTGAGAAGGATCCACTGCTAATCCTTGATGGCGCTCACAACCCGCATGGGATTCGATCCCTGAGAAAAGCTCTCAGTTTTCACTTTCCAGGTCGCGAACTTATCGGGGTGGTGGCGACCCTTGCGGACAAGGACTGGCATCAGAGCGCTCAGGAACTTGCGGCAACCTTCAACAAATTGATCATCACCCAGGCCCCAGGGCCACGTGGCTTAGCCGCCTCCGAATTCGCAGCGGCATTTGATGGGCTAGATGCTGAGGTTATCGCTGTCGAGCCGGACTCGAGGGTTGCCCTTGAGCTTCTCAAGGGGGCGATGGGGGAGAGCTCGGTGGGTGTGGTTACCGGGTCGCTCTACATGGTTGGCGAGGTGCTTGGTTTGGTGCGAGAGAATAGTGAAGATGAATAAGCCAAAATCCACCAGGCGCGCCTTGAGCGCTATCGTTCTCAGCTTTGAGTCAGTTGTTGTTTTCTTCGCAACCCTGACTGCCTTCGGACTTCGCGTGGCACCAGTTGAATGGGTATGGGGCATTGGCTTGACAGTTTCAATCTTGATGATCCTTACCCCAGCGATACTTGGCACACCTGGTGGGTACGCAATTGGTTGGGTATTGCAAGCAGCGCTGTTGGTCAGCGGTTTTTGGCTTTGGGGAATGTTCGTCATCGGAAGCATCCTGGTTGGAATGTGGATTTGGGCGCAGATTGCCGGTGGCACCGTGGATCGAGCTCGCGCTAACTATTTGAAACTGAAGGAGCAAAATGACTGAGTCAACCCTGGTTTTGATTAAGCCCGATGGTGTCAGAAGAAATCTCATCGGTGAGATCATTCGTCGCTGCGAACAGAAGGGTTACACCGTCGCTGAGCTGAAGAAGATTTCCCCCTCAAGGGAGCTTCTGGCTCAGCACTATGCCGAGCATGAGGGCAAGGTGTTCTATGAGCCGCTTATGGAGTTCATGCTCTCTGGCGACATCGTCGCCATTCGTCTAGAGGGCAACAGAGTTATTGAGGGCTTTAGGGTGCTCGCCGGGCCAACCGATCCAACCACAGCCGCTCCCGGCACCATTCGCGGGGATCTTGGCCGTGACTGGGGTACGAAAGTGGTTCAGAACCTTGTTCACGGCTCCGACTCTGCAGAGTCGGCTGCTAGAGAGCTTGCTCTCTGGTTCTAGAGCAGGCTTGGCCAGTAATCCCAGAACTGAATCAGAATCGGGATGATTAGGGCAAGGTAGGTCAGGATCACAATTACCCAGGCCCACTCAAAAACCACTTCTCCACTTCGCTGCAGCTTTTCTCCGAAGACTCCCTCTTTGAGGGTGAAACCAACTGAGGACCAGAACAGCGGAATCGTCGCGCTCCAGGCGACCATGCAGTAGATGCATAGCGCACCGATGTCATAAACGCTCTGGCTAAACAGCCAAACCACGAAAACCATGGCCAAGGTGTGGCCTAGAACAAAAAGCTGCCAAAACCATGGCTTGAACTTCGCACCCGCCAAAATCGCGAATCCCACAACAACCGGTGCAAAGAATGCCGCCAGGCCAATCAGTGGGTTTGGAAAACCAAACAGGGCCGCCTGCTCGCTCAGCATCACTGACTTGCAACTGATAAATGGCGAGATGTCACAGGAGGTCAACGCGGTTGGGTCACCGGCAACTTTGATGCGCTCGAGCGTTAGTCCAAAGCTCGCAATCCAACCGAGGATTCCGAAGCCGATTAGTGAAAAAGGAAACAGCACGAGCTGATTATCGCATTTTGATAACAGGCGTGTAATACTTCTACCTAGATGCGAACACACTTGCATCGAAGGTTTTGGAGTCGCTGACTCCACTGAAAAAAGAATTAGATTCAGGTTGCGGCTTGAATCACGAACTAAAGACACTGCGGGTGTGTACCAGTGCATTAGGTAAAAGTGCCGAAGAAAAAAGAAGAACCGGCAAAGCCGGCAGCAATTCAACTGATATTCCAAGCTCCGGATCTGCCCACCCCAAAGGTAAATCCTCGCTCTGGCAAGCTCGCAGTCGAAGATGAGACTCCCGCTGTAAAGAAAGAGCGCGTGGTCAAGGAGAAAGCCCCAAAGGAGAAGCCGCAGCGCGAGAAGGCTGAACCCGAGGAGAAAGAGTCCGGTTCCACCAGGGTTGATGCCAAGCGTTCGCGTCGCCGCGATACCAGAGACAACTCTCGCCGCCGATCCTCCGTCACGGAGAGTGAGTTCCTAGCCAGAAGAGAGTCGGTCGAGCGAACCATGGTGGTCCGTGACAAAGATGGCCGGATCCAGATTGGCGTCCTGGAGGACGGTCTGCTGGTCGAGCACTACGTCGCTCAGTCCCAGGGTGGCTCGCTAATTGGAAATGTTTACCTAGGCAAGGTTCAAAACGTACTTCCTTCGATGGAGGCGGCCTTCGTCGACATCGGTAAGGGTAGAAATGCCGTGCTTTACTCCGGTGAGGTTGACTGGGAGGCCGCAGAGACCGGCAACCAGCCAAGACGAATTGAGCTTGCGCTAAAGTCAGGTGACCAGGTTTTGGTTCAAGTCACCAAGGACCCAGTCGGTCAAAAGGGTGCTCGCCTAACCTCGCAGGTCTCTCTGCCCGGTCGTTTCTTGGTCTATGTGCCAGGCGGCAACATGTCAGGTATCTCGAGAAAGCTTCCTGAATCGGAGCGCCAGCGCCTAAAGCAAATTCTTAAAACCGCACTCCCAGAGGATGCCGGTGTTATCGTTCGAACAGCCGCCGAAGGCGCTTCAGAAGAGCAACTCATCCACGATGTCGAGCGCCTCAAGAGTCAGTGGGAGACGATCTCTGAGAAAGCCAAGGGCAAGGCACCTGCACTGCTGCACTCAGAGCCTGATTTGCTGGTAAAGATCATTCGCGATGTCTTCAATGAGGACTTCCAGTCTTTGGTTGTGTCGGGGGAGACCGCGATGGCGACAATCAAGGATTACCTCGAATCAGTTGCGCCAGACCTCGTTGAGCGACTCAGTGCATACACCCTCGAAGAGGATGTGTTCGACTTCTATCGCTTGGGTGACCAAATTGCCAAGGCACTCGAGCGCAAGGTTTACCTTCCATCCGGTGGCTCACTGGTTATTGACCGCACCGAGGCAATGACTGTGGTCGATGTCAACACCGGAAAATTCATCGGTTCGGGCGGAAACCTTGAGGAAACGGTTACC
The DNA here is from genome assembly GCA_964597935.1 of uncultured Aquiluna sp. Classification (GTDB taxonomy): domain Bacteria; phylum Actinomycetota; class Actinomycetes; order Actinomycetales; family Microbacteriaceae; genus Aquiluna. The sequence continues at coordinate 22,009 of CAZQZY010000006.1, read as the reverse complement.
AAGAACAACCTGGAGGCAGCCGAAGAGTTAGTTCGTCAGCTTCGGCTACGCGATATCGGTGGCATTGTGGTTGTTGACTTCATCGACATGATTCAGGAGTCGAACCAGGAAATGGTTCGTCGCAGACTTCTCGAGTGCTTATCAAGAGACCGCACCAAGAACCAGGTCAGCGAGATTACCTCGCTTGGCCTTGTGCAGATGACTCGCAAGAAGATCGGCGTTGGGCTTTTGGAGACCTTCGGCGAGACCTGTGAGTGCTGTGGCGGTCGTGGATTGGTGGTTCAGGATGAACCAAGGTTCAAAATGCCTGAGGAGCAGAAGTCTCAAAAGCAGTCCAAGAAGAAAAAGGACAAGCCTGAGGTTGTAAAGAAGGTCGTCACCCAAGAACAAGCGGATGCATTCAAGAGCGTTGTGAACAAGATCGCTCAGGCAGCCGTGGCAGACGAGGAGCCGAAGGTCAAGGAACCCGAAGGAAAGACGGAACTTTTGAACAAGGTTCTTGATTCTCTACCTGAACCAGAGGCTAAGGCAAAACCCCGCAGACGCAGGGTCAGTGCCAAGGCAACCAACAGCGCAACCGACTCGGCAGAATAATCTGCTTTGTGGTTGACCTAGTTGTTGGTTTTTACTAAACTAGGGCGCTGTTGCTCGAGGGTTTCCCTGACTGAGCTCAATCCGAAGAAAAGATAGGTTTTCACGTGGTTTACGCAATTGTTCGCGCTGGTGGTCGCCAGGAGAAGGTTTCTGTTGGAACCATCGTGACCATGAACCGTATCGCAGCGACTTCTGGCACCATCGAGTTGCCAGCTCTGCTGCTTGTTGACGGCGACAAGGTCACCACCGATTCCAAGGCACTTGCCAAGGTCAAGGTTGTTGCAGAAGTTCTAGACCAGACCCGTGGTCCAAAGATCATCATCCAGAAGTACAAGAACAAGACCGGTTACAAGAAGCGTCAGGGCCACCGCCAGGACCTAACCCGCGTCCAGGTCACCGAGATCAAGTAGGCAGGTAGAAATGGCATCCAAAAAGGGAGTTAGCTCCACTCGCAACGGTCGCGACTCGAACGCTCAGCGTCTTGGTGTAAAGCGCCACGACGGTCAGCTTGTAAACGCAGGCGAGATCTTGGTTCGTCAGCGCGGCACCCACTTCCACCCTGGTGTGAACGTGGGTCGTGGCAAGGACGACACACTATTCGCTCTTGCAGCTGGCTCGGTTGAGTTCGGTGCGAAGGCCGGCCGCAAGGTTGTAAACGTAGTTACTCAGTAACTAAAGATTTAGATTGAGGCGGGCCTTTGGTCCGCCTCTTTCTGTTTAGGAGATAGTCATGGTTACATTCGTTGATCAGGTGACCCTTCACCTGAAGGCGGGTAACGGTGGCGATGGCTGCACCTCAATCAGGCGTGAGAAGTACAAGCCGCTAGCGGGCCCAGATGGTGCTGACGGTGGCGATGGCGGCAGCATCTATCTGGTAACTGACCCCAATGTCACTACTTTGTTGGACTACCACCACAGGCCGCATAGAGTTGCAGACTCCGGTGGCAGCGGTGCCGGTGATTACCGCAATGGTGCTCGTGGCGAAGACATGTATCTCCCAGTTCCTATCGGAACAGTGGTCAAGGACTCGTCGGGCAAGATTTTGGCCGACCTCGCAGAACCCGGTATGGAGCTACTGGTTGCAGAGGGCGGTGCTGGCGGGCTCGGTAATGCTGCTCTAGCCAATCGCAAACGAATTGCTCCTGCCTTTCACCTACTGGGCGTACCGGGTTGGTCCGGGGATATAGTCCTAGAGCTAAAGACTGTTGCAGATGTGGCTCTGGTCGGCTTTCCCTCTGCCGGCAAGAGTTCACTCATCGCGGCGATGAGTGCAGCAAGGCCAAAGATTGCCGACTATCCATTTACCACCCTCCATCCAAACCTTGGTGTGGTTCAGGCGGGAGCTATGCGCTACACCATCGCCGACGTCCCAGGCTTGATCGAGGGTGCTAGCGAAGGCAAGGGGCTGGGACTCGAGTTTCTTCGCCACGTCGAGCGCTGCAGTGCTCTCCTTCACGTTATCGACTGCGCGACCTTAGAACCAGGCAGAGATCCAGTCTCTGACCTAAAGGTAATTCTGCGGGAGCTAGAGGCCTATCAGGTGCCAGAGGGGCAGACACCGCTGCATGAACGCCCACAGCTCGTGGCGCTTAACAAGGTGGACGTGCCGGATGCCAAAGAGTTGGCCGAGTTCGTGAAAGCGGACTTCGAGGCAATGGGCTACCCGGTTTACCTCGTAAGCTCTGCGACGACCGAGGGCTTGAGGGATTTGAATTTCGCGCTTGCCAAGCTTGTAACTGAGGAGCGAAAGGCGCATGTCCCAGCATCGCAAAAGCGCTTCTCGCTTTTGCCACAGAAGGCAAAGGATTCCGGGTTTGTGATTAGACCAGAGGAGATTGGCGGTCAGCCAGTATTCCGCATTATCGGTGCTAAACCAGAGCGCTGGGTGGCTCAAACCATGTTTGGAAATGCTGACGCGGTCAGCTACCTGTCGGAGCGACTGCAAAAACTAGGCGTAGAGGATGCTCTCTACAAGCAAGGAGCTCGTCGAGGCTCGACCGTAATCATCGGTGAGGGTGACGGTGTGGTGTTTGATTGGGATCCACTGGTGTCATCTGTTGCGGAAATTGCCGATCTTGACTCACTCGACGGCAATGCACGTCGAACCAACCAGCAGCGTCGCCAGGAGTATTACGACATGATGGACGCAAGGGCTCGCGGCCGCGCTGAGCGTGAAGCGGTCAGGGAGTCTTCTGTTTTTGTGGAGGATGAGCTTGAGTAACGTATCCAGGATTCGCGATGCCAAGCGGATTGTGATCAAGGTTGGCTCTTCCTCGATCACCGGTGCAAACCAGGATCAGCTAGATCTAATCGTTGATCTCTGCGTTCGCTTGATGCAGGACAAACAAGTTGTGTTGGTTAGCTCCGGCGCTATTGCAACCGCTTCGCCCATCATCGGCCTTACTGCCAAACCAGAGGATTTAGCCACATCACAGGCTCTGGCGAGCATCGGGCAGGCCAGGTTGATGTCGCGCTACGAGGCGAGTCTTGCTCGCTATGAGAAACTACCCGGTCAGGTGCTCTTGACGGTGGACAACCTCAGTGACGCAGCCTCAGCCGAGAATGCTCTCGGAGCGCTGAACAGGCTGATCGAGCTTGGTGTGCTGCCGATCATCAACGAAAACGATTCAGTAGCAACCCAAGAAATTCGCTTTGGTGACAACGATCAGCTAGCGGCCAGGGTTGCGGCGCTGGTTGGTGCTGACCTGCTCGTTCTCTTCAGCGACATTGAAGCGCTTTACACCAAACCCCCCACACAACCTGGGGCAGCGCCAATCGAAGTTGTCCCATTCGAATCTGAACTCCAGGGAGTGGAGATTGAGGGAACCTCCACTGGATATGGAACTGGGGGCGCGCTCACTAAAGTGGCGGCTGCCAGGCTGGCCACGGCAGCTGGTGTAGGTGTAATTCTCACCGCCACCAAGAATGCCGTAGATCTTGATTCCACAGCACATTTGCACACTTGGTTTGAACCCAAAGTCTAGGATTTAGAAATGTCCGCTCTAGAGCTAATTCAAAAGGCCAGAACAGCATCTGGCTCTATGAATCATGCCAATTTGGCTACACGCAATGGCGTTCTCGAGTCAATCGCGAGCACTCTTCTTGCGAATCAAGACGCAATTTTGAGCGCTAATTCGATTGACCTGGAGCGCGGAGCAGCGGAGGGCATGACGACATCTTTGCAGGACCGCCTTAGGTTGACCCCGGAGCGAATCGCTTCGCTTTCCGCTGCCGTGAAGGAAGTCATCGACCTACCAGACCCACTTGGTCAGACTATTCAGCAGAGGATCCTGCCAAACGGCCTCAGGATTTCGCAGCTGAGTGTTCCGTTTGGGGTAATCGGCATGATCTACGAGGCCAGACCTAATGTCACCATCGACATTGCAGCGCTGGCAATCAAGTCGGGCAATGCCCTTGTGTTGCGCGGTGGCAGCGCTGCTGAGCGAACCAATCGCGAACTTTTGAAGGTGATTCGTGAGGCACTGAGCCGCAACGGAATTAACTCTGAGTGCATTCAGTCAGTCGACGAGTATGGGCGCGAGGGAGCTAAGGCAGTTATGACTGCGCGTGGCCTAATTGATGTTTTGATCCCGAGAGGCAGTGCAAGCCTGATTCGCACCGTGGTTGAAGAATCCACTGTTCCGGTGATTGAGACCGGCGACGGTATCGTTCACATCTTCGTAGATGAGTCTGCAGACCTCGAGAAAGCTTTGCCAATAATCATTAACGCAAAGGTGCAGCGACCGTCGGTCTGCAATTCACTTGAGACCCTGCTGGTGCACGAAAAGATTGCGGGGCAGTTGCTCCCTCAGCTAGCTACAGCGCTTTCAGAGTGGCCGGTTTTGGTTCATGCCGATGAAGCCTCGATGCCCCTGATGCCCGGTTCCGAATTGGCCACCGAAGAGGATTGGGCTACCGAGTATTTGGCGCTTGAGTTATCGGTGCGGGTGGTTGAAGGGATTGACGAGGCCCTGGCGCACATTGCCAAGTATTCAACCAAGCACACTGAATCGATTCTGACCGAGGACCCAGTTAATGCCGAAAGATTCTTGAACGAGGTTGACTCTGCAGTGGTGATGGTAAACGCATCGACAAGGTTTACCGACGGGGGAGAGTTTGGTTTCGGAGCAGAAGTCGGAATATCTACTCAAAAACTTCATGCCCGTGGACCGATGGGTCTTGATGCTCTAACGAGTCGAAAGTGGCTAGTTAGAGGCGATGGGCAAGTCCGCGGTTAGACTATCTGCTAAGTACGAGGAGTCCTAATGTTCTTGCAAGCAGCTGAAGACGTCATTATTCGCCACACTGAGATCCCAATGGACCCAGTCATGTACGGCGTGATTGCAATGGGCGTCTTTATCTTTCTTGGCCTAATCACTTGGTCCTACCGCAACGTAGCTAACCGTCACTCGCACAAGCAGAGTAAGTCCGCCCACCACTAAATTCGATGACTATCAAGCGGCCAAGAATTGGCGTCATGGGTGGCACCTTTGACCCCATTCACAATGGCCACCTTGTCGCTGCGAGCGAGGTTGCTTCGGCATTCAATCTGGATGAGGTTGTGTTCGTTCCTACCGGCCAGCCTTGGCACAAAAAGACTGTCACCGCCTCTGAGCATCGCTACTTGATGAGCGTCATTGCTACCGCGGCGAATCCACGCTTTAGGGTCAGTCGAGTTGACATCGATCGCCCAGGCATCACCTATACCGTTGATACGCTCACCGACCTCAAGGCGGAGTATCCGGATGCGGAGCTTTTCTTTATTTCTGGTGCAGATGCCGTACTGCAGATTTTGAACTGGAAAGAAATTGACAGAGTATGGGCGCTGGCTCACTTCGTGGCCGTTACCAGACCCGGACACAAACTTCAGCTACCGGCTGCCCCCGAGGGGTCGATCTCTGTGCTTGAAATCCCTGCTCTAGCAATCTCCTCCAGCGATATTCGCGATAGAGTTCCGCAGGCGAAACCGATCTGGTACCTGGTTCCAGACGGCGTGGTTCAATACATCGGCAAGCACGGGCTCTATAGGGAGGCGCAATGACACAGTTCATGACGCGCCGGGAGCGCAGAGAAGCTGAGCGGGCAGGATTGGTAGCCCCGGAGGTCCAAGAAACTCAGAATTTAGTTGAACCAGATCAGGCCTCAGAACCCCCGACGCTTGAGGTTGTTGAAGCCCCAGTGGTTGTATCGCAAACCGAGATTGCCGCCGAAGTAGCAGTGGTTGAACAGCCAGTGTTTCTTTCAAGACGCGAACGACGACTTTTGGAGGAGCGTGGTGAACTCCCAGCCACGGAGCCGGAGCAAGTCTCACTCAACACAAATTCGGCGCCCCAGGTAGTAATCCCAGATGTTGACATGCCGGTTTTACAGCCAAATCACTCCATAGAAGATCCAGTAGCGGACTTTACCGGGGCGAATCTGCTTGCAGAACCAAGCACCCAGTCCATTGTTCTCGACATTGCTCCAGAGGCGATCGCAATTCCTCTTGAAACTGGAGAACTCTCCTCATCGTCATCTGGATCCATCGAGATCATTGCGGAGCCAATTACCGGCGCAAACACGGCGGGTCTTGACGGTGTTGAGCTGGACCAAATCGACACCATGGATGCCGTCACCGGGGTCATCTCAATTGTTGAGCCAGTAAGTGCAATAGAACTAATCAATCAGCGTTCAACACTTGGAGTCGTGCCTGAAGCGGTTTTGAAAAAGGGGTGGTGGCAGCCCTGGGCTATTGCTGGACTTGGTGGCGTGTTGGTCATCGTAACCATTTATGCCGCAATCACCATCATCACAGCGCTAGGGAACTAATTGACCGCATCCGATTTTTCCGTTCAAATCACCAAGGTGGCAGCTGAAGCTGCCCTAGATAAATTGGGTGAAAATCTGGTGGCCCTTGATGTCAGTGAACCTTTTGCGTTAGCGGATATTTTCTTGATTGTTACTGCTAAGAACGAGCGACAGGCGTCTGCGATTTCTGATGCAGTGGAAGAGAAGCTGCTAGAGCAAGGCGTCAAGGCCAAATACCGTGAGGGTATGGCTGCTGCAAGATGGATTCTGCTTGATTTTGGAGATCTGGTTGTCCACGTGATGAACGAGGACGAGCGGGAGTACTATTCGCTTGAGCGCCTTTGGCGAGATTGTCCAGTTGTTCCGCTGGGCAATTAACTGTGTAAGATTGTCAAGTCTTTGGGCCTGTGGCGCAGCTGGTAGCGCACCTGCATGGCATGCAGGGGGTCAGGGGTTCAAGTCCCCTCAGGTCCACCAATTTCGATGAGCTTAATTCTTGAGCTAGAACCAGAGACAATTCGAATCTCTCCTTCGCTCACCTGAAAATGCGCCGCAAGCAGTGAAAGCACAGCTTGGTTGGCCTTACCATCCACCGGTTTCTCTCTTACAAAAACATCCAGGTATGGGGGAGCAGCGAGAACCAGGTCACCCTTTTTGGAACCGGGCTTGACTCGAACCTGAATTATCACCTCTGAACTCTATGGAATAAATTCTTGTCTAGGGGTCTTTACTTAAACGAAGGAGCAGCAATGACTATCAACCCTCACGGCATTCACCACGTTACGGCTATCGCAAGGGACCCTCAGCAGAACGTAGATTTTTACACCAAAGTTTTGGGGTTGCGCCTAGTAAAGCAAACCGTGAACTTCGATGCCCCGCACGTGTGGCACTTGTATTACGGGGATGAACAGGGGTCACCCTCATCGATTCTGACTTTCTTTCCATGGCCTGGTGTCTCAAAGGGTCGTGAGGGGGCTGGTCTCACAACAGCCACGGCCTTTTCCGTTCCAAGCGATTCTCTAGGTTTTTGGAGCAAGCAACTGAAGTCACTAGATGTCGACTTTTCCTGGGCTAAAGACTCCGAGGCAAACGATCTGCTGGAACTTAGAGACCAGGATGGCATGAGGCTCCAACTGGTCGGCACCGAGGGCGATCAGCGCTCTGGTTGGGATGGAGTCGGCTCCATTCCGGCCGAGCATGCCGTTAGAGGTCTCCACTCAGTAGAGCTCTCCGAGCGATCTGTGGATCCGACAGCGGGAATGCTGGAGAACCTTTTAGGTATGGAGTTTGAGTCTCAGGGCTCTGGAAGATCCAACTTCAAGATGGGATCCGGTGGTTCAGGCGCCAAAGTGGAGGTTCTTGGGGGCGTTCAGGACCGAGGTTTGCAGGCGGGAGGAACTGTCCATCACGTTGCTTTCAGCGCGCCAGATCTTGCGACGATGGAGAACTGGCAGCAGGAGCTAATTTCTAGGGGCGTTCAGGTGACCCAAATTATGGATCGCCAGTATTTCAAGAGTATTTACTTCCGAGAGCCAGGCGGAGTTCTGTTTGAGATCGCTACTGACGATCCCGGTTTCGCTACCGATGAACCACTACTCGAGCTCGGAAAGAAGCTCAAGCTTCCCCCCTGGTTGGAGCCCAATCGGGAGCAAATCGAAGCTTCACTGCCCCCAATTAGGCTTTAGCCATGTCAAACTCAGATCTATCTCGTCCCCACGTGTATCAGCCAGGATCTTCAAACCGAGTCCTGCTTTTGCTGCATGGAACCGGTGGCGATGAATACGATCTGCTTCGGCTTGGAACAGCCCTAGACCCTAATGCACACCTTCTCTCGCCCAGGGGTATGTATCTGGAGGCGGGGATGAACCGATTTTTCGAGCGTTATGCGGACGGAACTTTCAATGAGGCCTCAATCGACGAGGCAGTCTCAGAGTTGGCCGATTTCGTTGCAGCGGCGATCGAGGAATACGGGCTCGAAGGACATGAACTTATTGCAGCTGGTTTCAGCAATGGCGCTAATACCGCGGCGGCCCTCTTGCTGCGCAAGCCAAACGTGCTAGCCGGTGCGGTGTTATTCGGCTCGACTCAACCTTTTGTCCAGCTTCCCGAGGTGGAGCTAACAGGAAAGCGGATTTGGTTAGCTAATGGTGATCTTGATCCGTATGCACCAGTTGCAGTTAGCGAGAGCTACGTCTCCAAGCTGAGGGAGTGCGGGGCGGAAGTCTTCTGGCTCAGGCACCCGGGTGGGCATCAGATATCACCAGCACACTTGAAGGAAATTTCCAGTTTTCTCGCTTAGACTCACCCAAAGTTCGATTCGAAAGGACGAAAGTGGCAATCTCCCACAACCCAGTTTTTAACCAGTCATTGCAGTCCGGTATTGACTCGTTCAACCAGCAACAGGTTGATACTGAGTTCGACCGACTAACAGCTGCACCCATGACCATCGAGGGAACCGCCTCCAAGGTTCTAGGGCTCTTCGTGCTAGTAGTCATCGGCGCCGCTGCAACCTGGTTTACGGGTGCATTCGGTCTGCTCTTCCCAGCAATGATTGTGGGTCTAGGTCTAGGACTATGGGCAACCTTCTCTAAGAAGGTAATTCCAGGTCTTTACTACGCCTACGCTCTGGTTCAAGGTGTCTTCGTAGGCGCTTTGAGTGGCATCTTGGAGGGCATGTACCCAGGTATTGCTCAGACCGCTGTTGTTTCGACTCTCGCCACCGCAGGTGCCATGTTTGCCGCCTACCGCATGGGTTGGGTTAAGGTCGATGCTCGCTTCACCAGAATCATGATGTTTGCCCTGATCGGATACTCGGTCTTCGCACTGGTCAACCTAGGTTTTGCTCTGTTCGCAGGAATGAGCGCCTACTCCTCGCCATTTGGCTGGCTAATTGCACTGGTCGGTGTTGGTCTCGCTGCCTTTACCCTCAACCTTGATTTCGAGGCAATCCGCGAGGGTGCTGCTAACCGTTGGCCAAAGGAGTTTGAGTGGCGTGCAGCATTCGGGTTGACCGCATCTCTGATCTGGCTTTACGTTGAGATCATTCGCATGCTGTCGATCTTCAACTCCCAGGACTAACTGGCTTTAGCTAAGTACTGCTGCCAAAGCTGCCTGAGATCCCAGGCGTTTTCGGCCAGGATTGAGACCCCTCGCACTCCGGTGCGGCGGGTCTTTCCTGATATCAGGAGTAGTCGGTTTTGAAAAAGTAGATGAGCGCAGCGACGCTGCGCCTCATCAAAGAAGGTGGCATCGGCACACCCCGTGCCATCATCCAGGCTTATAAACACAACGCGCTTGCCCGATCGCATCGGCGGGGTTTGGGTGGCAATTCTCACGCCAGCAACCAAAACCTCGGTGTTGCCCCTAAGGGATACCAATTCGGATGCCTTGATTACCCCCATGTCATCGAGCATCTGCTGGAATTGCTCGAGCTGATGGTGGGAGAAATCAACCCCTGTGATCGCCAGTTCGTTTTCAAGTTGATCGGACCTAGTGATGCCTTTATTGCCATTTGGGAGGGCAACCAGGTTTTTGAAGTCAAAACCAAGTTGATGTGGATCTTGTTTTGGTGCCGGCTTAGCGCTGAGTTGCCTAACAAGAACCATTAGGTCACCCCGTCTATCAATTGATTGTGAGTTTTCAATTTTTGCCACCGAGTCCAAGGCGCCTATGAGGGCGAGTCGTTCTAGAGTCCTACGTGACGGCCTTGCCCTTAGGTAGAAGTCAACCAAATCGCTAAATGGTTGTTCGGCAACAATTCGATCCTTTTCCGCTTCCGACATGCCAGCAATCTCGCTAATTGCCATCCTTACGGCATGACCGGTTTTTGTTTTCTCGACTCGGTATTGCCTGGTTGACACGTTGACATCTATCGGAAGGAGCTCCACCCCCAGTCGCCTTGCCTCGGTGACGATTAGTCGCTTTGGATACATGCCTGGATCATGCGTGAGTAACCCGGCTATGAACTCGGTGGGGAAGTGGGTCTTTAGGTAAGCGGATTGGTAGGTGGGAAGAGCAAAAGCTGCACCGTGAGCCTTGCAGAAGCCGAAAGATCCAAAACCCTCAATGATTGACCAGACTCGATCAATCACATCCTGGCCATAACCCCGAGCCTTTGCCGATGCTCGAAAATAAGCCTCGGTCTTTTTCTGCTTATCCGGCTTCGCCAAACCCCTACGCATTTCATCTGCCCTGGCGAGGGTGCAGCCGGTCATGGTTTGCATGATTCGCATCAGCTGTTCGTGAAACACCACAACCCCGTAGCTCTCCTCCAGGATCGGACGGAGATCTTTGTGGATGTAGTCAGGTTCGATAAACCCGTGCCTGCCATCGAGGTAGGGCGAGATCATGTTCCCCTTCATCGGCCCAGGTCGAAACAGCGAAATCTGCATCGTTAGGTCATTGAACTTTGTGGGTTGGTGCTTTCCGGTCAGCTCTCGCTGTCCGGGGCTCTCAATCTGAAAAATGCCAAGGGTGTTTGTGGTTCGAATTTGTCGGTATACCTCTGGGTCATCTTTGGGCACAGCATCTAGATCAAGCTGTTTACCTCGCACCCTAGATATCTCGGAAACGGTATAGGCCATCGCACTCTGCATCCTCACCCCGAGCACGTCAAGTTTGAGAAAACCCATCGGGTCCATGTCGTCTTTATCAAACTGACTCATCGGTAGCCCAAGCCCACTTGGTTCGGTGGGTGTCAGATCTAGCAGGTTTGAGTTTCCCAATATCACTCCGCAAGGGTGCATGGATATGAATCTTGGAAGTCGATCAAGTCGCTGGGTGATGTCAACCAGCAGGTTGAGCTTTCGATCTTGATTGGCACGCTCGGAGAAGTTGCTCAGCTCAGGCTTCTCACCCATTTCGACCCTGAAATTTCTGGCCGAGAAGCGCCACATGCTTTTTGCAATCTCATCAATTTCGTCCTCGGGTAACCCAAGTGCAAGACCCGAATCTCTAAGCGCGCCTCTACCTCGATAACTGGACTGCATCGACAACAGGGTCACGCGATTGCCACCGTAGCGACGGAAAATTGCCCGGTATATGTCGTGCCTTCTGGCTGATTCAACGTCTATGTCGATATCCGGCAGCGTGCTGCGCTCAGTTGATAGAAAGCGCTCAAACAGTAAGCCCTCAGAAATTGGATCAACTCCACTGATGCCAAGCAGGTAGTTCACCAGCGATCCCGCACCAGAACCCCTGGCTGCGATTCGAATGCTCATATCGCGAATCATCTGAGCCACGTCTGCAACGGTCAAAAAGTAAGTCGAGAAGCCAAGCTCATTTATCGCAATCAACTCTTTTGATAGGCGATGCTGAATGGTCGCAAGTTCGGCTGCCTTGGCGTCTGGATAGCGCCACGGAATAGCCGAGTGAGTCTTTTGCCACAGCACCTCGAAGGGGTTTCCAGTTATGCCCAGCGCGCTTTGCTCTGGGGTTTTTGGCTGCCCCCAGCCGCAGTCTTTGACTGGATCTAGATAGCACCTAAGGGCAACCTCTTCGGTGTTTTTTAGTAACCACCTCGCGAGCCGCGGGTCCTCGGTGGTTTCCAGTGCCAGGGCTGCCATTTGGTTTTGCGGTTTGAGCCAGGCTTGAGCATTTGGTTGAAGCTGGAATATTCCAAGTGGTTCAAGCTCCCGTGCCGAATCGAGCACGTCTGCGGTAACGGCATCATCTGGTTCTAGATATCGAACGGCATTGCTCAGGATTGCCTTGTAACCAAGTCCCGTTGCAAATTCACACATTGCCCTGGCATGCTCTGTCGAATACAGCGAACCCGGCTCGGTTAGGTGGTTTACAACCTCAAAGATCAATTGGTTTTTATCTAAAACCTCAGCGACTCTTTGGGCTAACTCTTTTGCGATAGCTGGATTGGCAAGTAGTTCCTGCGCGATAGCAGAGTCGTGCCCCACCAGAACCACGCAGTTACTAGAGAGCTCTCCGAGTTGTTGCAGGGTGATCCCTGGTTTAGCCCGCTTTGGTTTTTGGTGGGATTTAGAAACCAATTTGCAAAGTGATGACCAGCCAGCACCCCTGTTATTTCCAGTAGCCAATACCTTGACTCGGCCAATCTCAGCGACCTCGATGTTTACCCCGACAATCGGCACCAGGCCCTCTTTGATGCAGTTGCCGATGTGCTTTACAGCTCCATAAAGACCGTCTCGATCGGTAACCGCAAGTGCTTCAAAACCCAACGCCTTGGCTGCTTTTGCCAACAGGGGAGGCTGAGCCACTCCGTAGTGAGCAGAGTATGCCGAGCTGACATTTAGGTGTGTGAACACTTCTCAAGAAACCTCAGAGATTTCCCAAACATCCTCGGGTAGCTGGTGCCTTAGTTCAAAAAAGAGACGGGATGAGTTGTCGCTTGCCCACAGTCGCCACATCTCCACTTCCAGAATTGCCTGGCCGTTGCCTTTGGCTGCAGATCCCGCAACCTCCCACCATAGCTTTCTGGAATACCAGCGCACCGGCCTAGAGCAGACCAAAAAGCTTTTTCCTCGGTATTGAAAAGACAGTGGGGCGCTGTCGGTGTCTAAAAGCACCCCGTTTATTGTTTCTGTCTGCATAGCCCCAAGCCCTTCAACTATTCGAACAAATGTTCGAATAGTCAGAGTTTATGTCGAGCCACCGACATTTTCAAAACTAAATCGCTGCGATTAGTCCAGGGTGGTTGTTTCGCACATTGCCAACTTCCTTGGAGACTCGGTGACGCTGCAATTCGGCTGCAACCAAGTCTGATTCCGAGCCCAGTGCGAGCAGCAAATCCTCAGTAGTTTCGTAGTCGGGGGATATCCAGGCATCAATCCCGTCTTCAGATAGGAAGACCGGAGAACGCTCATGAATATCCGACAAAACCTCGGGGGCAGGTTTAGTCAAGATGGAACAGCTCAATACCCACCTGGATGGATCATCGACCGCCTTGGTCGGGTCTCTCCAGAAAGAGTAGATCCCAGCGAAAGAAATAAACGGTTCTTGGCTTATATAGAAGGGATCCTTCTGGCTATCCCATTCAAAGTAACCCGAGGCAGGAATTACGCAGCGCTTTTTGAGGGTGGATTCCTTGAAGCTTGGCTTTTCCAAAGCAGTTTCAATGCGAGCGTTGAATAGGGGCGTCGGGCTAACCTCTTTGGCCCAAGAAGGTATCAGTCCAAAACGGGCTGGGTGAATTTCCCGCGCTGGCATTCCGGATATCTCGCGTTCAACAACGATCGGGACCTGATTGGTGGGAGCGATGTTGTAGCTGATCACTTCAAAATCAGAAGCGAACTCCGCTTCGAAATAACCTGCTAGATCATCTCGTTCTCGAGCAATTACATAGCGACCACACATAACTCACATGCTAGCCCCGAGAGGGAGGCGGTTGTGGCTCGGTCTAAATCTGTTTACTAAGCAGCGCTAACCGCTTACGAAAACTGGTGTAGCGATGTGGTTGCGCGACTTCAACACCATTCCAATGAGTCACCGCACGAATTCCCTGAAGGGCACTTAGCGACCAAACCTCGCAACCGGCAAGCTCATCCGGCTTTGCGCGCTTCAATTGCACCTCGAATCCCGCCTGATTGGCGAGTTCAAGTACTAGATCCCTAGTGATGCTGGGTAGCCAATTAGTGGTGTCATCAGGAGCGCAGAGCGTGTCACCCTCCCACCAAACAATCGAACTGAGCGCACCATCGGCGATGTGACCGGATTCGCTTAGTAAAACCGCCTCATCGGCTCCATGCAGGTTCGCCTTGCGTCGAAGTTTTTGGCAGACCGACAAATCCGGGCCTTTAACCTGCGGATTGACTCTAGGATCTGCTTCTTCGCACGTCCAGAATGTGACGGTTTCGGTTCTTTCGGGTGCCTCTCTGAGCCTCAGGAAGAATTGCTCACCAACCGCTTGAAACTCGCGATATTCGAGCCTGGGAAACCAGGAGCCAGTTTTTGGTATCAGAGCTAGAGCTTCTCTTTTGAAGACAGAAAAATCAATAAGAGTGGGATTGCCGACACCAGCTTCAAACCTCTGAAAGTGACGTTCTATCGCCCTGGCTGCCCCGTTTTCAACCAGAAAACTATCCGCAACCGTGAGCTGTTCGGCAATGGCAACATCCACCTTTACGAATCGATCGGAATCGAATCGGTAGAAATCTCCGTTAACGCTCATCACATCTAGACTACGGAACTGGAAGGGGTGAAAATGCCACTGTTAGTAAGTTCGCTGCGTGGCTGGAGCTCACTTCCGGATATCTTTGTATCTTTTTTTGGCAGCTCTCCGAACGTGTTTTGGCTGGATCGATCCCATCATCCAACCAGTGGCTTTTCGGTTATTGGTGCCGGCGTTGAAACTAATCAAATTGATCCCGCAACCGATTACGACGGAGAAGCGGCGCTTCACTTCAGACCATATCTAGTTGGCGTGCTGAGCTACTTGGAGCAGGAACTCAGGGGTCATTTTCTCAGAGTTGATCGCGCCATTGTTTATGAGCACGCAACATCGATGTTGCACTTTGTTGGTGATTGCTCAAAAGCTGAATTTGACGCCTGGTTTCATGCTGCGTTGCTAAGACTCGCTCTAGTGGGGGGCAACGCAGGCAGCTATGAGCTGGAGCACCCCGCTGCGACCTCGCCCCTTCTAACGCCCGATGATCGCGAAACGGAGTACCTCTCCAAAATTGCGACTGCTCAGCAGCACATTGCCCGCGGCGATGTTTATCAACTTTGCTTGACCACAAGACTCAGGGGCATCTTCAGCGGAGATCCGCTGAGCTACTTTCTGCGTTTGAGAAAGGATCACAGTGCGCCTTACGCTGCCTTCATAAGGGTTGGCGATGTGTCCTATGTTTCGATTTCTCCCGAACGACTCATCGAAGTCCATGGCACGAGAGTGCTTAGCTCACCGATCAAAGGCACTAGGCGTCGAGGGTCAAATCAAGAAGAGGATCTGAGTTTGATTTCGGAGCTTGCTGCTGATCCGAAAGAGCGAGCCGAGAACCTGATGATTGTTGATCTGATTCGGAATGACCTGGCATCGGTTTGTGAGCCAAGCTCGGTAACTGTCGAATCGCTTTTGGCGATTCGGTCCTACTCAACTGTGCATCAGCTGGTGTCAGACGTTAGTGGCTCATTGCGTGAGGGCATGACAGGTTTTGATGCCCTTCGGGCCCTATTCCCGGGCGGGTCAATGACCGGAGCTCCCAAGATTCGTGCGATGGAGATCATCAGTGAGCTCGAATCGAGTCCTCGAGGGGACTACTCCGGCGGAATCGGTTGGATCGGCAAAGACGGCAGTATGGACCTGGGGATGGTGATACGCACCGCAATCTTTCACCGTGGTGAGGTGACCATCGGCATCGGTGGAGGAATCACCTCAGACTCGGTGCCGCGTGAGGAGCATCGTGAAATCCAACTGAAGGCGAATGCTCTGGTTTCTGCCCTGTCGGCATCTGTGGATTGGTAACCTTTACGGGTTCAGACATAGAGGTGTTTAGCTTGCACGAAGAGTACAGTTTCTCGTCCATACAGGAGCGTTGGCTACCGGTTTGGGACAAGCTGCAGCCTTTTGACTCATCAAAGGCGAACGACCCAAGACCTCGCAAGTATGTGCTGGACATGTTTCCCTATCCTTCCGGGGACCTGCACATGGGTCACGCTGAGGCATACGCACTGGGCGATGTAATTTCTCGCTATTGGATTCAAAAGGGCTACAACGTGCTGCACCCAATTGGTTGGGATGCATTCGGTCTGCCAGCTGAGAACGCTGCCATCAAACGCGGGCTCGATCCTCGCGGTTGGACCTACGAGAACATCGCTCAGCAAAAAGCATCGATGCGCCGCTACGCCTGCAGCTTTGACTGGACCAGGGTGTTGCAAACCTGCGACCCGATTTACTACCGCTGGAACCAGTGGCTCTTCCTGGAGTTCTATAAGCGCGGGCTTGCCTATCGAAAGAATTCGAACGTCAACTGGTGCCCCTCGTGCCAAACCGTGCTTGCGAATGAACAGGTGGTGCAGGGGCTATGTGAGCGCTGCGATTCGCAGGTAACCAAGAAGGCACTTACGCAGTGGTACTTCAAGGTCACTGAGTACGCCGATCGTTTGCTCGATGACCTAGACAAGCTAGAAGGCAATTGGCCAAGCAAAGTTTTGACCATGCAGCGGAACTGGATCAATAGATCTACCGGTGCCAACGTTCGCTTCAAGATCGCGGATTCTGCACGTGAAATTGAGGTCTTTACCACTCGCCCCGACACCCTATTTGGTGCCACATTCATGGTCGTGGCAGCTGACTCGGACTTGGCAAGTGAGCTGGTCGTTGATTCACCGGCTCACGTCCGAATGGAGTTTGTGAGCTACCTTGAGAAGGTAAAGCAGTCAAATGACATCGAGCGACTGGCTACCGACAGACCCAAGACCGGGGTCAAGTTGGAGCGATTTGCAATCAACCCTCTTAGCGGCGAACAGATCCCAATCTATGTCTCCGACTACGTTCTGGCTGACTATGGCACCGGTGCGATCATGGGTGTTCCGGCTCATGACGAGCGCGACATGGCTTTTGCCAATGCGATGGGCATCGAAGTCCGAATGGTGGTCCAAACCGAGGACGAGAATCCAGAGGTTTCACGCATTGCCACACCGGGCGATGGCGTTCTGGTGAACTCCGGTGATCTCAATGGACTCACTAAGGCAGCCGCGATTCAGAAGGCAATTGAAATCTTGCAGCAGCGGGGGACCGGTGAAGCGGCGAAGAATTTCAGACTTCGTGACTGGTTGATTTCAAGGCAACGGTACTGGGGTACCCCGATCCCAATCATTCACTGCGACAGCTGTGGTGAGGTCCCAGTTCCGCAGGATCAGCTGCCCGTTGAATTGCCAAGTTCTGAAGGCTTGGACCTATCACCCAAGGGCACATCCCCACTCGGTGCCGCTACGGATTGGGTGAATGCTCCCTGTCCAAATTGCGGGAAGCCTGCCAAGCGCGACAGCGACACCATGGACACCTTTGTTGATTCCAGTTGGTACTTCCTTCGTTACCTGAACCCGAACTCCACCGAATTCGCGTTCGATGTTGAAGAGGCCAAGAAGTGGGCTCCGGTTGATCAGTATGTCGGCGGCGTTACCCATGCCATCCTGCACCTTCTCTATGCAAGATTTTTCACCAAGGTGCTGCACGACATGGGGCTGGTTGATTTCGATGAGCCGTTCACAAAGTTGCTCAACCAGGGCATGGTGTTGATGAACGGCTCCGCGATGAGCAAGTCCCGCGGCAATCTGGTTCGACTCTCCGAGCAGCTTGACGAGCATGGTGTTGACGCCATTCGTCTAACCATGGCCTTTGCCGGCCCACCCGAGGACGACATCGATTGGGCAGATGTTTCACCTGGCGCTAGTTCGAAGTTTCTAGCTCGTGCCTGGCGCATTGCCCAGGACGTTAGCTCCGATCTAAACGTTGATGTCGCGTCAGGTGATAGAACTGTCCGAGCCGCCACGCACGCGTTCTTGCGCGACTTCACCGAGTCAATCGAGTCATTCAAGTTCAACGTCGGTGTTGCAAAGGTGATGGAGCTGACCAACACATTACGCAAGGCAATTGACTCTGGAGTTGGTCCTGCCGATGCTGCGGTCCGCGAGGGAGCAGAGGAGCTGGCCAAGGCACTGAGTCTTTTCGCCCCCTACACCGCAGAGGACATGTGGCGTCTTCTGGGCCACGAGCCTTCGGTGGCTCTGGCTTGCTTTAGGGAAGTTGATGAATCGCTACTTGTTCAGAACACCGTCACGGCAATCGCTCAGGTGGATGGCAAGCTGCGCGACAAGTTTGAAGTGAGTGTGGACATCACGGAGGCTGAGCTACGTGAACTCGCGCTAAGTTCCGAAACCGTTAGGCGGGCGATCGGAGAGCGCGAATTGGCAAACGTGATTGTTCGAGCTCCAAAGCTTGTCAACATAGCCACCAAGTAGCAACTTCTCTACAGATCTCTAGGGGCCAGAACCAGTGAAGTAATTTCCATGGCTCAATGGCCCCATGGATGCAATAAGGGTTTGGTTTCAGCAACTCGATGCTGGGAGTCGCAAGAAGCTTTTCTTTGCTCTTTTAGCGAGTTTGGTTGTGCTCTACCTGCTGATGAATCAAGATTCTGGGAAAGTGCAGGTCGCTGAAACAAAGCCGGCAAACGAGGTCGAGTTCTCTGGCAGTCTCTTCGTCCACGTGGTGGGTGAGGTATCAGAACCCGGGCTGTACGAGCTTGAACTCGGGGATCGGGTATCGGACGCGATTGAGATTGCTGGGGGATTCACTCCAGACGCTGAGCAATCCTCAGTTAATCTCGCCAGGAATCTCTCCGATGGTGAGCAGGTGATCATTGCCTCCAAATCTCAATTCAAGCAAGCTGGCGGCTCTTCGCTTGTTTCGCTAAATCGCGCGAGTGTTGAGGATCTCGACACCTTGCCAGGGGTTGGACCTGCACTAGCAGCGCGAATCATCGAGCACAGGACAGCTATTGGTGCATTTTCTGATGTTAGACAGCTTCGTGAAGTCAGCGGCATAGGGGAGAAGATGTTCGCGAAGATCAAAGACTTAGTTACTCTGTGATCGCTGCCGCAATCGCTCTGTGGCTGGGCATTTTGGTATTCGTGCCGGCAGCAGAATCCACAATTGCGTCCGCTTTCCCTAGTTCCCAAGCGCTAACGGATCTTAAGTCAGCATTTCTCAGTTCACTCGGTCAGATCAGCGACCCTGAGGCCTTGGTTGCGGGCCTCGCCATCGGAGAGCGGGACTTGCTTTCCGAGCCTGCCCAGGACGCCATGCGCGATGTTTCATTGACACATCTTGTTGCGGTAAGCGGTGCGAATCTGGCCATCGTGATGGGAGCAGTTTGGTTCCTGCTGGGCCATTTGGGGCTTTCTAGAAACCTGCGTTTCCTGTTTTCCGGCGCAGCGTTAGTTGGCTACATCCTGCTCGTTGGACCAGAAGCATCTGTGATTAGGGCAGGTGCAATGGCGTTTGCCGTGCTGATTGCCATGGCCTTGGGCAGGGGCTCAAATCCGCTTCACGCTCTAGCTCTGGCCGTGGTGTGCCTTCTGCTGATAGATCAAAACTTGGCGACGGATTTGGGCTTTGCATTGAGCGTGGTTGCCACCACCGGACTTCTAATCGGAGCAAACCCCATCGCACAGCGACTTAGCTTCCTACCGACGCCGCTTGCTCTTGCCCTCGGCGCAGGCGTCGCGGCACAGGTTTTTACCTTGCCAGTTATGGTGCTTATTCAGTCTGGATTTCCTGTATTCGGAATTGTCGCGAATCTTGTTGTTGAGCCCGTGGTTGCTCCGGTTACGGTGCTGGGAATTCTGAGTGTTCTGTTTGTGCCCTTTAGCGAGCCACTTTCAAACCTTGCAGCTTTCGTCGCCTCCTTTGGCACGAATTGGATTCTGGAAGTGGCCAAGTTCTTTTCATCCTTCCCTCAAACCAGACTCCATCTAGTCGGTGGGCTTGTTGGCCAAGCGCTGCTCTGGGTTCTCGTTGTCTTACTCGCGATAGCAGTCTCTACCCAAGGCAAGATCAGGCGATTTGCACACGCTTCGTTGGGCATCGTTTTGGTCTTGATTCTCTTTCTAAGCTCAGCAGATGTCGTCAGACATCAGCGTGTTCTCGCAAATTGGGATCTGATTAGCTGTGATGTGGGTCAAGGGGACGCAGTGTTGATTAAGTCGTTGGATTTTGTTGCGCTCATTGATGTCGGCAAAGACCCAAAACTAATTGGGGAGTGTCTGGCGCAGGCCGGGGTGTTCGAGCTTGAGCTTTTGATTCTGACCCACTACGACCTGGATCACGTCGGCGGGATTTCAGGCTTGGAGCAAGTTTCCATAGCTCAGGTGCTTGTTTCTGGATTTGAGGATGACAGGCCGGTGGTTGGGGTGGTTGGAGACTTTCTAGCCAGCAAGGGTGTGGCTCCTGTTCAGGCGGTCACTGGCCAGTCAGCAGACTTTGGGGAGTGCAAGCTAGAGGTGGTTGGTCCGAGAAATCCATTGACCGCCGAATCTTCAAATGACGCGTCAATCGCGACATTTTTCGACTGCCCCAGATTCCAGTTCCTAAATCTTGCCGATACGGGTGAGACAGCACAGGGTCATTTAGTGAGTGCAGTTCAAGCTTTGACTAATCCCGAGCTAACGCGGATTGTCAAAGTCGCCCATCATGGGTCAGCGGATCAGAATGCGAGCCTTTATGCCGCATTTTCGCCTGATATTGCTATCTACTCTGTCGGTCAAGGGAACACCTATGGGCATCCTACAAACAAGACCCTCGCCATGACTGGGCGACTCGGGGCGGTGAATGTTCGGACCGATCTCGGTGGGGCGATCGGGGTTCATTTTGGAGAGGAGCTTGAGGTATTCACCGCGGGTAAGCTAGCGACATGAGTGGCAAGACGGTTACCTGGAACCAGGCTGAGCCCGCCCCGCTCGTGATTGTTTCAGGAGCCGAGGCTTACCTGGCTTCAAGGGCTGTAAGGAAAATCCGCACCTCACTTGCTCAAGCGTTTGCGGATTTGGAAATTCATGAAATCGATGAGGGGCAGTACTCAAGTGGCGACCTTCTCAACCTGGCAGCCCCATCACTGTTTAACGAACCACGCTTGGTACTGATAACTGGTTCCCACGAATCCCTAATGTCAGATCTTTCCCAATACTTGGAAGATGCTGTCGAGAACTGCTTTGTTGTGGTCAGATTGCCCAACTTGGTAGGTCATGCTGGAAAAATCAAGACCGGTTTAGCCTCAAAGGCATTAAACGTTGTCTGCGAGGAAATCAAGCGAGACAGTGACAAACTCACTTTCATTACCCAGGAGCTAGCGGCCCACGGAGTGAAAATCAGCTCGGATGCCGCAAGATCGCTGCTTCAGGCATTTAGCTCGGACCTTGGCGAGCTTGCAGGCGCATGCTCTCAGCTGGCAGCTTCGGGGCTGAACTCCATCGACTTAGATGTTGTAAATCGAACCTTCCAAGGAAGAGTGGAGACCAACGCTTTCAAGATCACGGACGCCGCACTCGCCGGCAATGCAGCAGAGGCGATTCGCCTGTATCGACACGGCTCTGCCACGGGGGTAGACAACGTCGCGCTGGTGGCAGCGATGGTCGCCAGGATTCGCACTTTGGCAAAACTGTTCAATGACCCTAGAAGCCAGTCTGCGGCTATCGGACTTGCCCCCTGGCAACTTGATAAAGCGAGAAAAGAGCTTTCGAACTTTAGCGAACAGGGCTTGATTGACCTGGTTGACCTTGCCGCTCAGACCGATGCTGATGTTAAGGGAGCATCCAGAGAGCCGGATTACTCCGTTGAGAAGCTGATTCTCGCGATGTCTCAGTCAAAATAAAAAGGGCCGGTTTCCCGACCCTTTTCGAAACCTAGTTTCTTACTTTGCGGCGACCTTGGATGCAATTGCGCTCTTGCGGTTTGCGGCCTGGTTCTTGTGGATTACGCCCTTGGACACAGCCTTGTCAAGCTTCTTGGTTGCGTTGCGAAGTGCGGTCTCAGCAAGCGCCTTGTCGCCAGACTCAACAGCCTCGCGGGCAGCGCGAATAGCAGTCTTCAGCTCGGAACGAACTGCCTTGTTGCGCTCCTCAGCCTTGCGGTTGGTGCCGATGCGCTTGATGTTCGACT
>CAZQZY010000005.1:4562-35976 GCA_964597935.1 uncultured Aquiluna sp. | reverse complement strand
CCCATGCCAAACCCGAATTTTCGGGAGTGTCCACAGACGCGGTGTTCTATGAGCTTCATGTCCGCGATCTCTCAGTGGATTCTTCAAGTGGTATTCAAAGTAAGGGAAAGTTCTTGGGGCTCACTGAGGCTGGCACCAAGAACCCGAGCGGTAAAACCAAAACTGGAGTCGACGCAATTGTTGACCTAGGTGCCACTCATCTGCAGCTCTTGCCGATCTATGACTACAAGACTGTTGATGAATCGAGAAATGATCAGTTCAACTGGGGTTATGACCCACTCAACTTCAACGTTCCTGAGGGTTCATACTCAACAAAGCCGCAGGATCCGCTAAACCGAATAACAGAGCTAAAGCAGACTATTCAGTATCTGCATTCCAGGGGGCTCCGAGTTGTCATGGATGTGGTTTACAACCACGTATTTGACGCAGGCTCTCACAGCTTTGAGAAACTCGTCCCCGGTTACTTCTTCCGCAAACAAGCTGACGGTAGTTTTGCGAATGGCACTGGTGTAGGTAATGAGATTGCTTCCGAGCGCTCGATGGCCAGCAAGTACATAGTCGACAGCTCGCTCTATTGGGCCCGAGAATACCGCCTGGATGGCTTCCGCTTTGACCTCATGGGAATTCTTGATGTAGACACCATGAACAAGATTCGCAAGGGAGTCGATTCAATAGATGATGACTTCCTAATCATCGGCGAGGGTTGGAACATGGGCGAAATTCTCAGCGCCGAGAAGAAGGCGAATCAGTTCAACGCATCCCAAATGCCACGCATTGCCCACTTCAATGATGGGATTCGTGATGGCCTCAAGGGGTCTGTTTTCAAGGCCGCTGAGAACGGCTGGGCATCGGGGCGACCCTCCAGCAAGTTAGAGGTTATGTCGGGGATCACCGGAGAGATCGAATACAGCAGGTCAATAGTGGGCTCGTGGGGCGCTTCTAATCCTCAGCAGTCAGTCTCCTATGTTGAAGCTCACGACAATCTGACCCTTTATGACAAGCTGAAGTCATCAATGCCGAGTGCTTCAGAAGCTGAAAGAAAACGAGTCTTTGCCCTGGCATCCTCGGTCGCAATTCTTGCGCAAGGAGTACCTTTCATTCATGCCGGTCAGGAGTTCATGAGGTCTAAGGGTGGAGATGAGAACTCTTATAAGTCCCCAGACTCCGTCAATTCCCTGAAGTGGAATGAGCGTGAGAAGAACGCTGATATGGTCAGCTATTTCAAGGGGTTGCTGGAAATCAGGAGAGATAATCCAGTTTTCCGGCTAGCGACAACAAATGAGGTTAAGAGGCAGCTAAAGTTTGCCGCTACCACGCCTGATGTGATCGCTTATTCTCTTGATGCGAGCGGGCAGAAGAATGGCGTTAAGCGTCTGTTCGTCATTCACAACTCTTCCAAGCAAACGAAGATCGTGAAGTTGCCCATCAGGGCAGCCTGGAAGACTCTGGCTCAGGGATATCAGGCCAAAGCTTCAGGAGTGGGAGGCGCAAGGACTATCGCTAGCGTCACCGTTGCACCTCAGTCAACCGTGGTGCTATCCAGTACGAGATAGCGCTATCTCATCCAGATCGTTTCGCCCTTCCGGGTTACTTCTATAACCTGAATACCCGCAATCTCACTGGGAGCAACCGCTGTGGGGTCAGCGCTGAGTTTGATCATTTCGTCCGCTGCTACTGTTCCAAGCTGAATTCGAACTGCCTCGGAATAGGCATAGAGCGCCTGTTGTACCGAGATTCGCTCCTCGGGGCTTATGCACTTACCTTCAAACTCTCGAGTAACCGCGGTTTGAATTCCCTCCAGCGGGGAGACCGAGCTGACTGGCCAATCTGAACCGAAGCTGAGGACAGCACCAGCATTCAATAGTGACTGCATCTGGTACATCTGTTCAATGCGCTCTTCACCAATCCGAGGTTGGCAGCTGAGAAGCATGCCGTCGGGTCTCGCCCACAGCGGCTGCATGTTGGCCACAACATCAAGTGCGTGAAAACGCGCCAGGTCTTCTGATCCAATTAGCTCTGCGTGGGCAATCACCGAGGGAAGTTGAGTCTTTGGGGCGCTTTCTATAGCGTCCAGGGCGTCCCGCACGGCGGCATCACCGATGGCGTGAATGTGGAGTTGGTAGCCAAGCCGCGCATACATCGAGGTAGCCCTGAGTAGCTCAGCTTTTGACCAGACTGGCTCGCCATGATGTCCTGTGTCCAGGTATGGTTCCAACACGCTCGCGGTGCCACTTCCTAGCACACCATCGGCGAAGAACTTTGCCGTCTTTGCGCTCAATAGCTCTGAGTCAAGCTTTGAGATCTCACTTCGTAGTTGCTCGAAGTACTCAAAATCTGATTCGTAGTTCTCAGGGGTGACTCTAAACGCCAAATTGGTTTTGACTAGCAGGCGATTTCGCTTCACTGCCTCGATGTAAACCTCAGCCATGCCGCGCTCGATCCACGCGTCCTGCACCTCTACGATGCCCTGGCTAAGCATTTGCTGCTGCGCCCAGTCCAGGGCATCGAGTTCTTGTTCCAGACTTAGCGCTGGTATGACTTTTAGAACCACATCCATCGCTCCTGACTCTCGGAGCGTACCGGTGGGGCGACCTTCATCATCCTTGTCCGCGAATCCCGGGAAAACCTCTGGAAACCTTTCATGAACTCCAGCCCTTCTGAGCGCCTCCGTGTTCACCCAAATGGTGTGGTGGTCTGAGGCGTGCAGCACAACCGGTCGATCTGGAACAGCTGCATCGAGCCAACTGCTGAGGAAGGTAGGTGCCAACGAACGCTCATATGCTCCGCCAACGATCCAGTCAACGTTTGGATTTTCGTTGGCGAACCTGGCGACCTCGGCAACAATCGCCTGTACTGACTTCAAACCATCCAGACGTGGACCCAAAGCCTCACGCCCGGCGAATAACGGATGTGCGTGCCCATCCCTGAACGCCGGAATCCAGACAGACATTTAGTGAATGTTCTTTTTCTCGAGGTAGCAGGCCGCGCAGAGTGACTCGTAGCTAACTTGGTCACCATCGATGGCAACCTGTTCACCGTCGAATGTGAATTCACCATTCAGCACTCGCCCGTTGAACATAGCCTTTCGACCGCACCGGCAGATTGTCTTGAGCTCCTCGAGCGAATGGGCAATCTCAAGAAGTCTCCTACTACCGGGGAAGGACTTGGTCTGGAAATCAGTTCGAATGCCATACGCAAGCACTGGAACTCCATCAATCACCGCTAGCTCAAGCGCTTGATCAACCTGCTCGGGGGTAAGAAACTGTGCCTCGTCTATCAGCAGGCAGGCGATGTCGCGACCATCTGCGAAATTAGCACGGTATGCCTTGAATAGGTCCCTGAGGTTGTCCTTGGGCTCCACCAGGAAGTCAACTTCTCGAGTAACCCCCAGACGTGAAACGATCTTTCGATCGCCTTTTGAGTCTATGGCTGGCTTGGCCAGCAATACGTGCTGCGAACGTTCCTCGTAGTTGAAGGCAGCCTGCAGTAGTGCGGTTGATTTGCCCGAGTTCATAGCGCCGTAGCGGAAGTAAAGCTTGCTCATGATTGTTCTGTAATCGTATAGGTGGTTTCGTTTGCAATTGTTGTTTGCCGATCAACTCGGTCCACATTTTGACCTCGGTGGGGAGATTCTTCTCCCCGAGGTGCTGGGGCAATTCTCAAAACGCCGCTATCACCGCCAAAAGGCGCATCTAATCCTTTATGCCCTTCGCTCACGCGCCCTTGACCCGGGTGTGCATGTGGTATCGGTTGATTCCTATCGCGATCTGGATACCTCTTGCGTTACTCAGGCGATCTCACCCACCTCCAGGCCGATGCTGGCCTTTGCCCAAAGTCGTGGGATTGCTCTCGAAGCACCCCGAGGTTTCTGCAGTTCAAGGTTGGACTGGGAGAGGTCTCGCGGCAAGGGCTACCTCCTGGAAACCTTCTATCGCAATCAGCGGCGCCGACTACAGCTATTGATGGATGGTGCTGAACCTGAGGGTGGGCAATGGAACTTTGATCATGAAAATCGAAAGCCACCCCCTAAGGGAGGTCTTGGCCTGCCGCACTTCGAGGTTCTCGAGAACGATGTTGATGTAGCGGTAAGGGCGACACTTGATGAGCTTGAGCGAACAGGTAGGGCGAGTTTCATCGGAACGGATGCTCCTAGAAAGTTCGCTGGCACTAGGGAAGAGGCACTCTCAGCACTGGAGCACTTCATAACGCATCAGCTCCCTCTCTTTGGACCCTATGAAGACGCTGTCCACGATCAGGAGTGGGTGCTAGCGCACTCAATGCTCAGCGCCCCAATGAATCTTGGCTTACTGGATCCACTAGAAGCAGTGAGAGCAGCCGAGGAAGCCTATGTCAGGGGAGATGCCCCAATAGAGTCAGTAGAGGGGTTCGTTCGGCAGATTATCGGCTGGCGCGACTATGTTTGGCATCTCTACTGGGATTTTGATGAGCAGTACCTCGACTTGAACGAGCTGAACGCAGAGGTCGATGTGCCCACCTGGATTCAAGAGCTTCAAAGCTCCCATGTGGAATCTAGGTGCCTGTCCCACACAATCGATGCGGTGTCCAAGAATGCATGGGCTCATCACATCCAGCGACTTATGATCCTTGGTAACTTCGGTCTGCAGCGCGGTCTCAACCCAAGACAGCTCAACGATTGGTTCATAGACGCGTTCGTAGATGGAACTCCCTGGGTTATGCCGGCAAACGTGATCGGGATGTCTCTCTATGCCGATGGCGGCCGAATGTCGACCAAACCCTACGCCGCTGGCGGTTCATACATAAACAAGATGACCAATCTCTGTGGCGGTTGTGCTTTTGACCCGAAGGTTCGAGTTGGTCCGAATGCTTGCCCAATGACCGCCGGTTACTGGAACTTCCTGGACCGAAACGAGACGAAACTTCGCGGTAATCCACGTATGAATCAGGTCTTTGCGGGGCTAAGGAAGCTCAGTGACAGGGCTGAACTGGTAGAGCAAGAACGAAACCGAAAAAGCTTTTGACATCACTTCTTATTCCCGACTAGATTTTGCTCACCACTGCAGATCGTTGGGGAAGACGAATCTAGGTGGTTATGAGGCAGGTTGACGAACTGTGGATGGGTGAAATCCCGCCACATTCTCTGGCGAGCGTGGAGGCAACGTTCGCTAAATTTGACTTGCCGTTCACCATCACGAGAAGCGACTCTCAGCCGTACTTTCAGATAGCGGCAAACCCGGCACTAGACGCCGTTGTGCGGGCAGAGTTTGTATCGGCACTTGCCCGGTTGGGCTATCCATTCGAACTGGTTCATCTCGGTCAAGACTCTGAACGCTACAGTTTCCTGCCAAACCTCGGTATCCACAGAGTCTCTCTAAACGAGATCGGGGAGGAGCAGCTCAGTTTTGGTCATCTGGAAGAGCTACTCAGGCAATCAGGAGGCAGTAATCGGGAGTTCCGATCACTCTTGCAGAGGGCAGTTGGAGAACCCTGGACATCAGCCATTCAGCTGATCCGAGGGAGCGAGAGGTTGCGGGTGGCTTAGATGTTTCTGAAAGCCAAGACGGCATTGTGACCACCAAAGCCGAAGCTGTTGCTGATGGCAATTGCATCTGGCCTAGAGAGTTTGGTTGGCTTCCCAGGGACATTTAGAGGAATAGCCGGATCCTGATTCTCGAGGTTGATTGTGGGTGGAACAGTTTGTTCCTTGAGCGCGAGAATTGTGAAGACCGCCTCAATCGCCCCAGCTCCACCTAAAAGGTGACCGGTGGCCGATTTCGTTGCCGCGACGATAAGTGACTCGGTGTGATCACCAAAGACCCGCTTGATTGCCGTGTACTCCGCAATGTCACCGACAGGAGTTGAGGTTGCGTGAGCATTAACGTGTTCAACATCGGTCACGCTTGCTCCCGCCTGCTCCAGTGCGGCTAGGACCGCTCGAGCAGCACCAGAACCCTCTGGGTCCGGAGCAGTGATGTGGTAGGCGTCAGATGTGACAGCTCCTCCCACGATCTCGCAGTAAATCTTGGCGCCACGCGCCTTTGCGTGCTCGTACTCTTCAAGAACCAGCGCGCCTGCACCCTCACCCATGACGAAACCATCTCGATCGATGTCGTAAGGGCGGGAAGCTCTAGTTGGATCGTCGTTTCGCTTGCTCAGGGCGTGCATGGCTGCGAAAGCTGCGATTGGCATGGGGTGGATCGCAGCCTCTGCACCACCTGCAACCACGACATCAGCTTGGCCGAGCTGGATTCGCTGGAAGGCATTTGCGATTGACTCATTTCCAGAGGCACACGCACTCACTGCCGTTCTAACACCGGCCCTTGCGCCCAGATCCATTCCAATGGCCGCTGCTGGACCGTTTGGCATAAGCATGGGAACGGTCATAGGTAACACACGTCTCGGACCACGCTCTTTGAGGGTGTCGTAGGCATCCAAAAGGGTCCAAACTCCGCCAATGCCCGTTGCAAAATCAACGGCCAGTCGCTCTGGCACCACCTCGGGCTCGCCAGCATCCTTCCATGCCTCACGGGCGCTAATCAGCGCAAACTGTGATGATGGATCTAGCCTTTTCGCCTCTTGTGGGGTGAGCACTTCACTGGCAAGCACTTTGGCCTGACCGGCAAAAGTCACAGGAAGCTCGTATTTCTCAACCCAATCTTGCTGAAGTGTGGATATACCGCTCTGTCCAGCTAAGAGTGACCTCCATGAGCTCGCGACGTCGCCACCTAGGGGAGTGGTTGCCCCAAGGCCGGTGACGACGACGCGACGCATGAATTAGTCCTGTGCGCCGACGATGAAGTTGACTGCGTCAGCAACAGTGATGAGGTTCTTTACTTCCTCATCTGGAATCTTTACACCGAACTTGTCCTCAGCGTTGACCACGATGGTCATCATCGAGATGGAGTCGATGTCTAGGTCGTCAGTGAATGACTTGTCCATCTGAACCGCATCGGTTGCAATGCCGGTCTCGTCGTTTACTAGTTCTGCAAGGCCTGCTAGGACCTCTGCCTGGGAAAGAGCCATCTGATCTCCTGTTGTCTGGTTTTCGCTTTATTTTAGGGGAGTTCGACTACTTGGGCCGCGAAGGCGAGCCCTGCGCCGAAACCTATTTCTAGTGCGTAACCACCAGACTTCACTTGACCCTCGGCCAATAGTCGGTGCATTGCAAGTGGAATTGAGGCGGCGGAGGTGTTTCCAGTGTCGACAATGTCCCTCGCAACCACGACAGAATCTGGGAGCTCCAGCTGCTTTGCGAACTCATCGATGATGCGAATGTTGGCCTGGTGGGTTACCAATGCCGCGAGATCTTCAGGCTCAAGACCCGCCTCTTCCAGAGCCTGCCTTGCAACTTTCGCCATCTCCCAGACAGCCCAGCGGAATACGCTCTGACCCTCTTGAACCAGGGTTGGCCACTCGGCTTTGTGATCCCTGAAGTCGAGTTGAGAGGCGGTCATGCCGACCTTGTCCCAGTTTGAACCATCCGAACCCCACACCGTCTTCGAGATGCCGGGGTGATCGCTTGGGCCAACAATCGCAGCACCTGCGCCATCGCCGAGCAGGAAGGAGATCGAACGGTCAGTTGGAGAGACGTAGTCGGACAACTTTTCAGCACCCACCACAAGAACGTATTCGGCTTGGCCCGACCGAATCAAAGCGTCTGCCTGAGCTATGCCGTAGCAATAGCCAGCGCAGGCAGCAGAGATGTCATAGGCGGCGGCACCCTTGGCTCCCACCATATCCGCGAGCAAGCTAGCCGCCGACGGAGTCTGGTAGGGGAAGGTGATTGTGGCCACAATCACAGCGCCAATTTTGCTTGGATCAATACCAGCCTTCTTAATCGCTTCCGATGACGCCTCGAAGGCCATGTCGATAAGAGATTGATTTGCATCGGCTCGCTTTCGGGTGATGATCCCGGTGCGCTGTCTTATCCACTCGTCTGAAGAGTCAATTGGCCCTGCGACCTCATCGTTGGTCACAACTAGATGGCCCCTGGAAGCACCGAGTGAATAAATCCTGGTGAATTCTCTGGTTGGATTCTGCTTCAGCGCCATTAGTTTCCTAACTTCTCTAAATCTTGCGGCGTCTTGATAGCAATCGCCGTTGCGTCAGGCATTCCTCTTTTAGCAAGGCCAGCAAGCGCTCCTGCCGGAGGAAGCTCAACCAGCTGGGCATCGGAGGAATTCATGCTCTCCATGCATAGGTCCCAACGAACAGGGTTTGCCACTTGGCTGATCATTAGGTCTAGAAACTCTTGTCCACTCGTGACGCTCTTTCCTGACTTGTTGGTAAAAATCGTCAGGCTCGGGTCGGAGACAGCAACGCCCTTGGCGGCTTCACTCAGTTTCGCAACTGCGCTCTCCATGAAGTCGGTGTGGAACGCGCCGGCAACCTTGAGCTCAATGCAGCGCGTCCCTTGAATTGGATTGGAAACCAATTCGGAAATACGAGACTTTAATCCGGCGGCGACAATCTGGCCGGCTCCGTTGTAGTTGGCTGCCTGTAACCCGCGTGCCTGCAATGCATCTGTGATCTCAGTGGGGTCACCTCCAAGAACTGCAGCCATCGAGGTTTCTTGCAAACCAGCAGCCTCGGCCATGGCATCCGCTCGCACCGAGACAAGCTGCATGGCATCTTCATCGCGAAGAATGCCGGCTATTGCTGCGGCTGCGAACTCACCCACGGAATGTCCGACGGCAGCTTCGAAGCCATAGTGCGATAGGGCAGATCTATAGGCAGCAATCGAGGCCCCAACAATTAGTGGTTGGGCGTTCGAGGTGTCCTTGATGGTTTCCTCATCAGCTTCGGTTCCAAGCCAGATAAGGTCTCGATTGGCTGCCTCTCCAAGTTGCGCCAAGAGTTCTCGGAAACCCGGAACCTGTTCAATCCAAGGTGTTAGAAATCCCTGGCTCTGCGAGCCTTGACCCGGACAAGCAACTATTCGCATCTGAACAACCTATCGCTTCATCCCTGACTCAGAGTCGCTAATCGCACCCAGTGTCATAGCTATCTGCAGCACGAAGCCGCTACGGGGTTCGGTGGGGTCCAGCCCAACCTCGTCTGCAACTCGCTTGAGGCGGTATCGCACTGTGTTTGCATGCACGAATAGCTCTCTTGCACAACCTTCGAGGGAGCCTCCCGTATCCAGGTAGCTGCGCAGGGTTTGCAGTAATTCAGGAGACTCACCGGCTAGGGGTGTGTAGTAACGCTCAATCAACGCGGATCTTGCCAAAGTGTCTCCTGCCATCGCTCGTTCTGGCAGCAGGTCATCCGCCAAAAGCGGTCTGGTGATTGTTCGCAATGCTCCGGACACGGTGTTCGCACTCAGGGCTGCTCTCGCCGATCTGCTGGCATCTGAAACAACCGACACCGTTGGGCCGAGTATCAGCGCAGCCTGCCCGAAGTGTGGCTCAAGCAAAAGACTGATTGCTCGGATGCGCTCATCAGCCTGTTGCTGCACCTCAAGGAGTCCAATTACCGCAACTTGGCGCCGTCCCTGAATTCCCAGTAGCACGTCAGCACCAGACTTGCGAGCGATTTTGCGAATTGCGTCAGGATCCTGCGTTTGTGGGGTTGAGCCCAGCAGCACGGCAACTTGTCCGTCCGCTCTCCAGCCCAGAGCTGCTACGCGAGAGCTAATCTCTTGAGAGCTTTCGCCGCTCACGATTGAATCAACCACCAGTGCCTCGAGCCTTGCATCCCAGAGGCCTCTAGCCTCGGCAGCGCGCGCGTAAACATCGGCGGCGCTAAATGCAATTTCACGCGAGTATGTCAGCACCGCTTCCCGAAGCTGTGGTTGTTCAGCCACCACTCGCTCTTCGACCATCTGCACAACCACTCGAATAACCTGGAGAGTCTCCTGGAGCGAAATCGAACGAAGCAGCTCTCTTGGAGCTGACTCAAAGACGTCCGCGGCGACCCAGGGCTGCGAAGCGGGATCACGGTACCAATCGATGAAGCTGGAAATGCCGCGCTGGGCAACAGATCCTATTGCGGCCCGACGAGCCGGCGGCATCGCCGAATACCAGGGCAAGGTTTCGTCCAACCGCCCTATGGTTGCGGTTGCCAGCTCGCCCGCTATGGAGTTCAGCCAGGCGAGATCGCTATGCGTCTCCACCAGCCGATCCACTTGTTCCTGCACTGACATCGTGAAGTCTGAACTTCGCGATAGCCTGCTCAGCCAGTTCAGGAGCGAGCTTCTCCTTCTCAATCAACTGCTCGATAACTCGAACCGCAATCGATGGGCCGTCAATCTTGAAGAATCTGCGAGCTGCGGCACGAGTGTCGGAGAAACCAAAGCCGTCGGCACCCAGTGTTGCGTACTTGCCTGGAACCCATGGGCGAATCATGTCTGGGACCGAGTGCATGTAGTCGCTCACTCCCAGCTTAGGTCCCGAGGCATCCTGAAGTTTCTCAGTGATATAGGGGGTCCTAGCGGGCTGAGATGGGTTTAGGAACTTCTCCTCATCGGCGGCCAGACCGTCTCGTCTGAGTTCGGTCCAGCTAGTTACCGACCAAACATCCGCCGAAACTCCAAACTCAAGCAGCAGCTGTTGAGCTTCAAGAGCCCATGGAACAGCCACGCCCGAGGCAAGGATCTGCGCCTTGTGACCATCGGATGGGTTCTTTGAGATCAGGTGGATACCTCGCTCAATGCCCTCGATGTCTACGTTCTCAGGCTCTGCCGGCTGCAGCATTGGTTCGTTGTAAACGGTGATGTAATACATCACGTTCGGATCAGGATGCTTACCACCGTACATACGCTCGATACCACTTCTGACGATGTGGGAGATCTCATAACCGTAGGCAGGGTCATAGCTGACGACAGCCGGGTTTGTGCTTGCGATGACAGGGGAGTGGCCGTCAGCGTGCTGCAGACCTTCTCCGGTAAGCGTGGTGCGACCGGCGGTTGCTCCAATCATGAATCCTCTGACCATTTGGTCACCCGCTAGCCAAATCGCGTCTGCGGTGCGCTGGAAACCAAACATCGAATAGAAGACATAGAACGGAATGATTGGCTGTCCGTGGGTTGCATAGCTCGAGCCTGACGCCGTGAAGGCTGCGACCGAGCCGGCCTCGTTGATACCGGTGTGCAGGATCTGACCGTTCTGGGCCTCTTTGTAGCTCAGTAGCAGTTCGCGGTCCACCGACAGATACTTCTGACCGTTGGGGTTGTAGATCTTCGCGGTGGGGAAGAAGGCATCCATACCGAAGGTGCGAGCCTCATCCGGGATGATTAGCTGAACCCTTTCGCCAAGACCAGGGGCCTTCAGGATGTCCTTCAGCATGCGGACAAAAGCCATTGTGGTTGCGACTTCCTGGTTCCCTGAACCCTTGCGAGGGAATTCGTAGGCCTTCTCATCAGGTAGTGCGAATGAGACAAAGTTTGTTCTGCGCTCTGGGAGGTAGCCACCCAGCGCTCTACGACGCTCGTGTAGATACTCAATCTCTGGAGTTGATGCATCAGGACGGTAGTAGGGCGGCTGATAAGGGTCAGCCTCGAGCTGCGCGTCAGAGATTGGGATCTGCATCTGGTCTCTGAAGTCCTTCAAGTTCTCCAGAGTCAACTTCTTCATCTGGTGCGTGGCGTTTCTTGCCTCAAATGCTTTTCCAAGCCCGTAACCCTTGACGGTCTTGGCAATGATGACGGTTGGTTGGCCCTTGTGGTTCATCGCGGCTTGGTACGCAGCGTAAATCTTCTTGTAGTCGTGACCACCGCGCTTAAGACCCCAGATCTGGTCATCGCTGAGGTTCTCCACAAGCGCGCGAGTCCTGTGGTCGCGGCCGAAGAAGTTTTCGCGGATAAAACCACCAGATTCTGCTTTGTAGGTCTGGTAGTCACCATCTGGGGTGCGGTTCATCAGGTCCACCAGTGCGCCATCGTGGTCTCTGGCCAGTAGGTCATCCCACTCACGACCCCAAATCACCTTGATGACGTTCCAACCCGCACCGCGGAAGAAGCTCTCAAGCTCCTGAATGATCTTGCCGTTGCCGCGAACCGGGCCATCAAGACGCTGCAGATTTGCGTTAACGACGAAGGTTAGGTTGTCGAGGCCATCATTTGCTGCCAGTTGTAAAGCACCGCGGCTCTCAACCTCATCCAGCTCTCCGTCTCCCAGGAAAGCCCAGACGTGCTGCTCGGAGGTGTCTTTGAACCCTCTACCCTGAAGGTAGCGGTTGAACTGTGCCTGGTAGATGGCATTGATTGGACCCAGACCCATCGAAACAGTTGGGAACTGCCAGAAGTCCGGCATCAACCTTGGGTGCGGGTAGCTTGGTAGGCCGCGGCCAGGCCGTGACTTCTCCTGGCGGAAAGCGTCCATGTCGGCCTCTGAAAGACGACCCTCCAAGAACGCACGGGCGTATGGACCAGGGGATGCGTGTCCCTGGACGAAAATCTGGTCGGCTCCAGCCGGGTGGTCATGGCCCTTGAAGAAGTGGTTGAAACCAACCTCGTACAGCGAAGCACTCGAGGCGAAGGAAGAAATGTGACCACCGACTGCTATGCCAGGGCGCTGAGCGCGGTGCACCATGATTGCGGCATTCCAACGCATCCAGGCTCGGTAGGTGCGCTCCAGTTGCTCGTCGCCGGGGAACGATGGCTCGTCCTCAGGGGAGATGGTGTTGATGTAGTCAGTAGTTGGAACCAGTGGGACATTCAACTGAAGTTCATGACTGCGGCGCAGCAGTGACTGCATTAGCTCGCGAGCGCGACCGCGACCAGAGTGCGCGGCGACTGCCTCCAGTGATTCCAGCCACTCCTGAGTCTCTTGGGGGTCACGATCCGCTGAATTGGTTGAGAATGCGTCGCGATCGTTGAATGACATCAGAGCCTCTTTTCGTGGCTGGTTGGTGAGAGTTCTTGTGTGAACTCGCCTAGTTTATTCTTTGAGCCTGAGGATTTTTGTCCCAGACTCAAACTTGAAGGGATCAACCATGGCTGTGGTCGGAGAACTAGCACCAGATTTCAAACTGCAAAACCAGTTCGGCGAGGAAGTCACCCTGTCAGCACTGCGAGGAACCCCGGTTGTGGTGGTTTTCTACCCACTCTCGTTTTCCGGGATCTGCACCGGCGAGCTATGTGAACTGAGGGACAACCTTTCGATGTTTGAAGCAA
Source organism: uncultured Aquiluna sp. (assembly GCA_964597935.1). Classification (GTDB taxonomy): domain Bacteria; phylum Actinomycetota; class Actinomycetes; order Actinomycetales; family Microbacteriaceae; genus Aquiluna. The sequence continues at coordinate 22,883 of CAZQZY010000005.1, read as the reverse complement.
GTGGGGTCAAGCTGCTTGGCATCAGCGTTGACTCCAAGTTTGTTCAAGCCAAGTTTGCCGAGCAGGAGGGGTACAAGTTCGACCTCCTTGCGGATTTCTGGCCTCACGGCAAGGTTGCCAGCGACTACGGGGTGTTCCTCGAAGAGCGCGGAATCGCAACGCGAGCGACCTTCGTGATTGATGCCGAGGGTGTTTTGGTTGCCAAATTTGTGAATGGTCCTGGAGAGGCCAGATCGCTGAGCGACTACAAAAAAGCCCTCGAGTTGGTTTCCTAGAAAAAACCCACTAGTATTTCGGGCGGGCCTTTAGCTCAGTTGGTAGAGCGCCACGCTTACACCGTGGATGTCATCGGTTCGAGCCCGGTAGGGCCCACTCGACCCCTTTAGTTAGGCGACTATGGAGGAACTCGAGCGTCCAAAGCGCAGAGCGCTTAGTGACGGCGAGCTTGCCTCCGAGCTTGCCAAGTTCCCTTCTGACAACATCGGCATCGAGCGGGCTCAAGCTCTAATTGCGCAGCAACAAAAACTAAGAGAAGAAGATGCCGCCGCGCTGGAGACCTGGTTCAATCGCATGCGTGCGCAGGACGACGCCCTTTCAAGGGGTTTGATCAAAGAAACCCTCGACGAGCTATTTCCTCAGGTTCAGGATCAACAGCCAGCCCAGCGTGCCCCCGAACCGACATTCACTTCAGAAATTGAGGTGGTTACCCGCCGCAGAGTGCTCACGCAACGGCTCAAATTAGCTCAGTTCGGCGCAGCATTGAACAGGGCACTTGTGCTGGCAGTGGTGAGCGCGGGTGTCGGCGTTTGGCTTGGAGTTGACGGACTAGACCTATTGGTTGCTTATTTGATTGGCGGATCGCTCGCCCTTCTAACTAGCAGTGGCTTGCGATCTCATGATCTGCACCCGATTCTTCGCTCCGCTGCCGTATTTGGCGGACGCGGTGTTTATGTTTTTGCCCCACTTATCCTCAGCGCTCTCGCGCTACTTCTTCTCACGAGCGTGCGAAACGACACCCAGCTTGGTCAGATTGAAATAGGTCTTGGCTATCAAGCTGTGGTTGTCGCTATCACCGGCTTGGCAGCCCTGATTAGCCAACTACTACCAGCCAGGTGGCACGCAGTTACGCTGGGATTACTTGCCACCGGCGCACTGATTAGTTTTCTAGCACTAGGCGGGATCAATACCGCCCCTAGCTACACAGGTGATTGGATCTGGCCCGCGGTTGCAATCGCCGTACTTGGATTTTTGCTGCTGACGTTCTCCATGCCCCACCTTCGCTCTAACCTGAGGTTGGATCTGGGGGCTTGGCTCCTAGGATGCCTCGCGGTCGCTGCACTAAGCCTTGTAGCAGACCTTGAGCTGAGCCAGTGGCCGATGATTTCGGTGCTTTTTGTTTTGGTCTTTTCGGTAGCGGCATCGGGTCGCGATATTGCTGGTGGATTCCGTTCGCGTTTGCTGGGGCTCTCAATTGTGTTTGCTGCGTTGATGAGCCCACTTGGTGACCTAATTAGTTCTGGCATAATTGCCGCCATCTCAGCAGCAGCGATCATCCTGCTGGCTGATCAGGTGATTCGCCGCCAGCCGCTGCATCTGGCATCCCTTGACACCAGCTACGGCTTCTACGGTTCTTTTCAGGTAGTCAGCTGGCTCGGGTTGTTGTTGGCAGCATTCGCCGGTTCAGAGCTCGTTACAGCGCTGATGCCAATTGATCTGACCCCGTCTGAAATCGCGCTCTTGATTGGTGTGGGGGTAGGAATATTGACCGCGCTGGCGCGCATAGCGATTATTCGAAGGCAAGACTCGGAGCTTGAGAACATCGATCCGCGCAACTCTCGGCTCGAAAATCTGCTTGGCTTGTAGTCATGAGATTATCTGAGCTACAAGCCTTCGTTGAAACCCGATGGCCCACCGCTGGTAAGGCGGAATGGGACAACCCCGGACTAGCCGTTGGGAACTGGGATCAAGAGGTTAGTAAATGCCTGCTGAGTGTTGATGTCACACCGCAGGTACTGCAGGAAGCAATCGATTCGGGCTGTCAGTTGGTTTTCAGTCACCACCCTTTGCTGCTGCGCGGTATTGACTCAGTCAGAAGCGACCGCCTGAAGGGTTACCTGGTTACCACCGCCATAAAGCACTCAGTAGCAATCTTCTCCGCCCACACCAATGCTGACTTTGTGGGTGATGGTGTGAGTGAAACCCTAGCTAAAACCCTTGGTATCAAGCCAGATGGCCCGCTTGCAGGTAGTGAGGGAGTGATTGGCACCATTCCCACAACGACTCTGATCGAAGCTGCCAGAGGATTCGCCAGATTGATCCCTTCGGTTGCGCAGGGGATCTTGGTCCAAGGCGATCCTGCCCGACAAATTTCTACAGTGGGATTGGTTGCTGGTGCTGGTGATAGCTACCTGTCCGCAGCAGCTGAAGCAGGTGTAGATCTGTTTATCACCTCAGACCTCCGTCACCACCCAGCCTCGGATTTCAGGGATCAGGGTGATATCGGCTATGGCCCAGCGCTTATCAGTATTTCTCACTTCAGCGCTGAATGGCCTTGGTTGAACCAAGCCGCTCAAGAGCTCCGCGTCGCCTTCCCAGCGGTAGAGTTTGTGGTCAGTGAACTCAATACGGACCCATGGGATTTTGCGGTGATGCAATGAATTTGGAAGCGCAGCTAGCGAAACTGCTCGAGTATCAGGGGCTTGTCCTAGAGATACGTAAGCTCGAACAGCAAGCTCAACAGCTCAAAATCAAGGCAGAAAACGATGTCCTTCGGGAACAGCTGCTTCAGAAGTCAACCGAGCTGACCGCAAATCTTGCAGCCACAGAAACTCTGGCTCGCGAGAAGAGACGCATCCAGGATGAGCAACAGCTCGTGTCCAAGCGCCTGGAACAGGATCAAAGTCGCCTGAAGACCACTGCCGTGCCAAGAGATGCCATCTCGTTGCAGCACGAGATTGACACGCTGGAGAAACGCGCGCGGGTGCTCAGTGAAGAGCTTGCCGGTGTTGAGCAAGAAATCGCCGCTCAAAATGAAATTCATCATCAGATTGAGCGTGAACGAGAGATGCTGGAGCGAGACCTTGAGCTACAGCGAGAGTCTCTGAAGCTAGAACTCGAAGAACTTCGCAACCAACACGCTTCGGACAAGCAACAAGCCCACGCACTTCGGAGCGAGATTGACGAGACACTGATGCGAGAGTTTGACAGGAAATCCGAGCGCGGAGTTGCCGTTGGCCTTCTGATGCGAAACACCTGTGGGGCGTGCAACATGTCACTCACATCCACTGCCATAAACGTTTTGTTGGCAACGCCGAAGGATCAGCTACTTCACTGTCCGGAGTGCTCGGCAATCCTGGTCAGACAGTGATCATCTGCTACGCCGATGGGGCCTCGCGAGGGAATCCGGGGCTAGCCTCCTACGGGGCGGTCGTGTATCAAGACGACCTAGAGGTGGTCCGTCTCAATGGCACACTGGGCATAGCGACAAATAACTTCGCCGAGTACTCCGGCGTCATCGCCATTCTCGAATACCTCAATGAACATTTTCCCCACGCCCCCGCCATCATTCGCATGGATTCCAAGCTGGTCGTGGAGCAGCTCTCAGGGCGCTGGAAAATCAAGTCACCAGATATGGCTCAGCTTGCAGTAAAAGCTAGGGGACTGATCCAAAGCAGAGACTTGCGCTTCGAATGGATTCCCAGGGAGCAAAACTCCGTTGCTGACTCACTTGCGAATCTTGCTCTTGACGCACCCGACAATCACGAGTCGGAGCTTGAGCTAGCGCTGCATCAGCCAAAGAGCATTCGTGCTCCGAGACAGCGAACTGAACCCACTGTGGTTTTCGCCATCCGGCACGGACACACCCAGTCAACCGAATCTGGTCTTATCTCGGGTTCGCAGGACGACCCAAGTCTCAGTGAGTTGGGGTTCGAAGAGGCGAGAGCGGTGGCTGCGGTTCTGCCTGAGCTTGCAAGGAGATTTGACATCGAGCTACCGGAGCTGGTGCTCCATTCAACGCAGCTGCGCGCCACTCAGACAGCCCAAGAGATAGCCGCTGCGCTGAAGGTGGAAACCAGAGCTAGCGACCGATTGCGAGAGATCTCCTTTGGCGAGTGGGAGCGCTTGAGCATGGGCGAACTCGAACGCGAGATTAACCAAGAAATCTCACTCTGGAGAGGTTCTATGACTCAACGACCACCCGGCGGTGAGTCCGTTTCCGACCTTGAGGCTCGGGTTGGTGAGGAGCTTGCGGAGATCATACGAAACAACCCTGGGAAGAGCATCGCGGTGGTCGCCCACATGATGCCGATGCGAGCTATCGCGCGGCAGGCCTTGAAAGCTAGTGCAGACCTGAGCTGGTCGCTCCAGTTCCAACCAGCTTCGGTTTCGATCTATCGGTTCTTCGGAACCGAATTCGCCGAGACTTTCACGGTGAACTATTGCGCTCATCTCCCACTTGACTAGGCTTTAGGGGCTAGTTGGGTCAACCAGACGATCGCGGCATCGCCGAGGAACGTCCGGGCTCCATAGGGCACGGTGGTGGGTAACGCCCACCCGAGGCAACTCGAGAGACAGTGCAACAGAAAGTAAACCGCCCGCAAGGGTAAGGGTGAAACGGTGGTGTAAGAGACCACCAGTGACTGGGGTGACTCAGTCAGCTATGTAAACCTCACCGGGAGCAAGACCAAGCAGGGGGATTAGGCTGCCCGTCGCTTCCCCCGGGTAGGTCGCTAGAGCTAAGTGGTAACACTCAGCCGAGATAGATGATCGTCCACGACAGAACCCGGCGTACCGGTTGACCCACTAGCTCTTTTTCTCAAGCACCTTGTTTGCCAGCAGTGCTGCTCCAATGATTCCTGCAGAGTTCTTGGTTTCAGCAGGCACAATCCTGGTCTTCAGGCGAAGCAGTGGCAGGAATTTCTCCGACTGCTTGCTGATGCCACCACCGACGATGATCAGATCAGGTACTAGCAAGTTTTCAAGGTGGGAGTAATAAGTCTGCAAGCGTTCAGCCCAGGCTTCGAAACTGAGGTTCTCGCGCTCCATGGCGGAGTAGGCAGCCTTGGTTTCGTAATCAACACCCTCGATACTTAGGTGGCCAAGCTCAGCGTTAGGGATCAGCTTGCCGTCATAAAAAAGTGCAGTGCCGATGCCGGTTCCGAGTGTGGTCATGATCACTAAGCCCGACTCGTTCTTTCCCGCTCCGTAATTCATCTCGGCCACACCTGCTGCGTCGGCATCGTTTAGCACATGAACCTGGCGCTTCAGGCGATGCGAGAACAACTCATGCGCATCCAAACCGATCCATCGTTTTGAGACATTGGCTGCAGATTGGGTGTGGCCATGCTTTACGACTGCGGGGAAGCAGATTCCGATGGAGCGATTCCCCTTTTCGTCAAGTCGCTCGGCAATTTCCGCACAGGCATCGGCAATTGCTTCGGGTTCGCCGCCCTCTGGCGTCTCTATGCGTATGCGCTCAGAAACTAGGCTGCCCTTCTTGGTGTCGACCATTGCAGCTTTGATTCCGGTGCCACCGATGTCAATCCCAATCGCCTTGCGCCTCATCTATGCCTCCGTCAAAATTTCCGGGCCGTTGTCGGTTATCAAAATAGTGTGCTCAAACTGTGCGGTCAGGGATTTGTCCTTGGTGGTCACAGTCCAGCCGTCCTCCCAGAGATCCCAGTCATGGCTGCCAAGGGTAAGCATCGGTTCCACGGTAAAAACCATCCCAACCTCGATGACATCGGTGTACTCCGGTGCGTCATAGTGGGGGATGATGAGGCCGCTGTGAAATGAAGTTCCCACACCGTGTCCCGTAAAGTCGCGAACCACACCGTATTCGAAGCGCTTAGCGTAGCTTTCTATCGCTCGTCCAATTATGTTCACCTGACGACCCGGAAGTGCAGCCTTAATTCCTCGGAGCATTGCCTCCCTGGTGCGCTCTACCAGGTCATGAACGTGTTGAGGCGCTTCACCAACAACAACCGTCCCATTGGTATCTCCGTGCACGCCGTCGATAAAGGCTGAGATGTCTATGTTTAGTAGATCACCCTCTTGAATCACGGTGTCGTCTGGGATGCCATGGCAGATGACTTCGTTGAGCGATGAACACAAAGATTTCGGAAATCCCCGATATCCAAGGGTCGATGGGTATGCACCTTGACGCACAAGAAACTCATGGCCAATTTCATCCAGCTGGTCAGTGGTCATGCCGGGCTTTGCAGAGCCTAGAACTACCTCCAGCGCCTGCGCCGCAATCTTCGAGGCCCTACGAATTCGACTGATGGTTTCCGGGTCGTACTTGTCTCCACCTACGTGAGGCGCTGGGGCTGGCTTTCCGACATACTCTGGAGTGGCGACATTGCCGGGAACCTGCCTTCGAGGGGAGATAGATCCTGGGATCAGGATTCCGGAGTCAGTTCTTGGCACCTACAAAGTCTAGTTTTAGCGAAGCGTAGACTTCAGCCATGGCGCAAGAAGTCCAATATTGGTTCAACACCAAAACCGAAATGGTTGAAACGGGGCCGCAGTCGCTCTCGCTGGATCGCATTGGGCCATTTGACAGCTTTGAGGAAGCGAGGCATGCCCTCGAGATCATCGCTGAACGGGCAAAACGGATTGCCGAAGATGAGGAGCTCGAGGACTAGCTGAAGCTGTGTTCCTCGCCGGGGAAACGCCCTGATCGAACGTCCTCTAGATAAGAGTTCGCTGCTCTGGAGAGTTCGGCTCTCAAATCAAGGTATTTTTTTGCAAACTTGGGGGAGCGGTCAGAAAGACCGGCAAAGTCAGTCCAGACCAAGATTTGACCATCGCAACCTGCTCCAGCGCCAATACCGATAGTTGGGATGCTGAGCTCCTGAGATAGATCACTCGCAAGTTTTGCAGGGATCATCTCAAGGACTATTGCGAATGCTCCCGCAGCTTCGAGATTCTTTGCATCTTCGATCAATGCTTTAGCCGAGTCACCTCGCCCCTGAACCTTGAAACCGGAGAGTTGGTTTACCGACTGCGGGGTGAAGCCAAGATGACCCATGACCGGAATGCCTGCGTCCACAACCCGCTTCACAGCATCCGCTCTAGCACCCTCAAGCTTGACTGCGTCAGCCCCCGTCTCCTTCATGATTCTGATTGCAGACGCTAGCGCTTGGTCGCTGGAGATCTCATAGCTACCAAAAGGCATGTCAACCACTACGAGCGCATTCGAAGTCGCTTCTTTCACGGCCTTGCCGAAGTGCAACATCTGGTCGAGGGTTACCGGAACAGTTGTGTCATAGCCGAGCACAACGTTTCCCGCCGAGTCACCAACCAGTAACACCTCTATCCCAGCCTGGTCAAAAATACCCGCGGTTAGCGCGTCATAGCTTGTGAGGCAGGAGAACCTGGTGCCCTTTTCCTTGAGCTGAGTAAGCGTTCCGGTTCTTATCTTCATTTGCTCTCGAATCTGGTCGTCAGTGGGACTCGGCGACCTGTACCGAAACTGACTTCACTGAGCTTAGTTCCGATGGCACCTTGGGAACGCTTCCACTCCGCCGCGCGAATCATCGCGTCGGTTCGCAGCACGGTAGCCGACTCAAACCCAGCTGCAATGGCGTCTGAAACTGTTCCGTTTTGCTCAATCAGGATTCGAATGATGCCATCCAAGATTTCATAGTCGGGGAGTGAGTCTTGATCAAGCTGACCTGGTCGCAGTTCTGCTGACGGAGGTTTTTCTATCGAACTAACCGGAATCAATTCACGATTAGCGCGCTGATTCACATACCGTGACATTCGCCATACGTCGGTCTTGAGCAGATCTTTAATTGGTGCAAATCCGCCTGCCGAGTCGCCGTAAATTGTTGAGTAGCCGACAGCAACCTCTGACTTGTTTCCGGTCGTGAGCAGCAACCTAGATTCTGAGTTAGAAATCCCCATCAGGATCACCGCTCTGAGTCTGGCCTGGAGGTTCTCCTTGGCTAGGGGTGAAAGCTCGAGCATTGACTCAAATGCTGCATGGGCCTTCTCGATGGGTACTGAACGGTAATCAATACCTAAGTTTCGGGCCACCTGCTCGGCATCTGTTACCGAGTGATCAGAGCTGTACCTTGATGGCATCGAGACGCCGAGCACATTCTGCGGACCCATCGCCTCGGCGGCAAGCGCAGCGCAGAGCGCGGAGTCGATGCCCCCGGAGAGCCCAAGCACAATCTTGCCTTGACCTGTTTTTGCGAGGTAATCGCGCAGTCCGCGGACCAGCACTTGAAATAGCTTCTCGTCGGTCAGCAAGGCGTAGTCTTGCCCGGCCTCTGCGATCCAAAGCCCAGAGTCAAAACCGGCTCGGTAGGTGACGTTTCCGGCGGCATCAAGAACAAAGCTCTCGCCATCGAATACCAGTTCATCCTGACCGCCACTGAGGTTCGCATAGGCGATTGGTTTACCTGCAGCAAAAGCTCTTGCTGCTTCGATCCGTTGAGCAGTTTTGTTCAAAGTGAAAGGGGAGCCATTCAGCACGGCTACAAGATCTGCTTCAGTGCTCTCTTTATCTCCGCCCCAAATGTCTTCGCAGATTCTGACGGCAACTCTTGTGCCAACTACATCGATAACTAGGTCTCTGTCTCCTGGGACAAAGTTCCGCCAGTCATCAAAAACGTCATAGTTAGGAAGCAATCTTTTGTCGTAAACGCCGAGCAGCTGTCCCGCGCGAATCGCAGCCGCTGAATTGTGAGCCAGTGCCTTTGAAGATTGAAGCGCGCTTCTTTCCTCGGCTAGCCTCGCAAATCCCACCAATATCGTCAGGCTAGGGAAAGCGGCGGACTTAGTCACCAGCTCAGAAAGCGCTAGCTCGGAGAGCTCGACAAGGTCTTTGCGGTAGCTCAGGTCACCAAGTGGATAGCCACAGACCGCCAATTCCCCGAAAACAAGGAGTTCAACGCCTGCCCTCTCGGCTTTCTCGCAATGTTCGATGATTTGAGCGAGGTTGCCCGCAAAGTCACCAACAATAGGGTTGGTCTGACCGAAAGCGAGCCTTAGAGGTAGCACAAGCACTAGCCTATTAGTTAGCCAGGAAGGTGAAGCATGGATAAGCAACAAGAGTTCGTACTGCGCACAATCGAAGAACGCGGCGTCAAGTTCATTCGCCTTTGGTTTACGGATGTCGCTGGCACGTTGAAGTCTGTTGCAGTTGCTCCTGCAGAAATCGAGGGTGCGTTTTCGGAGGGCATCGGTTTTGATGGGTCTGCAATCGAGGGTCTTGCAAGAACCAGCGAAGCAGACATGCTTGCAAAACCGGACCCATCAACCTTTCAGATTCTTCCCTGGCGCGGAACCGTCGACCCTGCGGCTCGTATGTTCTGCGACATTGCGACCCCTGACGGTAAGCCCGCAGCGGCAGATCCGCGTAACGTGCTTCGCAGGGCGCTAGACAAAGCTGCTCGTATGGGCTTTTCCTTCTACGTGCACCCTGAAATCGAGTTCTATCTGCTCAAGAGCGCGGACTTAGGCCCAGACGGTCAGCCAGTTCCGGTTGATACCGCGGGTTATTTTGACAACGTCCCAGGTGGCACAGCGCATGATTTCCGTCGCCGCGCGGTGACGATGCTTGAGCAGCTTGGAATCTCAGTCGAGTTTTCTCACCACGAGGGTGGGCCGGGCCAGAACGAGATCGATCTTCGCTACGCGGATGCGCTCTCGATGGCCGACAACATAATGACCTTTAGAACCGTGGTGAAAGAGGTTGCTATCGAACAGGGCGTATACGCAACGTTTATGCCCAAGCCTTTTACCAACCACCCGGGTAGTGGCATGCACACCCACTTCTCGCTATTCGAAGGAGACAAGAATGCCTTCTTCGACCCCGCTGCCACTTACCACCTGAGCAATACCGCAAGACAGTTCATGGCCGGTATCTTGCGTCACGCACCAGAGATCACGCTCGTCACGAACCAGTTTGTGAACTCCTACAAGCGCCTCTGGGGCGGCGGAGAGGCTCCAAGCTATGTCTCTTGGGGCCACAACAACCGCAGTGCACTGATAAGGGTTCCGCTTCACAAGCCAGAGAAGGCTCAGTCGACTCGTATCGAATACCGCGCGATGGATTCGGCAGCCAACCCTTACCTGGCATATTCGCTGCTACTGGCTGCCGGCCTCAAGGGCATCGAAGAGGGTTACGAGCTTCCGTCGGAGACCGAGGACGATGTTTGGTCTCTGACCGACATGGAGCGTCGAGCCATGGGTATCGAGTCATTGCCTCAGTCCCTTGACCACGCCATCAGAAAGCTTGAAGAGTCTGAGCTTGCAGCAGAGGTGCTCGGAGAATCGGTATTCAGCTATGTATTGGCCAACAAGCGCCGAGAGTGGGCGCAGTACCGCTCCCAGGTGACCGCATTTGAGATCGAGCAGAATCTCCGCACCTTGTAATGTCTCAACATCGTCCTAGCTCGCTCAGCGAACTCGCGCGCCTGGGTTTCGAGGAGTTGTCTGAGACGATTCCTAAGCTTGACGAGCTGGTAAGCCTGGTAGGCGACTCGGGCCATAGCGCGCTGGCGGCTGTCAGCAAAGCAGCATCCGCAGATCGAGCACTTGAGGGCCTAATTAGGCTTGCGCGTGACGACGCTAAGCAGCTGGCAAAGCTTCTAGGTAATCAACAGCATGCGGAGAATCTTTGTTTGATTCTTGGAGCTTCGGATGGATTAGCCGATTTTCTATTCAGGCATCCCGACCAGCTCAAGGTTTGCACCGAAAAGGTGGCGCTGCCAAAGTTATCGGATGCATACTCAGGCGTCACCGACCGTTCATCACTGAGAGTCAATTACCTCAGTCAGCTACTAAGAATTGCCCTGTATGACTTGAGCCAATTGCCATCTGTCTCGACAGTGAGGCAGGTAACAGCGTTGCTCTCGGATCTCGCGGACCAAACCATCGAGACCGCAATTTCCATAGCTAAGAGTGAGCTTCTTTCGGAGAGTCGAGTAACAGAGCAACAGCTCGATGATCTGGACTTTGCGGTTATTGCAATGGGGAAAACTGGCGCAAGAGAACTGAATTACCTAAGCGACGTTGATGTCATCTATGTTGCAAGTGGCCAGCTCGATAGCTATCTAGAAACCGCCACCAAGCTGGCAACCCAATTAGCAAGGGTGCTTGATGAACCGGGGGTCGAGCCAGGGATTTGGCAACTTGACCCAAATCTAAGACCAGAGGGTAAGCAGGGAGCACTCGTGCGATCCCTCGAGGGGCACCGCGGTTACTACGAGAAGTGGGCGGAACCTTGGGAGTTCCAAGCCTTACTAAAGGCCAGATTCGTTGCCGGAGATCAGGAATTAGGGGAGAAGTACATAGCGGCAATCAAACCCCTGATCTGGTCCCAACCAAACCGCTCAGCAATCGTCGAAAGTGCCCGGCATCTTCGTAAGCGCGTACTCGATCAAATACCTTCCGCTGAGCGTGAAATAGAAATCAAGCTTGGTCGCGGTGGCCTGCGAGATGTGGAGTTCACTGCCCAGCTTATGCAGCTTGTGCATGGGGTAACGGATGAGTCATTGAGGGTAATGGACACCTTTAGCGCGCTCGATTCCCTTGCAGACTCTGGGTTGCTATCGCGGCTAGATAGAGACTCCTTCAGGGATGGCTATGCGTTTCTTAGGGCCGTTGAGCATAGGGTGCAGCTCTCCAGACTCCGCAGAACCCACCTGTTCCCAACCAGCGAGTCCGACCAGCGTCGAGTGGCAAGGGCCATGGGCCTTAGCCACAGCGATCTTCTCGACCGATACAGCGCGGTGCGAGCGGAAATAGCTCAGCTTCACGACTCGGTTTTCTATAGGCCACTACTTCAGGCCACAGCCGCTTTAGGTGCGGATGACGTTGTACTCAGTAGCGACCAGGTTTCGGACCGGCTTTCTGCGATTGGCTTCACCGATCCCGTTGGGGCGACCAAGCACATTGAAGCTTTGACCCAGGGTGTTTCGAGAAGGGCAGTAATTCAGCGAACATTGCTCCCGGTGCTGATTCGGTGGATGGCTGATGGCACTGATCCCGATCGAGCCCTGCTCACCTTCAGACGCCTCTCCGAGGATCTAGGGGAGACGCACTGGTTCCTGCGAATGCTCCGAGACAGTTCGGGGGCAGCGGAGCGCTTGATGACTGTTCTTTCAAACTCTGCTTTCGTAGCCAAGTTCTTGGAACACATCCCCGACTCGTCTGAATGGTTTGGTGATGAGGCAAATCTGCTCCCTCGCTCGGGCGATCAGATCCTCGAAGAGTTTCGCTCTCTAATTGAGAGAAATGGCGCTGATGCAGCTGAGTTAGTGCGAGGCGTAAGACGTCGCGAATACCTTCGTGTTGCCATCGGAGCAGTGCTTGGGGCTTCAAATCTGAACGAGATATCGCTTGGGCTAACAGCCATCACAGATTCCTACCTCATTGCCATGCTCGAACTGGCAAAGGTGCGAACGGGCACTGACCTTGACCTAGGGATCATCGCGATGGGACGTCTGGGCGGCTCGGAACTAGGCTTTGGCTCGGATGCGGACTGCATGCTTGTCTATAGGGGCGAGCCTGAGCAGAGCGATAGCGCTAACCGACTCAGCTCTGAGTTGATGGTGCTGGTCAAGGACTCGCTTCTTGAGTTTGAGCTTGATTTGGGACTTAGGCCCGAGGGTAAGAACGGACCCCGAATAAGAACTATCCAGGGTTACGCCGGTTACTACGAACGTTGGGCAGACACCTGGGAATTCCAGGCACTTCTACGCGCACGCCTGATCAGCGGCTCTGAGCAACTCAGATCCGAGTTCACAGAATTGATAGATGCCTATCGATATCCGAAAGAACTTTTGCCGGCCAAAAAGACCGAGATTCGCAGAATCAAAGCGAGGGTCGAAGCAGAGCGTCTACCTCAGGGAGCTGACCCGCAGCGACACTTCAAACTAGGCCGCGGCTCACTAAGCGATGTCGAGTGGCTGGTCCAGCTAAAGCAACTCGAGAATGTGGGTGCACACCCAGAGCTTCGTTCTCTTGGAACCCTAGATGCATTGGAGAAATTGGTGCTAGCTGGTGTCGTTGACAAAGAGGATGCCCAGAAACTCTCTAGTGCTTGGATCCTGACCTCGAGGTGCCGAAGTGCACTCGTTTTGGCTGTTGACAAACAACTTGACGTTCTGCCCACGGACCGAAGGCAGCTAGAGGCAATGGCGCGAATACTGGAATACGCTCCTGGTTCGGCTTCGCTACTCGAGGAGCATTACCTCTCAGCAACCAGAAAGAGTCGCCAGGTTTACGAACGAATCTTTTTGGCATAAAAAAACGGGGCCCCGAAGGACCCCGTCTCTTTGATTGACTTAGACGCCGTAGTACAGCTCGAACTCGTAAGGGTGAGGGCGCTGAGCCAGTGGCTTTAGCTCCTTCTCACGCTTGTAGTCCACCCATGTCTCAATGAGGTCCTTGGTGAACACGTTGCCCTGCATCAGGTACTCGTGGTCGTTCTCAAGTGCAGTTAGTACCGAACCGAGGTCGCCAGGAACCTGAGGAATCAACTTCGCCTCCTCCGCAGGAAGCTCGTAAAGGTCCTTGTCAACTGGTGCGTGTGGCTCAATGCGGTTCTTAATGCCGTCCAATCCGGCCATCAGCATGGCTGCGAAGGCTAGGTATGGGTTACCCGATGCGTCAGGAGCACGGAACTCGATGCGCTTTGCCTTCGGGTTGGTTCCAGTCATCGGGATACGGATCGCCGCTGAGCGGTTTCCAGCTGAGTAGACCAGGTTCACTGGTGCCTCGAAGCCAGGCACTAGACGGTGGTAGGAGTTCACCGATGGGTTAGTGAAGGCCAGCAAGCTTGGCGCGTGCTTTAGCAAACCACCGATGTACCAACGTGCGATGTCTGAAAGTCCACCGTAACCAGCCTCGTCGTAGAACAGTGGCTTGCCGTCCTTCCAGAGTGACTGGTGAACGTGCATACCGGAACCGTTGTCACCGAATAGCGGCTTTGGCATGAAGGTGGCGGTCTTACCGTACTGGTGAGCAACGTTCTTGACGATGTACTTGAACTTCAATACGTCATCTGCTGACTTCACCAGGGTGTCGAACTTGTAGTTGATCTCGCACTGACCAGCGGTTCCAACCTCGTGGTGGCTGCGCTCTACGTCAAGGCCAGCTGCCTCAAGCTCTAGAACGATTGCGTCACGAATGTCAGCTAGGTGGTCAACCGGTGAAACTGGGAAGTAGCCACCTTTGAATGGGGTCTTGTTTCCTAGGTTTCCACCCTCCTCGTTGCGAGCAGAGTTCCAAGCACCCTCGATGGAGTCCACGATGTGGAACGCGGTGTTCGCCTTAGTCTCGTAGCGAACCTCGTCGAAGATAAAGAACTCAGCCTCGGGAGCGAAGAACGCAGTGTCTGCGATTCCGGTGGAGGCTAGGTAGCGCTCCGCCTTGTGTGCAACCTGGCGAGGGTCGCGGTGGTAAAGCTCACCATTTCTTGGGTTGTAAATGTCAAACGAGATGATCAGAGTCTTCTCAATACGGAATGGGTCGATGTACGCGGTGGTGACATCTGGAATCAGCTGCATGTCTGACTCGTGGATCGAAGCGAATCCGCGAATGGAGGAAGCATCAAATAGCTGTCCGTTGGCGAAGAAGTCCTCGTCGATTTGGGATACAGGAAGGTTGAAGTGCTGCTGCACGCCTGGAAGGTCGGTGAAGCGCACGTCTAGGAACTTGACATCATTTGCCTTGATGTACGCAATCACTTCGGACGCGGTCTTGAACATTGAATGCCCTCTCATAGGTAATGGGATAGCGGAACGCTACAAACCTAGCGAAGGTATGTTTCGAGAATGTTAACCCTTGCGCTTTGGTGGGCGAACCTTCATCGGATCAATGCCCTTCGGAATTGGCAGTGCTCCTGATGCACCCAGAGCCTCAAGGCGATTAGTCACTGCGGTCACCTCAGCGCGTGTCATGGTCTTCTTTAGCTTGTAGACGGTCTTTAGGAGTAGGTGCAGGCGAATCCCGTCAACTTGTGAAACTTTTAGACGATGCACAGTTGCTCCCGGAGCGGCGCGGTTTATCTTGCGTGCCTCATCCTCGAGCATCTGCGACACCCTGGCTCCAGAGCCTTCGCCAATCAACACAACACCAGCGGGACCAACCATGCGATAGACCGCCTCTTTGGTTTTGCCGTTTATCGCTACGGGCATCGCGTTTGCTCTCCAGGAGCGGCGAATTTGACTATCCAAGACAGCCCCGACAGCGCCAGCCTGACCTTCGATTCTCATGTAGGCGTTGCGCTCAGCACGCTTTGACATGATGATCATTGCGATCAGGATGCCCGAGGTGGTGCCGGTGATACCCCAGAGGGTCAAGGACCAAGGGTTCCCCGAGTCCAGAAGAAAACCAATGCCAAGTCCAGTACCGAGAGCTAGTAGGAATCCCAGAGCAGCGGCCCAAGCGCTGGATGGATCGGACTTCGCGGTGATCTTGTAGACCTGCAGTAGCTGCTTGAAGCGACCGGGGGCTTTGTTCTTCTTGTCTTTAGGCACGTCAGTAGTTTAGTTATGCAACAGCGGTTGCTTGGCTGAATTCGAGCTTGTCAGCAAGGTGTTTCAGGTCCGCAGGGATCTCGCGGCCCTTGGCAATCATCGATTTTGCCCACAGTCTTCCGGCTCGGTAGCTGCTGCGAACCAAAGGTCCCGCGAGCACGCCTAGATAACCCAGATCCTCGGCTTCTTTGGCCAGGGCAACGAACTCGTCCGGCTTCACCCAGCGCTCTACCGGGTGGTGCCTCGGGGAGGGGCGCAGGTACTGAGTAATTGTGATGATGTCCGTTCCAGCCTCGTAGAGATCCTTGAGCGCCTGCGAAACCTCCTCGAGCTCCTCACCCATACCTAGAATCAGATTGCTCTTGGTGACCATGCCGGCATTTCGTGCCTGGGTGATGACGTCCAGAGATCGCTCGTAACTGAACGCAGGGCGAATGCGCTTAAAGATTCTCGGAACGGTCTCTACGTTGTGAGCGAAGACCTCGGGTTTTGCATCAAAAACCTTCTGAAGCAGCTCAGGCTTACCAGAAAAGTCAGGAACCAGAATCTCGACACCGGTGCCGGGGGATTGCTTGTGAATCTGGCGAATGGTTTCCGCATAGAGCCATGCTCCCTCATCGGGTAGGTCGTCTCGAGCAACCCCGGTGACAGTGGCATAGCGCAATTGCATCTGCTGGACAGACTCACCAACTCTTCTTGGTTCATCAGCGTCAAAGGCCGCTGGCTTGCCCGTGTCTATTTGGCAGAAGTCGCACCTTCTGGTGCACTGCGATCCACCGATAAGGAAGGTAGCCTCTCGGTCTTCCCAGCACTCGAAGATGTTAGGGCAGCCGGCTTCCTGGCAAACTGTGTGGAGTTCCTTGTCCTTCACCAAAGAGTGAAGCTGACGATACTCGGGGCCCATCTTCGCAGTGGTCTTGATCCATTCCGGCTTTCGTTCGATCGGAACCTGAGAGTTTCTAACCTCAAGCCTCAGTAACTTACGCTCTGGCTTGTCGCTCATTCGGTATCTCTCCCATTTTCTGCATTACTAGGGTAGCCGCATCCTCGGGGGTAATTAGCTTTCCGGTGAGAATTGACAGGGTTGTGGTAGTGGCATCAGATATTCCACACGCCACTATGTGATCGTATGGATCCAGTGAGTTGTTGCAGTTCAGGGCAAAGCCATGCATGGTGACCTTTTCGGCAACCCTGATTCCGATTGCCGCAACCTTCTGAGTTCCAAGTGGTGTTTCTACCCATACTCCGGTTCTTCCTGCAACGCGCGTACCTACGACGCCGAAGTCTGCAATCACATCGATGAGCACCTGCTCCAGGTATCGGACGTAGCCGACAACGTCAATTGGTTGGGGGAGCCGCATGATTGGGTAACCAATCAACTGACCTGGTCCGTGCCAGGTGATTTTCCCGCCGCGGTCGGTCTCAACAAACTCACTTCCATCATCAGGAAGCTCGTGTGCTTCAGTCCGCTTACCGGCCGTGTAGACGCTGGAGTGCTCAAGCAGCAGAACCGTATCGGGGGAGAGGCCATCTACGACTTGTCGGTGCAGCTGGCGCTGCAGATTGAGACCATCGCTATAGGAGACGAAGTTGGGGTTGAGGCCGACGACCTTGAATTCAGGCATTTGAAGAAATCCAACTTCTCAACAGGTTAAATGATTCCAGCGCGAGAGGAGCACGGCTCCGTGATGATGTATCCATGAAGCCCATCACCGTAAAAGCACTGAAGCGCTGCATACCTATCTTCGGAAACCCTTTTCTAATCGATGGGGTGACGATAAGGAAAACGCCCAGGGGGTCCTGGGCGTTTTATCTAGATTCCTAGATTGGCCTCGAAGGCTGCCGCCTCTAGCCTTGCCTTGACGTCTGTTAGGAACCTTGAAGCGTCTGCGCCATCGATGGTTCGGTGGTCGTATGACAAAGCTAGGTAGACCAGTGATCGAATAGCGATCGACTCATTTCCCTCTGCATCAGTCACTACCGCTGGACGCTTGGTCACGATTCCAGTTCCAAGAATTGCCGACTGCGGCAAGAACACAACTGGGGTGTCAAACAGGGCTCCGCGCGAACCGGTGTTTGTCAGAGTGAAGGTTCCACCCGATAACTCATCTGGCTTCAACTGGTTGTTGCGAGTGCGGTCTGCGAGATCTGCAATCTGCTGGGCAATCTGAGCCAGGTTGAGTGAACCTGCATTACGGATAACCGGTGTCAGTAGCCCACGCTCGGTGTCAACCGCAAAGCTGATGTTCTCGGTTGGGTGGTAGACGATGTTGTCACCGTCAACTGATGAGTTGATCTTTGGGTGAGCTGCCAGCGCCTCCGCGGCAGCGAGCGTGAAGAACGGCATAAAGTTCAGCTTCACACCGGTCTTCTGCAAAAACTCACCCTGAACGCGCTTGCGCAGGTTCGCAATACGAGTCACGTCAACCTCAACCACAGTGGTTAGCTGGGCAGTCTGCTGCATGGAAGCAACAGCGCGCTCTGCTAGTACCTTGCGAAGTCGCGACATTGGCTCGGTTGTGCCGCGAAGTGGTGATGGAGCAGCTGGTGTGTGAGCAGCGGAAACCGCAGGAGTGGATGGCACTACTGAGGTAGCTGACGAACCAGCGGCAAGAACATCTTCCTTACGAATGCGACCGCCAACACCGGTGCCACGAACGGTAGCAAGATTCACGCCCATGTCGTTTGCCAGCTTGCGAACAATAGGGGTCACGTAGTTAGGGTCGGACTCATTTGGCTCAGCAACCTGCGGTATCGAAACCACCGGAGCGGACACCACTGGTGGAGTAACGGATGGGGCTGCTACTGGCGCCGCGAC
>CAZQZY010000005.1:2585-4462 GCA_964597935.1 uncultured Aquiluna sp. | reverse complement strand
GGCGAAGGGATCTCGGTGTCGACCTTGTCGGTTGAAACCTCTACTAGAGGCTCATCAATAGCGACTGTGTCACCGACCTTCTTCAACCAACGGGTTACGGTACCCTCGGTAACTGACTCTCCGAGTGCTGGAAGTACTACTTCGCTCATTGTTGTTGATCCCTTCTAAACCTATGCGTGTGCGTGAAGTGGCTTGCCGGCAAGTGCGAGGTGTGCCTCACCGATTGCCTCGTTCATGGTTGGGTGCGCGTGGACAAGCGGTGCGACATCCTCTGGGTAAGCCTCCCAGTTCACAATCAACTGAGCCTCACCTACCTGCTCACCGGCTCGTGAGCCGATCATGTGGAAGCCGACAACTGGCCCATTGACCTGACGAATCAACTTGATTACACCGGCGGTTCCTAGGATGTTGCTCTTTCCATTGCCGGCGAGGTTGTACTCGTAGGTAGAAACCTGGTCAGCACCGAACTTCTCCTTGGCCTGGGCCTCAGTGAGTCCTACGGATGCAATCTCTGGCTCACAGTAGGTGACTCGAGGAATACCCCACTCGTTTACAACGACGGGGTTTAGGCCTGCGATTTCCTCAGCGACGAAAATTCCCTGCATGAAACCGCGATGAGCAAGCTGAAGACCAGGAACGATGTCTCCGACCGCGTAAACGCCTGGCAGGTTGGTCGCAAGTCGCTCGTTGGTGAGAACGAAGCCGCGGTCCATTGCGACACCCTGCTCCTCAAAACCAAAGCCGGTTGCATTTGGAGCGCGACCCACAGCTACCAGAAGTAGGTCCGCGGAGATCTGCTCGCCATTCTCCAGCTCGACTGTCACCGAGGTTGGGCCCTGCGACACGCTCTTGAATTTGTTTCCAAGCTTAAAGTCGATGCCGCGCTTGCGGTAGGCGCGCTCCAGACCCTTGCTCATGCTGGGGTCCTCGTTTGGCACGAGACGATCGAAGCCTTCGATGATTACCACCTCGGCTCCGAATGAACGCCAGATGGAGGCAAACTCAACTCCGATTACGCCACCACCGAGGATTGCAACCTTGTTTGGAATCCAATCCATCTGGAGCGCCTGGTCTGAAGTGATAACTCGGCCGCCAATTTCGATACCGAGGGTCTTGGTGACGGATCCGGTAGCTAGGACGACGTTTTTACCGGTGTAGCTTTCGCTGCCGACCGTCACAGTTTTTGGTCCAGTCAAACGGCCCTCACCGGTCACAAAAGTGATGTTCTTTGAAGACACAAGTCCAGTTAGACCCTTGTAGAGCTTGTCGACGATGGAGTCGCGATATTTGTTTACGGCACTCATGTCGATGCTCTGGAAGGTTGCATTCACACCGAAGTGAGCGGCCTCTTTGGTGACATCCGCAACCTCTGCCGAGTGAAGCAGTGCCTTGGTGGGGATACAACCGCGGTGCAGGCAGGTGCCACCCAGTTTGTCCTTTTCAACAAGTGCAACACTCATTCCGAGTTGTGCTGCACGAAGGGCTGCTGCGTAACCGCCGCTTCCACTTCCAAGGATGACAAGGTCGAAATCGTGATTAGCCATTAGTTTGAGCTCCAAAGTCGGCGAAACGGCATAAGCCTACTACTGTGCAAGCTGCCTAGCGAGTTCGATAAGGGTTCTAATCATGATGCCAGAAGCTCCCTTGGGTATCACTCCATAAGGTGCGGCATCATTATTCGCAGGACCGGCTATGTCTAAGTGCGCCCAGGATGCGTCCTTTGGCACGAAATCGGTGAGGAACTGAGCTCCAACCATCATCCCGCCAGCCCGGTTACCAATCTTTACGTTTGCTAGATCAGCAATCTCGCTATCGAGGATGGTGCGAAGCTCAGGCGGTAGCGGCATCTCCCAGAGCAATTCATTCACGCTCTTGGC
>CAZQZY010000005.1:0-2485 GCA_964597935.1 uncultured Aquiluna sp. | reverse complement strand
TGCGAAGCTCAGGCGGTAGCGGCATCTCCCAGAGCAATTCATTCACGCTCTTGGCAGCATTCAGCGTCAACTTGACCGCTTCGCCGTAACCCATAACTCCGGCGTAGCGATCTCCCAGCGCAATTCTTGCTGCTCCAGTTAGGGTCGCGACGTCAATAATGTGGTCAGGCTTTTGCTCACTTGCCAGCGAAAGGCCATCTGCCAATACCAGTCGTCCCTCAGCATCGGTGTTTAGAACCTCGACGGTTTTTCCGTTGCGGATTGTGATGACATCTCCTGGCCTTGTTGCAGAGCCCGAAGGCATGTTCTCGGCCAAGCACATGTATGCGGTCACATCAACCTTCAGCCCAAGTGTCGCCACTCCCAGAATCGCACCAAGCACGGTCGCGCTTCCGGCCATGTCGTACTTCATTCCAACCATGCCTTCAGCCGGCTTTAGCGATAGGCCACCGGTGTCAAAAGTGATTCCTTTTCCGACGAGGGCGATGTGCTTTCCACCACCGCGGTAGCTCAGTCTCACCAGGCGTGGCGGGCGGACTGAACCCTTTCCAACTGAGAGGATTCCGCCACAGCGCTCCTGCTCGAGTTTTGCCTCGTCCCAAATCTCAACCTCAATTGGTAGACCGCTTGCTAGCGATTTGGCCTCCTGAGCCAGCTTGTCGGGCCATAGCTCGTTGGCAGGCAGATTGATGAGCTCGCGAATCGCGACAATCTGAGAAGCGATCTGCTTGACCGCAGAGAGATCCGTTTCGACCAGGCCCTCTGGAACGACGATTTCAAAGTTCTGAGGCTCAGAGCTTGCCTTCTTGAAGCGAGTTGGAGTCTTGCCACCGAGCAGGATCCCCTCCACTAGCTCATGAAGCTCCTTGGCGTTAGTGACACTGGCGATGATGCTGGTGTCTGAGATTGCCTCTCTGCGAACTACCGCCCCAAAATCACGAAGTGATAGCTCATTGCCACCGACCACAAGTACAGAACCCTTTGGGCTCGGCACCTTCGCGGCAAACGCCGCGGTGGTCTTAGCACCATAGGCAGACAAATCTTCCTTCGAAGGGGCAAAATCCTGAGCCACCGACTCGAATCCCGCGTCGGAATAGCGGAGGGCAAATGCTGATTTAGATGGTTTAGAAACTAGAGAAATCGAAGTCATAGCCAAAAGCTTAGGTGGGTTAGTATCGGCTCATGAGCGCTTTGTATCGTGTCCTTGCACCGAGCGAGGAAATCACTGGG
This sequence comes from uncultured Aquiluna sp., assembly GCA_964597935.1. Lineage (GTDB taxonomy): Bacteria > Actinomycetota > Actinomycetes > Actinomycetales > Microbacteriaceae > Aquiluna. Next base: position 1,255 of record CAZQZY010000005.1, on the reverse strand, counting down.
CTACCCATGCTTGCGATGCTCACAGGGTTCACAGATGCCGGATCTTCAATCAACCAGCTCTCCGGGCACCTATTCGCGAACCTTGAATCCGAACTAGTAATTCGCTTCAACAACGACGAGCTTCTTGACTACAGGTCAAGGCGGCCGGTGCTCTTTTTTGAAAAGGACCACATCGAGTCTTACGAACCCGCAGAGCTGGGCATTTATCTAATGCGCGACGAGGCTGACCAGCCTTTCCTTTTGCTCGATGGTTACGAACCAGACTTCCGCTGGGAGGCTTTTTCCGAGGCTATTTCTGACATCTGTCACGACCTCGATGTGACTTCCTTCACCTGGGTGCACTCAATTCCCTTCCCGTTGCCACACACCAGGCCGATTGGGGTGACGGTGTCGGGTAATCGCAAGGACTTGATAGAGCGTTTTTCTGAGTGGAAGCCGCAAACTCAAGTCCCGGGGAACATCGTGCACCTCTTGGAATACACCCTTACAAAGTCGGAACTGGACGTTGCAGGCTTTGTGCTCCTGGTTCCGCACTACCTTGCCGACAATGAGGTCCCCGGGGCAGCGGTTGCTGGCCTCGAGCTAATAAGCGCCGCTACCGGGTTGGTGTTCCCATCAGATGAACTAAGAGACTCCGCAGCGAAGTTCATGCAGAAGGTCAACCTGCAGATTGAGGACAATGCTGAGCTTGCGAAGCTAGTTGCCACTTTGGAAAGCAGTTACTCTTCGAAAGATGGACCAGCCAGGGCACCAATCGGAAAGCCAACAGCCGAGCCTCCGAGTGCCGATCAGTTGGCGGAGGAGCTTGAGAATTACCTGGCTGCTATGCGCCGCACGGGAGAAGATCAGGAATAACTTCGGGTTTTTCCACGTTCTAAATTGTGAAATGGTCACTTCCGTGACATAATTTGCCCCTAAACCCTTTCAGGTCTCACGACTTGACAAGGGTTTAAAGTCTGCCCAAAAACGAGGTTTATCATCGCAACTATCTCAAAGGCCAAAGCCAAGGCCGAAAAGGCTCCTAAGAAGTCGAAGGCCGTTGCTGACCTGCCCGAGGGCGATGAGGAAGATGATGAAGAGGTTGAACTCGAGCCGGTAGAGGACATCGTCGCTGAGGCCCAGGAGGCTGTCGACCTAACCGTCGAGGACGAAGCCAAGGAAGAACTTCCAACCGAGTCGATTCAGCTACCCGCTGATGTTCTCGTGCTAAGCAACGATGACGATGACATCCCGGTTCAAAACCTAACAATCTCGG
>CAZQZY010000004.1:34166-41213 GCA_964597935.1 uncultured Aquiluna sp. | reverse complement strand
GCTGTTGCGTTTCGCAAAAAGAATTCAAACCTAGAAGGAAACCATGAAGGCTGAAATTCACCCAAGCTACGAGCCGATCGTATTCCGCGACCTGGCATCTGGCGTTGCCTTTCTGACCCGCGCTACCATCACCAGCGACAAGACCATTGAGTGGGAAGACGGCAAGACTTACCCGGTCTACGATGTGGAAATCAGCTCCGCGAGCCACCCTTTCTACACCGGTAAGCAGCGCATCATGGACTCCGCAGGTCGCGTGGAGCGCTTCAACGAGCGCTACAAGAACTTCGGCTAGTCTCTAACCGGCCAACCCAACTCCGCCCGGAAATCCGGGCGGTTTTGTGTTTTCATCCACTTTTCAAAATCCAGAGCCTGAGCTTTGGCCCAATCGATTTGGGCGTTGTGCAGCGACTCAAGGTCCATGTTTAGCCGCTCAAACTTGGCAGCCATGCGCTGAGCTAAACGTCCAGCAGCAACGGCGTCTGCGGTTGAGTTGTGAGCATTTTCCAGTGGCACTTGATAGTCAGCGGTGAGTGCACCAAGGGTTCTACTGCCTTTACCCGAGCGATACTTGACCATTTCCCTATCCAGCACCAAGGGGTCGATAACCGGCTTTGGTGATACCGGATCTAGTCCGTGACGAATTGCCTCGTGATGGAGGATGGAGAAGTCATAGGCGGCATTGAATGCCACCACGGGCATCTGAGTGAATAGTCTTGAAAGTGAGCCGAGGATCTCCGCGATAGCAAGCTCTGGAGCGGCACCGTTGGCTTGAGCAAACTCCGTTGTGATCCCGTGGACAGCCGCCGCAGCATCTGGGATCTCCACACCCGGATTTACCAACCACTCTGAAAGTGATTCGATCTGACCGTTGCTGTCCAAAACCGCTACACAAGCAGTCACGATCCTCGATTCCCGAAGGTTTAGACCCGTGGTCTCAAGGTCAAACGCCGCCAAGCGCTTAGCCCAAACCGGCGATTGAGGTTCAAAATCAAAATCCAGCACATATCAAAGACTAGGGTGACCCCCTGTCAACCTAGACTGGTTGGATGCAGGTGTTGAAATCTTCCGCGCCGGATCTGATGGAGTTGGCCCGAAGTCGTGGCACGAGATCTGATGTTGGCAACACCGCAACCTGGCAGTACCCGGGACCTGGGCGCACCGTGATTCTGATTCACGGCTTCAGGGGAGATCACAACGGTCTAAGCGCTATCGCTGGCGCTCTTAGAGACCACCACGTGGTCATCCCAGATTTGCCCGGATATGGAAAATCCCCGGAGCTAACGGGCGAGCATAACCTTGAAAACTATGCCCACTGGCTCACTGAGTTTGTCACTAATTTTGAAGATCCAATCGTGCTTGGCCACAGCTTTGGCTCGCTTGTGGTTTCAAAGTCCTGGAGCCTAGGAATGCAGCAACCAACGGTTCTGCTAAACCCGATAAGCACCACCCAAGGGGATTCTCTGGGCGGCAAGCTAGCCAGTTTCTTCTATCGGGTGGGGTCCATTGGTGCACTGGGTTCTGCTCTAATGAGAAGCACCCTGGTCGTTCGAGTGATGTCGATGGTTATGGCAACGAGCTGGGATCTAAAACTGCGGTCCTTCATCCACGATCAACATCATCGTTACTTTTCAAACTATCGTTCCGACAGCGTCGCTATTGAGGGCTTCCAGGCAGCAAGTGGTGGAAATGTCTTGGACTTCGTGAATCAAGCTCCAGAGCACCTGCTACTGGTTGCCGGTGCCAAAGATTTGATTGCACCGCTGACTGGTCAGCTTGAACTCCAAAGCCGCACTGGCGCAGAGCTGAGAACTCTAGATTGCGGTCACCTGACTCACTACGAAGCACCCTTCGAGGTTGGGTTGATCGTCACTGAATTTGCAAGGGAAATCTCTTGAAAATCGTCTTCGATGGTCGATTTATCCAAGAGTATCCGGATGGGATCAGCAAGTTTTCACTTGGACTGATTCGTGAGCTTAAAAAGCTAGTTCCGCTGAAGGTTCTAGTCAGTCACGATTACCAACGCACCCAAATTGGTCCTGGGGTTGAGTTTGTGCAAGTGCGCCCTGCAACTTCGCTTCTTGAGCCTCTGACATCGCTGCAGATAAATCGGCTAGGTGCAGATCTAGTCTTTTCGCCGATGCAAACCACCTCTGGCTTATTTCGCAATTACAAACTGGTTCTCACGATTCACGATCTGATCTACTACCGTCACAACTCGCCACCCAAGCAGTTCAACCCAGTCATTCGAGCGATTTGGTGGCTCTACCATCAGAGCTATGCGCCGCAGCGACTCCTACTGCGAGCCGCTGACGCTGTGGTGACAGTCTCTCAATCCTCGAAGCGTCAGATTGAGTCAGCAGGACTGACTAAGAAACCAATCTGGGTCATACCGAATGCATCAGATTTGGACGTTCTGGAACCTAAACCAAGAACCAAGCAGTTGGTTTACATGGGGAGCTTCATTGGCTATAAAAACGTGGAGACCCTGATTGCCGGCATGGCGGATTTGCCGGATTACGAACTTGTGTTGGCATCAAAAATCACAGCTCAGAGAAAAACGGAACTTGAAAAACTCATCCCAGACGGAGCTCGGGTTTCTTTCCTTGGGGGAGTGAGCGACGAGGAATATGTGGAGCTACTTTCCAGCTGCTTTGCACTTGTCAGTGCCAGCCTCGATGAGGGATTTGGTATCCCAGCGCTGGAGTCGATCTCGCAGGGGACACCGGCCGTGCTATCAGACCTTGAGATCTTTAGAGAAGTTGCCGGTGATGGCGCTTTGTACTTCACCCCGCAAGACTCTGCAGATTTCGCGCGAAAGATCCGGTCACTTGAGAGTGGCGAGCTTTGGAACCAACTTTCAATAGCGGGAAAACGGCAGGCTGCAGGATTCTCCTGGGCGGTATCCGCGAAAAAGCTACTGGGCCTGCTACAGACTCTCTAGGCCAAGCGGGTTCGGAGCCCAGGCTCTCAGCCGCCAGCTGTCAGTGTGGTGAAGCTCATGAAGAGAAGCGTTTTGCAGCCGCTCTCCCTTGGGCGGAATTTGCCCATCTGAAACTTGAGACAGGACAAACCTGATGAGCGCACCGTGGGAAACCGCGAGTACTCGCTTGCCTTGATAATCCCTGGCTACTGTTTGAAGCAGCAGGTTGGCACGTGAGATTACTTGCGATGCGGACTCCGCACCGGGAATCTCATCGAGAGCGCCATACTGCTCGTGCCATTGTGAATACTCAAGACCCTCACCGATACCAAAACTCCGCTCCAAAAGTAGCGGCTCAACCATGACCTCATCGATTCCAAGCCTTGCGGCTACTATCTGCGCGGAGTGCATCGCCCGTCCCAGTGGGGAGCTCAGGATTAGGTCCCAGGGCTGCTCAGCAAGTTTTTCAGCGGCCAACTGAATCTGGGCGACACCAACCTCGTTCATAGGAATGTCAGCTGTTCCCTGCAGCCGAAGATTGATATTCCAATCGGTTTGTCCATGGCGCAGCAGGCCGAGTTCAGTGTTAGACATCGAATAACTCCGAGAGCACCTGTGAGGTTGAGACGTTCAGCCGAACATCAGCGATTGCGTCTGCCTTCGTCTCACCTAGGTTTACGATCACGATGGGCAAGCCAAGCTCCTTGCCACGTTTGACAAGTCGCAGCCCAGAGTTCACAGTCAGGGAGCTACCAGCGACAACAATGGCCTGCGCTTCCTCGACTGCCTCTGCAGCCTTCAAAACTCTTGCCTTAGGAATTTGCTCTCCGAAAAAGACAACATCGGGTTTGTAGCTGCCGCCGCAAACACCGCAACTTGGCACCTGGAAACTCTCATCAACCTCAATCTCGGCGTCGCCATCGGGAGAGGCCTGAGCATTTGGATCCTGGATGAAGTTTGGGTTGAGCTGGCTGATGCGCAGGTCTAACTCGGATCGCTTGATTAACTCTCCGCACTGGATACACACCACCGTGTCGAGGCGGCCATGCAGTTCGAGCACGTTTTTTGCTCCAGCTTTTTGGTGAAGACCATCAACGTTTTGGGTGATTACCTGAAAGATCTTGTTTTCCTGCTCTGCTTTTGCTACCGCTAGGTGACCGGCGTTTGGCACCGCACCGGCGATTCGGCCCCACCCGACATAGCTCCTCGCCCAGTAGCGAGCCTGGTTCTTTGCTGAGCCCATGAATTGGTCGAAGGTTAGTGGGTGCTTTTGCACTCTTCCCGCACCCCGATAGTCGGGAATTCCGCTATCGGTTGATATTCCGGCACCCGATAGCAGCAATACCTTTTTTCCGGTGATCAGGTTTCGAGCGTGCTCAAGACCAAAGCTGAGGGCTGAGGGAATTTGATTGGGCACCGTAGAAGTGTAATGAGACTTGGTGTCCGAAAGGGGACTTGAACCCCTACCTCCTATCGGAGACTAGCACCTCAAGCTAGCGCGTCTGCCATTCCGCCACCCGGACAGGTGATGCTCTAAAGAACTGAGCGCAGACAATCTATCACGAACCAAAGCACCAAAACCAACCAATGGTGCTTGGCTCAATTCGCATCCTTGAGTAGCCTTTAGCCATGAACGCTGACCCAGAGCTGGCACTGCAGAAACTCGTTGCTGCACTGGAGTTTCACCTTGATGCTTGTCGTCAAAAGCGATCCGGGGTTGATGAGAACCTTGAGCGCGCCTACGAGATGGTGGAGGACGCATTCCTCAGTTACGAAGAGGCCCTCGCTTCCGCTCACGATGAGTATTTGCCAATCGCGCTTGCTGAGGATGAATGACGCTATTTGAAGCGCTAGTTCTTGGCTTGATTCAAGGGCTCACTGAGTTTTTGCCGATCTCATCTTCCGCACACGTTCAAATCGCGCAAGAACTGATGGGCATTTCATCGCTGACAAAGCCGCAACTCACCGCGTTCATCGCAACGATTCAGATCGGAACCGAGATTGCGGTGGTTTTGTATTTTGCCAAAACCATTGCTGAGGTCCTGAAATCTTGGTTTCGAAACGCACTCAAACCTTTTAGGTCACAGCCAAGCGAATCAAAGCTTGGCTGGTTCGTGATTCTTGGTTCACTACCGGTGGTTGGCTTGGGACTTGCCTTTCAAGATCAGGTGGAATCCGATGTCCGACAACTATGGGTGATCGGCATCATGCTCATTGTGTTTGGAATAGCTCTTGGCCTAGCCGATCATTTTGGACGGAGGGAAAAGGAAGTCAAGGACCTTGACCTCAAAAGCGGCTTGGCATTTGGCTTTGGGCAAGCTTTAGCGCTAATCCCAGGCGTATCGCGCTCTGGGGGGACCATAACCGTTGGTCGAATGATGGGATTCACCCGAGAGGCCGCTGCTCGTTACAGCTTCCTGCTGGCAATTCCAGCTGTCTTAGCCTCCGGGATTTACCAGTTTCTAAAGAGCTACCAGGACCTGCCCGTTGACCTTTTGCTCGGAACTGCTTTTGCAACCTTGGTAAGCGGAGTCACCGGCTACCTCGTGATTTCCTGGTTGCTGAAATACCTGGTGCGTGGTTCGTTTATGCCGTTTGTGATCTGGAGAGTGGCGGTGGGATCGCTATTGCTGATCGGCCTAAGCCTGGGTGCAATTTAGTTCTTGGGTCGATCCTGAGAATCTGGACGGTCCTTTAGGTAGCGTTCAAACTCCCGGGCTAGCGCTTCGCCAGAAACCTGCTCTGAGTCCCAAGCATCCCTGGCTTTTTCAAGCTGAGAAACATAAGCCAGCATCTCTTCATCAGAAGCGGTCATGTCATCAACACCGCGCTCCCACTCAAATGCCTGCTCGGCGAGCGCCGAAGTGTCAAAGCTGTAACCGGTCAGTTCAAGAATCTCACTCAGAAAACCGATAGCGGCCTTTGGGTTCGTTGTGTTGTGCACGTAGTGGGGGACTGAACCCCACAGCGACAGCACGGGGATTCCCTCCGCCTCGAAACTCTGGGCTAACACGGTCAAGATTCCGACTGGGCCCTGGTAGGTCGATGGTTCTATGGCGTAACGCTCCATGAGCTCCTCGTTCATCGAGGACTTAAAAACCTGCATTGGTCTGGTGTGGGGAACATCAGCCAGCATCGAGCCGAGCATGATTACGGCATCAATTTCGCGATCTTGAACCATCTCGAGAATTTCGGCAGCAAAACTCAGCCATCGCCTGGATGGCTCTGTTCCCAAAAGGAGATATAGCCGGTCAAGATCGGGCTGGTCCGCTATCTTCTCTGGACTCGCCTGAAGCAATTCACAACCCGGCCAGGAGAGCACGCGATTTCCCTCGGCATCAAACTCCAGCATCGGCCTAGAGAATTGAAAGTCAAAGTAGTCCTCGGGGTCCACTGCCTCCAGGGTCTGCGCACCAATTTGCTCAGCAATGGCCTTCAGGGCTCCGCTTGCGGCCTCTGTGGCGTCATTCCAGCCCTCAAAAGCGACCAGCAAGATTCTTCCGCTTAGCATGTTCTCCACTTCTTTACCTACAAACTCTAAAGCACTTACTAACTAGACTTCTCAGGATGCCAAACACCTTTCCTAGAGCTGTCCTGTGGGACATGGACGGCACTCTCATCGACTCTGAGCCTTACTGGCTGCTGAGCGAATCGAGACTCGCTTCTGACTACGGCTCGGAGTGGACTAAGGAACACGGTCACGAGCTAATTGGAAAGTCGCTCTACGACTCATCGGCAATTCTCAAAGAACGGTTTTCGATCCAGGATCTTTCGATCCAAGAGGTGATTGATCGCCTCACCGACGAGGTGGTCTCTCACCTGCAGAATCAGCTACCTTGGCGGCCCGGTGCTCTTGAGCTGCTGATTTCACTCAAGCAGGCGGGGATTCCAACCGCATTGGTAACTATGTCGATGCGCCGAATGGCCTTGACGGTTGTTGATCAAATACCGTTTCAAGCCTTTGATGTTGTTGTTGCGGGGGATGATGTGCAGAAGGGCAAACCAGACCCCGAGCCCTATTTGCTTGCTGCCAAACTGCTAGGGGTTGAACCTGCAGAGTGCATCGCCTTCGAGGACTCACGTACCGGTCTGGCGAGCGCCGAAGCCGCGGGATGCGTTGCGGTGGG
>CAZQZY010000004.1:0-34066 GCA_964597935.1 uncultured Aquiluna sp. | reverse complement strand
ATTGAGGCTGGCGTCGGTTCTGGGGCACTTTCCTCGTATTTGATTCGAGCCATAGGCCCTGAGGGTCGCCTCATCTCATTTGAAAAGCGAGATGAGTTTGCTCAGATTGCAAAGGCCAACGTTGCTAATCAACTTGGCTACCAGCCAAAAAACTGGGATGTGCACCTCGGTGAGTTGCAGCAGGTTTTAGGCGACCATGTCGCTGAGGCGAGCGCTGACCGAGCGGTCTTGGACATGCTCGCCCCCTGGGATTGCATCGATGCTGTGGCACAAGCCCTTCGGCCCGGTGGACTTGTGATTGTTTATGTAGCGACCGTTACCCAGCTTTCGAGAACCGTGGAGGCGATACGTGACCACGGTGGCTTTACCTCGCCAAGTGCTTGGGAGTCAATGGTTCGCAGCTGGCACGTTGAGGGGCTTGCCGTTCGACCCGATCACCGCATGATTGCTCACACTGGATTTCTGCTGACAGCGAGAAGACTGGCGCCTGGTGCGGTATTGCCAGAGTTCAAACAGCGCCGAGCTTCAAAGTCTGACTTCAGCCAGGAAGACATGGAGATTTGGCTGCCGGGTGCAATTGGGCAGCGCCCAATTAGCGAGAAAAAGCTGAGAAAAACTGTCCGCAAGGTTACTCAAGAGTTTGATCAGCGAGAGAATTAGAGAAACGAAAGAAGCTAAATGAAGAAATTAGTTGCGCTGCTTATCCCAGCCCTGCTGCTAACCGGATGTGCAGCCGAGTCCACTCCGCTAACCGGGTATGCACTCTTGAGCCAGGGCCTAAGCGCAAACTGTGACAGCTTCTCGGGCGGGGACGCAATCGAGCAGGTCAGCGTCGAGGGCGAGTTTGGTGCTGAGCCAAAGATTGAGTTTCCTTCGCCGCTTGTGGGTTCGGGAATCGAAACCAAGGTTTTCATTGAGGGCACCGGTGGCGCACTGGTTGGTGGTCAGCGTGTGGCTCTCCACTTCACAGGTTTCAATGCATCAACCGGCGAGCAGTTCCAGGGCAGTGAATTCGGAACCAACGACTACATAATTCAAGACCTGATCAAAGATTCCAAGCCCGACTTTTGCAAAGCGCTAACCGGCGTCAATGTTGGCTCACGAGTTGGTGTATTGCTAGATGCCACGAATGCTCACGATGGAGCGGGCGTTGAATCTCTCGGAATCGGCCCAGAGGATGCAATCTTGTTCGTATTCGATGTGGTAGACGCCTACCTACCGAAGGCAAACGGCGAAGCCCAAGCTCCAGAGGCGGGCGTGCCGGCGGTAATTTTGGCCCCAAATGGACAGCCCGGAATCCAGCTTCCGGCAACCGATGCCCCGACAGAGTTCAAGCGTTCAATTTTGATTGAGGGCAAGGGTGACGAGATTGCCATCGGAGACACCGTGATAGTGCACTACTCCGGCTGGACCTGGGAGGGAACCCAGTTCGACAGCTCGTGGGAGCGTGGAGCTCCGGCTAGTTTCCAGGTGACCTCAGAGGGTCTCATTCAAGGTTTTGTTCAAGCTCTCGAGGGAGTGAAGGTTGGATCGCAGGTTGTCGCGGTTATTCCACCAGACCTGGGCTATGGCGATAATGCTCAAGGTGCGATTCCTGCCGGTTCTACCTTGGTATTCGTGATTGACGTCCTAGGTAAGGAGTAAGTCAATGGGTAAGCAGTCTCCTGCGGAGCGTCTGTTTACCCTGACCTGTTGCCTGGTTGCTGCCCAAAGTTATGGTGTTAGCAAGCGTCAACTTTTGGAGAGCGTTGCCGGGTATGAGGAGAACAAAACCCAAGAAGCGCGAGATCGAATGTTTGAGCGTGACAAGGACCTGCTCAGAATCATGGGGGTTCGGCTTGAGGTCATCGACGGGGAAGGGTCGGACGATCCAGATGCAACCCGATATCGCTTAGCCAAGGATTCATTCGAGTGGCCAACAGGTTTTGAGCTCAATTCAAATCACATGCAACTTTTGGAACTTGCAGCAAAAGCTTGGAATCACCAAAGCATGAGTCAAGTCGCCAGGAGCGCTCTCACTCGCATGCGCGCTTTCGGAGTAGCCGGTGGAGCAGAAACCCTTCAGGTGGTCTCCCCAAAGCTGTTTGCGAAAGACCCAAACTTCACCCCTATCGCGCAGGCGATTGAGTCTGGGGTTCAAATAAGTTTCGATTACCAAAAGCCTGGAGAGTCGGTATCGGCTCGAACCCTGACTCCCGTTCGAATCCGATTCCTTGCGCAGCAGTGGTTGCTGCTTGGTGTTGAGAATGGGGAGCTAAAAAACTTCCTACTCCGCAGGATGGTTTCTCGGGTTCGCCTAACCGACAAGCCCGCCCAAACAGTTACTGCAGCAGAGATTGCTCAGGCGGAAGCTGACCTAACTGTTTTCATTGAGTCCCAACGTGCGGTTATTGAAGTGAGGCCAAATTCAGAGGCCTGGTATCACTTCGGTGCAGAGCAAGAGCTCGTTGAGATTTCCTATATGGATCGGGAACTCTTTGCCGAAGAACTAATTGAATTCGGCTCAGATGTTCGCATCGTTGGGCCCGTCGAGTTCGCGACCTATGTCAGCGAACAACTCAGGCAGGTGGTTGAGAATCATGCCTAAGCAAGAGCTGACCGCCGACGAACAGTTCAATCTCTCACTATCAATAGTTGGCCTCATTCTCAGAGAGGGTCCGCGTGATGTGATTGAGCTGGCTAGACACTTCCAAGTTAGTGAGCAGGCGATTCGAAAAGCAGTCCTGGCCATTGCCAATAGTGAGGACCTCACAAGGTTTCAAACCCACTTCTATGTTGACGAAGAGGCGCTTGAAGAAGGTGAGGTAGCGCTGTCACTTGGCATGGGTCAGCTGGATCGTCCACCGGTTCTCTCAGCGCAGCAGGCAGCCGCGATTGCGGCAGGTCTTGAGTATTTGAGCTCGGTGAAGCCATTTGCGGAAAGCGGGGAGCTGAACCAGCTCCGAAAGCTATTCGGATCCTCCGCGGAGCCAAGACAGTCCACAAATTCACTTCTGGATTCAATTCTTAATACTTGCCAGCAGGCCTTACTGGCCGGCAGACAGCTCAAAGTCGATTACCTCAATCAGCTGGGGGAGCGGGCCGAGCGCTTGGTCGATCCGCTGCGCCTGGACCTCATGCAAGGTCGCTACTACCTTCGCGGTTGGTGCCACAAAAACAACGAAGTCAGGGCATTCAGACTTGATCGAGTAGCCAGCGCGTCACTGACTGAAAATCCGATTTCGGAGTTAGCAAAGACTGCAGAGGTCCCGGATGAGGACTTTGGTGCATCCCAGAGTGAAGTGATTGTGACCTTGCAGATCGACAGGACCGCGACCGAGTTGTTCTGGAACTTTCCATTAGTTGGAACCCCGACTGAACAGGGCGGAAAACTGGTGGGTAAGATCCGAGTCGGTAGCTATCCAGCGCTGGCGCGCCACATAGCCAAATTTGGGTCAAGGGCGCAAGTTTTGGAACCTGAGGCGGCCAGGTTGGCCGTGCGCCAGTTTGCGCTTCGCGCCTTAGGTAGCGGCGAGGGTGAGGGCTAATGCAGTGGCTGAATTTCCTAATAGTGGCGGGAGCTGTTTATGTCTTGGCCCTGGCTGGGTATCGCCTCTGGTTGGCTCTCAGGACGCTCAGTGCCGAGGTTACCGGGCTGAACGCAAAACTATCCGGCTTCGGGCCCGATGAAGTCGTCATTGAGCCAGCATCACCTGTCTACGCGGAGGATCTTCCTCGGTTGCTTTCAGAGCGGCGCGCGATGGAAAAGCGGAAAGCGAGGGAGCGCGAGGAAAGAAAGCGTAGACTGGTGGCTCGAATTAGCTCAATCAACATAGACAGAAGGTGAGCAATGAGGATCGAAAGCTGGCAGTGGATTGTCATCCTCGTAATCGTTTTGCTTTTCTGGGGAGCACCGAAGCTTCCTGCCCTAACCAAGAGCGTTGCAGAGTCACTGCAGATCTTCCGCAAGGAGATCAAGAAGCCAGAGGCTGAAGGCTCCAAGAAGGGCGAAGAAGGCGAGAAGCAGAAGGACTAATGTTTCGGCGCAAAAACAAAGAGCGCCGCATGTCCTTGGGTTCCCACCTTAGGGAACTGCGCGTCAGGCTGACATGGTCGGCTCTGTTTATAGCGATTGGATCAGTGGGCGGATGGTTCTTATTCGACCCAATCTTTGCGCTTTTGCAGCGACCCCTGATTGAGGTAACCCAAGCCCGCGGCATTGACGCCGTGGTCAACTTTGGAACCGTAGTAGCAGCCTTCGACCTCAGAATTCAAGTTTCCATTTTCTTCGGCGTAGTTCTAACTTCTCCGCTGTGGCTCTACAACCTGTGGGCCTTCGTTGCTCCGGGCCTGAAGACCAAAGAGAAGCGTTACGCGCTGGGGTTTGTTTTCGCGGCGCTGCCGCTGTTTCTGTTTGGAGCATGGTTCGCTTGGATCAACATCCCAAGGTTCGTAGTCGGGCTAATTGGCTTCACGCCTGAGGGTTCGACCAACGTCATCAATGCCGCTGAGTACATCCTGTTTGCGGTGAGGGTGCTTCTTCTGTTTGGGCTGTCTTTCGTGATGCCAGTTGTGCTAGTGCTGTTGAACTTTGCCGGCATCACAACGGCAAAAGGCATTCTCAAATCCTGGCGCGTAGCGGTATTGATCATGGCAATCCTCGCGGCCTTGGCAACTCCGGCCAATGAGCCATTCTCGATGTTCCTCTTGATGATTCCCCTGATCTTGCTCTACTTCACCGCCGTTGGAATAGCGCAGCTAAATGACAAACGACGCGAGAGAAAACTGGCCAAGACTCTAACCTCAGAGCCAGAACAAAGTGAGTGACCTGAGCCCAGCAGAGCGCTACAAGCTCGCTAAGCAAAAGGCCAAGTATCGCGAATTAGAGATTTTCACCGAGGCGCTGAAGTTTCCCCTCGACCAGTTTCAAATTGATGCCTGCCAAGCGCTCGAATCTGGCTCAGGAGTTTTGGTTGCCGCCCCAACCGGAGCTGGCAAAACCGTGGTTGGTGAATTCGCTATTCATCTCGCGGTAGCGAGCGGAAAAAAGGTTTTTTACACCACCCCGATCAAAGCTCTGAGTAATCAGAAGTTTGCCGAGCTGAGTGCCCGCTACGGCCGAGACAAAGTGGGGTTACTAACCGGTGACACCAACAACAACTCAGACGCACAGATTGTGGTGATGACGACCGAGGTGCTTCGCAACATGATCTACGCGACCTCGATGGCCCTGAGAGACCTTGCCTACGTGGTGATGGACGAAGTCCACTATCTTGCCGATCGCTTCCGTGGCGCAGTCTGGGAAGAGGTGATTCTTCACCTTCCGAAGGATGTGTTGGTGGTTTCGCTTTCGGCCACCGTCTCAAATGCCGAAGAGTTTGGTGCTTGGCTTGCCGAAGTCAGGGGCAATACTCAGGTGATTGTTTCGGAGCACCGACCAGTCCCACTGCACCAGCACGTGCTGTTCGGGGACGAGGTTCTGGAGCTGTTTGAAACCGGCTCGAATCAGATGCGAGTAAACCCTGAGCTGTTGAAAAAGCACCAGGCCCGCGCTCGAGGTCCGATCTCCCGACGCGGCAAATGGGGAGGGAAAGACTTTTCACCTCAGCAAAGAGGCTTTAGTCAGGGTGGTCAGGGTCGACTGGAAAAGCCTGAAGTTGTTGAGATCCTGGGGGAGCAGGGACTTCTCCCCGCCATTTTCTTCATTTTCTCTCGCGCCGGATGTGAAAAGGCAGTGGAGAGCTGTCGCAGGGCTGGACTTCGCCTCACTACTAAGGAAGAGCAGCAGGAGATCCGCAGGATTGCTGAGGCTCGGTGCGCGCAAATTGCAGACGAAGACTTAGACACGCTGGGCTACTTTGACTGGCTTACTTCGCTGGAGCGGGGAGTCGCAGCGCACCATGCCGGAATGTTGCCGGCGTTCAAGGAAGTGGTTGAAGAGCTGTTCCTGCGCAAGCTTGTGAAGGTTGTGTTTGCCACGGAAACTCTTGCTCTCGGCATCAACATGCCTGCCAGAACTGTGGTTCTGGAGCGCTTAGACAAATACAACGGTGAATCCAGGGTAAACATAACCGCCGGTGAATACACTCAGCTCACCGGCCGAGCTGGTCGACGAGGAATTGACACGGAAGGCCACTCGGTCATTCTGTGGGGAAACCAACTCGACCCTAACCTGGTCGCCGGTCTGGCATCCAAGCGAACCTATCCGCTGAACTCGAGCTTCAAACCGACCTACAACATGGCGGTAAATCTGATATCGGCTTTTGGCGCTACTCGGGCATCAAAGGTCCTAGAGCGCTCATTCGCGCAGTTTCAAGCAGACCGATCCGTGGTGGGTCTGGCAAGGGTGATTGCCGAGAAACAGGAGTCACTGGAGGGCTACGAAAAAGCCATGGCCTGTCACCTCGGTGACTTCATCGAGTACTCCGCATTGCGGCGAGAACTAAGTGACTTGGAGCGCAGCGGTGCTCAAAGCAAGCATCGAGCTGGCAAAGACATCAGGATGTCTAGGGGCCAACGCCAGCTGGATATGCGGATTGCGGATCTGAAGCGCGAACTACGGGCCCACCCGTCTCACGGCTGCGCCGAGCGCGAGGCCCATGCTCGCTGGGGCGAGCGCTATCAAAAGTTGCGCAAGGAGATAGACCAGGCCATCGCGCAGATCGAGGGTAGGACCAATCAGGTCGCAAAGGTATTCGGCAGAATCTGCCAACTGCTGACCGTGCTTGGTTACCTAGTTGAAAGCGATGATGACCTGGAGATTACCGCCTCTGGCCTGCGCCTTGGCAAAATCTACGGCGAACGGGATTTGTTGATCGCAGAGTGCGTGAACAGTGGAGCTTGGGCGGAGCTAGACCCAGCCAACTTGGCAGCAATGGCCACTGCTCTGGTTTACGAAGGTCGCAAGGATGAGGGTGATTACGAACCAAAGCTGCCCAAGGGCAACTTCCGTGAAGCTCTAGAGGCGACCGAGGCGATTCAAGAGAGATTGCTAGACCTTCAAATCGAATACCGACTCCCTAGGGAAACTCAACTGGAACTAAGTCTTTGCTGGCCGATGTATCGGTGGGCAACCGGAGCAAGGTTAGATGATGTGTTGAAGCTCTCCGGTCTCTTGCCAGGAGACTTTATTCGCTGGTCCAAGCAGACTATCGACCTGCTAGACCAATTGGCACAGGGTGCAGATCCAGCCCTTGCAGAGACGGCCTACAGGGCGATGGATTTGGTCAAACGAGGCATTGTTGCCTATAGCTACTACGTCTGAAGTTAGGCTAGGGGAGTGCGCAGGGTAGAGCTTTGGTGGAGGATTCCACTGGCCGTTTTGGGCGGAATGATTGCGCTCTACATCTATCCAACTGAGAACATTTGGGTGCTTGCGCCACTGGTTCCCGCCTTGATTCTGATTGCAACCCTGGGTATGGGTTTTTGGACTGCGCTAATTACTGGTTTTGTGGCGGGGCAAGCGTTCTACATCGCTCACATTGAGTGGTTAGCGCTTTACCTAGGGCCAGTGCCGCTGATCGCACTCAGCACGCTGATGTCTGTTTACTTTGCGCTAGGGGTTGCTCTCACCGCGTGGTTGTGGCGCAAAATCAAGCCCAAACCAAAGCAATACCTTTGGTTTGCTGTTTTGGCTTCGTCCATATGGGTTGTGCGGGAGTGGTTAGCCATGAGCTTCCCCTACGGCGGATTTCCGTGGTCACGCCTTGGCATGGCGCAGGCCCATGGACCCTGGGCGAACTGGGCGTATTTTGGCGGAATCAGCCTCATCAGCTTTGTGATGGCCTTGGTCGGGGCGATTCTTGCTCTGGCGATTCTCGGTTACAAAAAACGAGGCTTCCCCCTCAAGTCGGCGACGATTACCCTGCTTGCGCTGATCCTCACCCCAGCACTTGCGCCGCTTGGGCTGCTGAACACGCCAACTGGCAGTGCCAACATAGCTGCGGTGCAGGGAAACGCTAACGCCGGCTTGTTTTCTAACCTGAATGCCGGCACCATCCTGCAAAATCACATAGACGCAACAAAACTTGTCTCGGAGTCGGAGCTATCTCAAGATCTGGACTTGCTGGTCTGGCCAGAAAATGCATCGGATGTTGACCCACTTCGATCTGACGCCGCACGTTCAAAGATCAACGCAATAGCAGCTGAATACGATGCCCCCTTCACCTTTGGGACCATTACCGTTAGCGGGGATCAGGTTTATAACTCGACCCTGCTTTGGTCGCCCGATGGGGAGCTGCTCGATCAGTACGACAAAAAACGCCCCGTGCCATTTGCCGAGTTTGTTCCGGACCGACCCTTCTGGCGAGCGCTCGCACCAGATCTAATCGACCTGGTTCCCAGGGGTTACAGCTTCGGCACTCGAGATGGCATTTTCAATCTTGAAAACTTCGACGCCGGGTCACTGATCTGCTTTGAAATTGCGATCGACTCGATTCCAAGGGAGCTAGCTCTCGGGGGAGCGAACATCATTCTGTCGCAGACAAACAACGCAGACTTTGGATACTCCGACGAGACTTACCAGCAGGCCGCAATCGCGAAACTTCGGGCAATCGAAACCGGGCGGGCAGTCGTGAATATTTCCACCGTTGGACTCAGCGCGATCTACCTTCCAGACGGAAAGACTCTGAATGAACTCACCTGGTACCAACCCGGAGCCATGGTCAACTCAGTTCCGCTGTATGCCGGCATAACGCCTGCTCTAATACTTGGTGGCTGGATAGACGCCGTGCTTGCCTTATTCGGTTTATTGGGTTTATTGATGATTAGGCGATCATGAAGACACTGGTCATGATGCCCACCTACAACGAAGCCTCGGGGATTGAGCACTCCATCAGAGACTTGCTCTCGAAGGTGCCAAATGTCGATGTGCTGGTGATTGACGACAATTCTCCCGACCAAACAGGCGCCATTGTCGAGCGGGTGTTTGCTTCAAACCCCAAGATTCACCTGCTTTCGCGAGGGGCAAAGCAGGGACTTGGGCAGGCATACCTGGCAGGCTATGGCTGGGGCCTAGAGCGAGGCTACGATCGTTTGGTTCAGATGGATGCCGACGGTTCTCACAGGCCAGAGGATCTCAACAAACTGCTCGTAGAAGATGCCGACCTAGTTATTGGGTCTCGCTGGATTGCCGGGGGAGCGGTCCAGAATTGGCCAAGACACCGGGAGGCAATTAGCCGATTCGGTAACTGGTATGCGGGGTTTGCAACAGGCCTGCCGCTCAAGGATTTGACTGCTGGCTTTAGGGTCTACAACTCGCAATTCCTAGCGGGCCTCAACCTAAAGCAACTGGAGGCCCAAGGCTACGGTTTTCAGGTAGAAATGACCCGCCGGGCCATCGCGGCCGGCGCTAGTTGGAAAGAGATCCCCATCACCTTCGTGGAACGCGAATCGGGGGTCTCCAAGATGACGAATCAGATTATTTTTGAAGCCTTTTGGCTTTGCACCAAATGGGGCTTCGAGCGGCTGTTTAGGCGGTGAGCTTGCCTGCGGAGCGCCTTGCTCTCATGTCCGCCAAAACCTCTTCAAGAAGCTCTTCGAGCTCCTCACGAGATCTGCGCTCGAGCACCATGTCAAAGTGGGTTCTGGGACCTTCGTCATCCGACTCGGCAAGATCAATGGGTTGACCGTTCTCTAGTCGAACTGCAATCAGCTCGCACTTTTTGCACTCCCAAGTCGCAGGGAGTTCCGCTGTCGCGGAGAAAACAAGGTCGAACTCATGTCCATCAGGGCATCGAAAAACTGTGGTAACGCGCGGAGAGAATTCAACCCCCGCTTCAGTCTCTAAGGACTGAGCACCCAATCGCATGCCTCGCATTGTTTCGGCCATGGTTTCCTCCTGTTTGAAGGCTCAACCAGGGCAGTGCCGTTATAAGTCCCGAGTGATGGTAATTCTCAGGAAACGTTCAGTTCAGCAGATCCACTCTGTCGCTAACTATCCCGCTTGCACCCAATTGGAGTAAGCGCTGTGCCTCCTGGGGGTCGTTGATGGTCCAGAAGTGAGTGTCAATTCCTTGGCTTTTTAGCCGAGCGATAAACCTCGGATTGGCAAAGTTCAGGCCGTACATTTTTGGTGGAATCTGAAAAGCATCAACTCCGGCAGTGACTCGAGAAAATCCGATCCCAAATGCCTTGTGGCTGAGCAAGGCGAGGGCCACCTCCCGCATGGAAGCGCTCGTTGCGACTGGCTTTGAAAGTAACTTCAGAGCTGCATTTCTGCGCTTTGAGGAAAAGCTTGAAACCAGAACTCGATCATGAGCCGCGTAGCGCTCAATTTCGAGAACTGTGGGCAGGATCGCCGGCTCAGACTTGATGTCTAGATTCAATCGAACGCCGAGCTCCAAACCTTCTGCCAAAGTGGGAACTACAGATTCCCCCTTGAGTCGGATGCTTCTGAGGTCCTTGAGCGACAAGTCCTTGATGAACTTCGCAACGCCGGCGACTCGAAGCAGGTCATCATCATGAAACAAGACTGCAACTTGGTCACTGGTTGCGTGCACATCGGACTCAATATGTGTTGCGCCTGCGGCGATTGCAGCCTCAAAGGCAGCAATCGAGTTCTCAGCCACCGAATCGTCATGCTCACTGAGGCCTCTGTGCGCGAGGAGGTGGGGTAGTGGTCCTTCAAAATAGCTGGTTCGAGCCATCAGTACCCCTAGTCTTAGCAGGTGCCCAAGTCTAATTTCAGCTATCGCCTAATCAAGCTGTTGATTGGATTGTTGATATACGGAATTGGCGTCGCCATGATGGTGCGAGCTGGCATCGGAGTTGCACCCTGGGACGTACTAGCCCAAGGAATTGCGAACCAAACCGGCATTTCCTTCGGACAGGGAACCATAGTCGTGTCGGCAATTGTTCTGCTGATGTGGATTCCTCTGAAGGTTAAGCCTGGAATCGGATCGATTCTCAACGCGATATTGATCGGGGTGTTTGCTGACCTCGCACTTCCGTACGTGCCGGATTTTGAAAACTACTTCGCGAATCTAGCCCTTTTGCTGCTCGGGATGGCAATTGTCTCGTTCGCGACTGGTCTCTATATCTCCTGCGGAATGGGCAAGGGACCGAGAGATGGCCTGAACGTTGGAATCGCCCAGCGCTTCAAATTGCCGTTCTGGCAGGCGAGGACTGCAATCGAGATTTTTGCAGTGAGCGCGGGCTTTCTTCTGGGTGGTCAAGCCAGAGAGGGAACCCTGATCTTCGCACTCCTAATTGGCTACATGAACCAGATTGCACTTCGATTCTTTGGATTGGCAGACAGAAATGGCCGAGTCTAGACACCGCAATACGGTGAGGGTTCTACTGGTTTCCCCTCAAAAACGTTTTCTCATGTTCTTCTCAAGATTTGAACCAGAGGTAGATCTCCCACCTCAGTGGATTTTCCCCGGAGGCGGCATTGAGCCAGGTGAGAGCCCAGTTGAAGCGGCAATTCGCGAACTAAGGGAAGAAACCGGTTTGGATTTCTTAGGGTCCGAGCTGGTCGAGCATGCAAAATCAATTGATTTTGAATTTCCTTCAAAGCTCAATTTCGATACCGGCACAGCCTGGTTTTTTAGGGCCGAGGTGTCAGAGGAATTCACGCCCAGCAGCGAGCTCTGGACCGAGGATGAACATCGGGACACCGTCATGCACAGTTGGTTGGACTTGGAGCAAATCAAATCTGGAAACCTATGGGTGGGACCTGAGGGCGCAATTGAATTAGTACACGAGTGGCTCGAACAGGACCCCTTCTAACCACGCCAAAAGCGACTATCCTTTGCCGATAATAAACATTATGTCAAGTAAAGTTTATTCTCAAAGCCCAGTCACTTCCCTGGCTGGATTAGAACTGCTGGGTAGCTGCAGACCACTCAACGAGTTTTCGCTGAGCAGCGCCTGATTCGATTGCCGCCTTTGCGGACTTTATGGCTGGGTCGAACAAATCAGCAATGCTGGCTCTCGAACCCTGAGCGATTTGATATGCGACCATGCCGCCGGCGGCATTCAGGACAACGACATCAAAAATCGCCTGAGAGTTCTCAAAGGCCTCTCCCGCAAACAACCTCCGAGCTACCTCGGCATTGTGCTTGGCATCGCCACCGATGAGTTGGTCAATGGTTGCTCTGCCGATTCCGAAGTCACGAGGATCAAAACTTTGCTCCTCAACCTCATTGGCGCGAACCACCCAGATGGTGCTCGAGGATGTTGTAGCGAGTTCATCAAGCCCATCATCAGACCTAAAAACCAAACCTGATCGCCCACGCGCAGCCAATTCCCGAGCCATCTTGGGTGCAATAACTGGATTGGCAACTCCAAGCGCGGTTGCTATCGGCTGGGCGGGGTTTGCCAATGGGCCGAGGAAGTTGAATGTCGTCGGAACACCAAGTTGCTTTCTGACTGGCGCTACGAAGCGCATCGCCGGGTGGAAAACTGGAGCAAAGAAGAACGTGATGCCGACTTTGCGAAACACTTCTGCCACCTGTGCAGGCGCTAAATCGAGTCGAATCCCCAAAACCTCGAGCATTTCGGAAGATCCGGTCTTTCCCGAGGCTGAACGACTGCCGTGCTTCAAGACAGGCACACCTGCAGCCGCTGTGACAATCGATGCCATCGAGCTGATGTTGACAGTTCCGACTAGGTCTCCCCCGGTGCCGACAATGTCGACTGCATCAGAGCCGGTATCAAGCAAAACTGCGTTGTCAAGCATGACGTCAACAAGGCCCGCCAGCTCCCCAACGGTTTCACCCTTTGATCTAAGGGCCATCATGAATGCGCCAATTTGAGCCTCGGACGCCTCGCCATTCATGATCTGACGCATAGCCCAGGAAGCGGATTCCCTTGCCAGGTCCTCCCCCGCCAAAAGCGAGCTCAGGACCTCGGGCCAAGTCAAATTCTGCATGGCTAGAACTTTACTCATCGAAATAGCAAATCAGAGTCCAAAAAATCATGGATTCCTAGTCAACACACGCCGTGTGAGGCTGAATTTGGGTTAGGCTAGAGCCATGTCTGCAACCTCAACCGCCGCTGCGAACGCGGTAATCAACAGACCAAATGCGGTCTCGGTAGGAACCATTGTTTGGCTTGGCTCGGAAGTTATGTTCTTCGCGGGCCTTTTTGCTATGTACTTCAGCCTTCGCGCTGGAGCACCTGAGCTCTGGGCCAACGACACCAAGATCCTGGATGTTCCCTTCGCGCTGGTAAACACCCTGATTTTGGTTGCTAGCTCCTTCACCGCACAGTTCGGTGTCTTTGCCGCCGAGCGACTTCAGCCCCGCCGCACCGGCAACTCCCCCGCGAAGTGGGGAATGATCGAGTGGTTCTTCTTGACCTACGTAATGGGTGCAATCTTCGTCGCTGGTCAGAGCTACGAGTACGCAAAGCTTGTTTCCGAAGGGGTAAGCCTTGCCTCGAACTCATATGGATCAGCGTTCTACATCACTACCGGCTTCCACGCTTTGCACGTGACTGGTGGACTAATCGCTTTCCTTCTGGTCATAGCCAGGGCATACGCAGTCAAGAACTTTGGACACCGCGAGGCCACAAGCGCCATTGTCGTGTCCTACTACTGGCACTTTGTAGATGTGGTGTGGATCGGACTATTCGTAGTCGTCTACATCTTGAAATAAATGGAGAAACAGTTGAGTAACGAAAAACCACTACGCCGCCGCCCATGGGCTGCGGGAATCGTGATTTTCCTAGGTCTTGTGCTTTCGGGTGGTGGCTATGCCGCTGCAACCAGCACTGTTCAGGCTGACCTTTCAAGCCCTGAGCTAATTGACGAGGGTCGCAAGCTGTTTCTAGCTAACTGCGCTAGCTGCCACGGCACCAACGGTGAGGGCGCAATCGGTGGCCCAAGCCTGATCGGTGTGGGTGCAGCTTCGGTTGACTTCCAGGTTGGAACTGGACGCATGCCTGGTCAGGCATCTGGCCCACAGCTTCACAAGAAGCCAGTGCAGTTCACTGAGGAACAAATCGCCGCAATGGCAGCCTGGGTCGCTTCCCTTGCTCCTGGTCCCGCCATTCCTGACGAGGAGTACCTCCGCGCAGATGGAAATCCCACCCACGGTGGTGAGCTGTTCCGAATCAACTGCGCCATGTGTCACAACGCCGTTGGAGCTGCGGGAGCGCTAACCGAGGGTCGCTGGGCACCTCAGCTGAAGGGCGTATCAGAGAAGCACATCTACGAAGCTATGATCACTGGTCCGCAGAACATGCCAGTGTTCAACGATGCCAACCTGACCCCTGAGGACAAGAAGGACATCATCACCTACCTGAAGTATGTTGAAAACAACCCATCAGTTGGTGGCTACGAGCTGGGATCTATCGGTCCAGTGGCTGAGGGCCTATTCGTCTGGATCTTCGGATTGGGCTTCATCATCGCAATCACTGTTTGGCTTGGCGCCAAGTCGAACTAGGAGTTAGAGCATGAGCGAAATCGAAAAAGTTTATGAATCGGGTCTAGCGACCAAATCAGACCGTCCGATCAAGGACCCAGGCATCGAGCCACACCGCGTCCGCATGACCGACAAGGACGAGCGCGCCGCACGAAATGCGGAGCGGGCCGTTTCAGTAATGTTCCTGATTTCAATCGTTGGTGCCATCATCGCAGTCTGGGGCTTCTTCGCTTTCCCAATTGTTGACGGCGATCTATCAGCAACCAGAAACAACACGTTCTGGATGGGTGTCGGAATGGCGCTGAGCCTTCTAGGCATTGGATTTGGTGCTGTGCACTGGGCGAAGACTTTGATGCCGGATCACGAGGTTTCTGAAGAGCGCCACATCGCTCGCAGTTCAGAGGAATCCAGGGCACAGGCGCTCGAGATCATCAAGCTTGCCGATGGC
Organism: uncultured Aquiluna sp.; assembly: GCA_964597935.1. Classification (GTDB taxonomy): domain Bacteria; phylum Actinomycetota; class Actinomycetes; order Actinomycetales; family Microbacteriaceae; genus Aquiluna. Next base: position 19,270 of record CAZQZY010000004.1, on the reverse strand, counting down.
GAGTCTGGATTTACCAGAAGAAAGCTGATTCGCAGAACGCTGTACGGTGCGTTGGCGTTCTTCCCAATCCCAGCGGTTGTGATTTTCGGTGACCTTGGACCAAGTGTCGGGGACACCTTGAAGCACACCATGTGGCGTCAGGGAACCAGGCTGACCAAAGACCCTACTGGAATCCCAATCAAGGCCTCCGAGGTAACAATCGGTTCTGTTTTCCACGTAATCCCAGAGGGACTCAAGGAGCTTGACCACGAGATCAAACTGAACGAGAAGGCGAAGGCTGCCGTTTTGTTGGTTCGCGTGAACCCTGAGGATCTGAACGAAGACCCTGCCAAGAAGGACTGGAGCTACGAGGGAATCGTTGCTTACTCCAAAATTTGTACCCACGTGGGCTGCCCAGTGGCTCTGTATGAGCAGCACACACACCACCTTCTGTGCCCTTGCCACCAGTCAACGTTTGACTTGGCAAACCACTGCAAGGTGATCTTCGGGCCCGCATCCCGACCTCTCCCCCAGTTGCCGATCACCGTCGACGCTGAGGGATACCTCATCGCACAAAGCGACTTCCTCGAGCCAGTTGGCCCAACATTCTGGGACATTAGGAACTAGTAAATGACGAATGCAACTCAGCAGAAAAAGGGCGGATTCCTAGCAGGAACCGCGAACTACCTAGACGAGCGTGTCGGCATCGGCACCGTCGTCAAAGGCTTCGGTCGCAAGATCTTCCCTGACCACTGGAGCTTCATGCTCGGCGAAGTGGCCCTATACAGCTTCGTCATCCTCGTGCTCTCCGGCACGTTCCTAACTTTCTACTTCCAGCCATCTATGGCAGTGGTGCACTACGAAGGGTCTTACGCGCCTCTAAAGGGTGCCGAGATGTCAATCGCGTATGCATCCAGCTTGGACATCAGCTTTGACATCCGCGGTGGATTGCTCATGCGCCAGGTGCACCACTGGGCAGCACTGTTGTTTGTTGCAGCTAGCGGTCTGCACATGCTCCGCGTCTTCTTCACTGGTGCATTCCGCAAGCCAAGAGAGCTGAACTGGCTCGTCGGATTCATGCTGTTCATCCTCGGAATGGCTGCTGGATTTACCGGCTACTCCCTACCAGACGACCTGCTATCAGGTAACGGTCTTCGAATCATTGACGGAATGATCAAGGGAATTCCGTTCATTGGACCATCGATTTCCTCCGGCTTGTTTGGCGGCGAGTTCCCTGGTACAGAGGTGGTTGCCCGTCTATACAGCCTCCACATCATGATCGTTCCTGCACTGATCATTCTGTTCATTGCACTTCACCTGATGATGGTTGTGCTGCACAAGCACACTCACTACTCCGGTCCTGGTCGTCGTGATGACAACGTCGTCGGTTACCCGCTTATGCCGGTTTACGTGGCTAAGGCTGGTGGCTTCTTCTTCCTAGTCTTCGGTGTGATCATGGCAATCTCTGCCACCTTCACCATCAACCCAATCTGGAACTACGGTCCATATGACCCGTCTCCAGTGTCTGCTGGTACTCAGCCAGACTGGTACATCGGTTGGCTTGACGGTGCGTTGCGCCTAGCGCCAAGCAACTGGGATGTTGCCGTATTCGGCATAGTTCTGCCATTCGGTGTTCTAGTCCCATTGGTTGTATCGCTAGTGTTCCTAGCACTAGTTGCGGCTTACCCGTTCCTCGAGGCTTGGGTTACCGGCGACAAGCGTGAGCACCACGTTCTAGACCGTCCACGTAACGCTCCTACCAGAACCGCAATCGGTGCCGCTGGAGTTACCTTCTACGCTGTGCTGTGGGCTGGTGCGTCGACTGACTTGATCGCAATCAACTTCCAGATGTCCTTGAACCAGGTTCTAATCTCAATGCAGATCCTGCTCATCATCGGACCAATCATTGCCTACTGGGTAACCAAGCGCACTTGCCTCTCGCTGCAGCGCAAGGACCGCGAGATGGTGCTGCACGGTCGCGAGACTGGTCGAGTGGTTCGCTTGCCTCACGGTGAGTACATCGAGCTCCACGAGCCGCTGGACAAGTACGAGCTTTGGAAGCTGGTTGACTTCAAGGATTACCAGCCAACCCTGCCAAGGCCGAACAAGGATGGCAAAATCACCCTCGGCTCCAGAGTCCGCTCCGCTCTATCGAAGATTTACTTCGAGGATAGAATCGCGCCAGTGACCAAGGCTGAGTACGAGCTGGCTCACGCAGAGCACGCTCCTTCCGTTGAGGAAGCGCCAAAGCCAAAGCGCAAGCCGAAGGCAGTGGCTGCAAAGAAGTAACACTTCATTAGAAACTAAACCCCTGGTTGAGTGACCAGGGGTTTAGTTTTTCGCTAGTTCTTTCGACATCAGAATGTGCTTGTCATCTATCATCGGGCCCGCACTAAAGCCTGCCTTTTCAAACATGCTTCTCGGTCCCCGATATCCGTAGCTGACAAAATCGCCGCTCGCCAGCGGTGCCGAGTTCACCATTCTGTATCCATGATTGGGCAAATCCCCCAAAGCAAAATTCAAGAGCTGGGTAGCCACTCCCCTACCCTGGTGCTCCTCATCAACTACGAAGCAGATGATGGCTGCGACATCCTCGGGAGCTGGCGGAAGCGCTACAAAGTTCCTAAAGCTATTGGCCGCCATCCAGCCAACGACCTTGCCCTCGATAAGGGCAATATAGCCCTGCATGGTTCCATCAGAAATGCGATCACAGGCCCTGTTGCGATTCAGACTTTTGTCATGTTCCGCCTCAGCGTTCTCTTTCCTCGAGTTTAGATAGAACTGGCAGTAACATCCCTGCCACTGAGGTTGAGACTTGAACGCGGGGCCATCCATGAAATCTAGAAATGGGTTGAGTTCTTCAGTACTTAGCCGCCGAATTTCCAACACATGCTTAGGTTATCGGGGATAGCAAAAGACCCCGAGCAAAAATGCCCAGGGTCTTTATCTGAAAGTGGAGATGGGGGGAATTGAACCCCCGTCCATTGCAACGTTTGTGGCGCTTCTACGGGTGTAGCTTCATAAGTCGTTCTGCTTGGCCCCGGTATTTGTCTGAAGCAACTACACCGACAGGCCCAGTCAAAGTGAAAAGTCCTGGAATTACCTTTGACGCATAATCCCAGCAAGATTCCTAAATGACGCCTGGTTCTAAGTCGAAATCAAACTTAGTCAGACGGACTTCGGGGCTAGCTTAAGCAGCTAGGGCGAAGTCGGCGCGCTTTGTATTGGCACCTATTGGTTTGAACACATCGTTTACGAGATAAGTGTTCATCCTCGACCCGCTTCCTCCACGCATCACTACAGTGTCGAAACCGATCATCCCCATGTTGAGTTACTTTTTTTCAGACTGGACTTCGCCAGATTCAAAAGGATAACACTCGAGGGGGCGGACTTGTTACGGTTGTCGATACTTCTCAAGCAATTCGGAGGTTTGAGTCACCCTCGCAAATTCGCCATCTAGGTTTGCCGCGGTCATCTCCATCACTGTCTCACCTGGAATGACCTTCTCCCCCAGAGTGACCGGAAAGGCCGTGGTTGCATCTATCGCAAATTCCACTTGGTAACCGAGGTTTCCCGCCATCCTGGCCGTGGTTTCACAACAGTAGTTGGTAGTAATGCCACAAATCACCAGTGACCTAAGCTCTCGATCGGTAAGCCATTGATGAAGATCTGGCGATCCATAAAACGCACTATTCACAGACTTCTCGATGAGGACATCTCCAATGCCATCGAGGAAAGGCTCCAAAGCGTTTCCTGGCTGTGAGCTGGAGAGAGTTGAAGTTGGATTGTTCGAATTGTGCTTGACAATAATCAACGGCCAACCGCGATTGCGCCAATGGTCAACGAGAGACTCGATGTTTGAGTAAACATCTGGGTTAGCAGAAAGCCCCCAACTTTTCTGATCCCGAAATCCCTTTTGGACATCGATGACCAGTAAAACCGGGGGCTGACTCAATTACTTAGTGCGCGTGTGCGTAGCGGTCGTATTCGAACACGAAGCCGATCACCGCGATGATTGCGAATGGAGCGGCGATGAAGAATAGCCACCAACCCACAGCAAGCGACGCGAAAGCAATCGCCGCAGAGGCGCCGATTACCAATGGCCACCAGCTGTATGGGCTGAAGAAGCCAACCTCACCAGACTCATCCTCGATGTTTCCATCCAGGCGGTCTTCCGGGAGGGTTGCGGTTCGCTTCATGCCGCTGTGTAGGTAGTAAGCGATGAACAGCGCCAATATCACCAGTAGGCCCATGGCCGCGGTCCCAATTGGCTCAACCTGACCATACTCGAGGTGGGTCCAGATTCCATATGCAATGTCGGCAATCGTGAAGTAGGCCGCCATTACCAGCAGAATTACAACGTTTGACTTCATTAGATGCGACCCTCCTTGACGTAAGCCGCCTTAGCCTCTGGCGAGGCATACTCAGGGTGGTTTAGGTCAAATGCTGGAGACTCCGAGCGAATGCGAGGAATCTGGTGGAAGTTGTGACGAGGGAATGGAGACTCGGTTGCCCACTCCAGCGAGCGGCCGTAACCCCATGGGTCCTTGAGCCCGACCATGGTTCCCTTACGAGCGGTCACCCAGACGTTGAAGAGGAATGGAATCATCGAGAGTGCCAGGATTGCGGCACCAACAGTGGAAACAATGTTCATCTCAGTGAAGCCATCCTCTGGCAAATAGGTTGCATAACGACGAGGCATACCCATTACACCCAGCCAGTGCTGGATCAAGAAAGTGGTGTGGAAACCAATGAATAGCAGCCAGAAGTGCCACTTTCCAAGACGCTCATTGAGCATCTTGCCGGTGAACTTTGGCCACCAGAAGTAGAAGCCGGCAAACATCGCGAACACCACGGTTCCGAATACTACGTAGTGGAAGTGAGCAACCACGAAGTAGCTGTCGGATAGGTGGAAGTCGAGGGCTGGTGATGCGAGGATGACGCCAGTCAGACCACCGAATACGAAGCTGACCAGGAATCCAAGACTCCACAGCATTGGAGTCTCAAACGAGACCGAGCCTCGCCACATGGTTCCAATCCAGTTGAAGATTTTCACGCCGGTTGGCACAGCAATCAACATTGTGGTGAAGGCGAAGAATGGCAGCAGTACCTGACCGGTCACATACATGTGGTGTGCCCATACGGTCATAGAAAGTGCTGCAATGGCGATGGTCGCGTAAACCAGGGTCTTGTAACCGAAGATTGGCTTACGGCTGAAGACCGGGAAGATCTCCGAAACGATTCCGAAGAATGGCAGCGCGATGATGTAGACCTCTGGGTGTCCGAAGAACCAGAACAGGTGCTGCCAAAGCATGGCCCCACCGTTCTCTGGGTCGAAAATGTGAGCGCCAAACTTGCGGTCTGCACCCAGTGCAAACAAAGCTGCGGCTAGTGGAGGGAAGCACATGATCACCAGGATTGAGGTGACGAGAGTGTTCCAGGTGAAAATCGGCATTCTCCACATAGTCATACCAGGAGCACGCATGGTGATGATTGTGGTGATGAAGTTCACGCCACCGAGGATCGTTCCGAATCCGCTCAGTGCCAAACCGAAGACCCAAAGGTCGCCACCGATTCCTGGAGAGAATGTGGTGTTGGAAAGTGGGGCATACGCAAACCATCCGAATGAGGCAGCACCCTGTGGGGTGAAGAAGCCCGAAACCGCAATCAGTGAGCCGAAGTTGAAGAACCAGTAGGCGATCGCGTTCAAGCGTGGGAAGGCTACGTCAGGTGCACCAATCTGCACCGGCATCAGCACGTTTGCAAAGCCAGCAAAAAGTGGGGTTGCAAACATCAGAAGCATGATCGTGCCGTGCATGGTGAACAGCTGGTTGTACTGCTCCTTGGTGGCGACGATGTCAAGGCCCGGAAGAGTTAGTTGCGCACGGATGACAAGCGCCATCACTCCGGCAATTAGGAAGTAGATGAAGGCTGTAATGAGGTACAGGTAACCGATTTTCTTGTGGTCAGTGGTGGTTAGCCAGTCGACCAAAAGCTGACCCTTGGATCGCTTGGGAGCAAGCGAGCCTGGTTGGATCCTGGTTTCAGTAAGGGTTGCCATTTTCTCTCTTATTCCTCTGAATCAGTTCTCTTGGATGGGTCGCCACCTGGCAAGTTTTGGTTTCGGTCGTACTCAGTTGAGAGCTGTCCGACATTTCCGGCCGCAGCCAGTGCCTGCATCTGCGCCTCATACTCCTCGACCGAGACAACCTTGACATTGAAAAGCATCATCGAGTGGTACTCACCGCAAAGCTCGGCGCACTTACCGACGTAGGTGCCCTCTTTGAGCGGGGTGAAGTACATGTGGTTCGTCATGCCCGGGAACATGTCCTTCTTGTAAAGGAAGTCCACCACCCAGAAGGAGTGGATCACGTCTCGAGCAGTCAGGTCGATCTGGACAGACTTTCCAACAGGCAGGTAGAGAGTTGGAAGAGTCTCCATGATGTTCTCTTCCTTGCCAGTGAACTGAGCCTGGATACCGGAGAAGTAAACATCATCGGTCACGTAATTGAAGTCCCAGCTCCACTGCTTTCCGATGACTTCAATTACAACGTCCGGGTTGGGGTTCTTGGCCTCGATTGCTGCCATGTCGCGAGCGGTAAATGCGAAGAAGCCGACCACCAAAATTAGCGGGATAACAGTAAACAGAGTCTCGATTGGCATGTTGTAGCGAAGCTGCTGAGGCATACCGGTCTCGCCCTTACGACGGCGGTAAACAACCAAAGCCCAAGCCATGAGCCCCCATGCCACTGCTCCGACTGCCAAGAGGACGATCCACGAGGTGTTCCAGAGGTGAATGATGCGATCGGTGTGGTTAGTGACACCCCAAGCATCTGGCAAAAAGCCTCTTTGAATCTCTGGAGAACAACCGGTTAGCGCTAAAGCGGCCACTGAAGCCAACGCTATAGCCGAAATTCGGCGGCGAATCTTAGACAAGTGATACATCCTTCTCGGGCTGCAGACCCCTAAAGTCTAATCGCAAAAATGCCATCAGACAGGCGTTTCGCGCCGATTTAGCTGAAGGAATCTCCGCATGCGCAGGAGCCAGAAGCGTTCGGATTGTCAATCGTGAAACCCTGTTTCTGGATTGAGTCTTCAAAATCAATGGAAGCACCGTCAAGATACGGAATGCTCATCGGGTCAACGACCACCTCGACTCCATCAAATGCGACAACCGCATCGGCTTCCTCAAGCTGCTCGTCGAAAAAAAGCTGGTAAATCAGTCCCGAGCAGCCACCTGGCTCAACGGCAACGCGGAGCCTGAGGTCGTCTCTACCTTCCGCGGTGAGCAGATTCTTGACCTTTTCAACTGCGGTAGGTGTTAGTACTACGCCGTGAGCCTGTGACATGTTGTCCTCCTGTTGCAACAAGTTTAACTAGCTTCTTCGCATCTGATTCCCACTGAGCAAAAGCAGGGCCTCGGCCGTGATGGCCCGCTTCAGGGTAGGTAGATGCTGGGACTCATTTGGTGAGTGGGCCCTGGAGTCTGGATCCTCGACTCCAGTCACGAGAATTTCAGCCTCGGGGAAGACAGTTGCAAACTCAGAGATGAACGGAATCGAACCGCCGACACCGATCTCGACCGCAGGCTTTGGCCAAACCGAACCAAGAATTTCCTTGGCCAAGCTTGCCGCCCAACCTTGTTTGGCAAAGTAGCCGGGCCCCTGCTCGGAGTGTCCAAACTCAACTTGGGCACCAAAAGGGGCGTTAGCAAGCAGATGATCCCTAAGCATCTGCAGGCCGTGAGTTGGGTCCTCACCAGGTGCTAAACGAAGCGAAATACGCGCGGTAATCTGAGGTTGTGCGGTATTGGATGAGGTGGCAACCGCCGGGGCGTCTAAACCGATCACCGTGACAGCTGGAGCACCCCAGTTCTGCTTCAGCAGGGAATGCGTTCCGATTCTCTCAACTCCATCGAGAAGACCGGCTTGTTCTCTGAAGTCACTGTCGGTAAAGGGCAACTCAGCAACATCCACCGTCTTCAGGCCTTTGATTGCAACATCGCCCGCTTCGTCATTGAGGGATGCAAGCAGTCGAATCATTGCGGTCATTGCATCTGGCAATGGCCCACCGAACATGCCGCTGTGAAGCGCGTGATCCATGGTCTTGAGAGTAAAGGTTTGTGAAACTACACCGCGCAAAGTGCTGGTGAGGGCTGGAACGTCGATAGACCAGTTTCCGCTATCGGCCACAACAATCAAATCGGCCGCGAGATCGGCGCGGTTATCAGCCAAGAAGTTCGAGAATGACTCACTACCAGCTTCTTCCTCACCCTCGACAAACACCGTGATGCCGAGATCTACGGAATCTGAAAGTTCCGCCAGTGCTCTGAGTGCATACACGTGGGTTATGACTCCAGCCTTGTCATCGCTGACCCCGCGACCAAAGAGACGGTCACCCTTGAGGGTTGCCTGAAATGGCTCACTCTCCCAAAGCTCTGGATTGCCCGGTGGCTGAACATCGTGGTGTGCGTAAAGCAGAACGTGAGGAGCGCCATTTTTGGCGGCCCTTCTCGCCAAAACTGCCGGCGAACCAGGTTCCCCGTTTGGCTTTAGCGCGGTTCTAATGTCTACGAAGTCAAAGAGACCAGTTTCCTGCAATAGTTTCTGAACGGCCGCTGCGGATCTTGTCAGGTTGTTCGGATCGAAACTCGGCCACGCAATACCGGGAATCTTCACAAGTGCCCCGAGCTCAGCTACAACCTGAGAGAAGTTCTCCTGAACAAACGTCTCGACATTGGATTGATCTTGCGGCGAAAGCGAAACTTTGCTGAATGTCATGGCGATAATCTAATGGCAGAACTCGAGAGGTTTTTGATGTCAGAGAGCAATTCCACAGCCGGCAAGGGCCGCCCAACTCCCCCTCGTAAAGAGCGCGAGCAGGCTCGCAAGAAGCCTTTGGTTGGAGATCGAAGCAAGGAGGCTCGCAAAGCGCAGCGTGAAAAGCTTCGCGAAGAGCGTCAGAAGGCGCGCGAGGGCATGATGGCTGGAGACGAGCGCTACCTGACCTACCGCGACAAGGGTCCGCAGCGCAAGTTCGTTCGTGACCTCGTCGATTCCCGCTTCACGGCAGGTGAAATGGTGCTCCCGGCAATGTTTTTAGTTGTTCTTACAACTTTCATCGACAGCTATGAGGTGCAGCTCTACTCACTCTTTGCGATGTGGGCACTGTTCCTGGTGGTCGCACTCGATGCCTTCCTGGTCGCTCGCTCGGTGAAAAAGCGCGTTGCAAAGAAGTTTGGTGCAGACAAGATGGAGGGCGGCCTTGGATGGTATGGCGCAATGCGCTCAATCCAGATGCGCGCGCTTAGAATCCCCAAACCACAGGTTCCTCGCTTCGCAAAGATTGACTAGTCGAAAGGGTTTCAAGGATGAAACATCGCTACCTAGGTAACTCAGGCCTGAAGGTCTCCGAGCTAATTTATGGAAACTGGCTCACGCACGCCTCTCAGGTTGCCGAGGAGCAGGCCATTGCGACTGTGAATGCTGCTCTCGAGGGCGGAATCACCACTTTCGATACCGCTGACGCCTACGCAAATCAGGCGGCCGAGGTGGTTTTGGGTAAAGCCCTGAAGGGTCAGCGCCGCGAGGGTATTGAAATTCTGACCAAGGTCTATTGGCCGGTAGCGGCGAAGGGGCCAAATGATTGCGGGCTGAGTCGTAAGCACATTTTCGAGTCCATCAACGGCTCTCTAAAGCGACTGCAAACTGACTATGTCGACCTATACCAAGCGCACCGATTCGACTACGAAACCCCGCTGGAGGAGACCATGCAGGCCTTTGCTGACTTAGTGCGCATGGGCAAAGTCCTCTACGTGGGTGTTTCAGAGTGGAATGCGGATCAAATCCGCCAGGGGCAAGCTCTTGCAAGCCAGCTCGGCTTCAAACTCATCTCAAACCAACCTCAGTATTCGATGCTGTGGAGAGTCATCGAGGAAAAGGTAATCCCGACAAGCGTCGAGCTGGGACTGGGGCAGATTGTTTGGTCCCCAATGGCGCAGGGTGTTCTGACTGGCAAGTACCTCCCTGGACAGCCGGCCCCAGCTGGATCAAGAGCAGCCGACCCAGCGATGTCGTCAATTGTCGAGAAGTTTATGGGTGAAAAAACCCTCACTGCCGTGCAGCAATTGAAGCCTCTGGCTGAGGGCCTTGGATTGACCATGGCCCAGTTTGCTCTTGCTTGGGTGCTTCAAAACAAGGCAGTTTCGGCGGCCATCGTGGGAGCATCTAGGCCAGAACAAATGGCAGATAACCTAGGCGCGAGTGGAGTTGAGATACCTGCAGAGGTAATGAAGAAGGTTGATGAGGTCTTGGCCGACGTGATCATCTCAGATCCAGAGCTGACCAAGTCGCCCGCAGAACGCCCTTGCTAGGAAGTAACCGCTAGCCGCCTGGGCCACAGTGGCCCGTGGTAAACGAATCCGGTGTAACCCTGTACCAGGTCAGCACCCAGTTTTACCCGCTCGATTACATCGTCACGGGTAACCACACCACCCACCGAAATCACGCAAAAGCTCTGGTCCAGTACTGTCCGAATGAGCTTCAACATCTCAATCGAGCGGTTGCGCAGCACTGGCCCTGATAAACCTCCAGCTTCAGCGAGCAGCTTTTGATCCGCACTCAGGTTTCTAGAAATGGTCGTATTAGCGGCTATCACACCGGCCAGCTTGAGCCGCTTCACTAACGCGAGTATTTCGAGCAGATCCGAGTCCGCCAAGTCGGGAGAAAGCTTTAGTAAAACGGGTTTTCCCATTGCGTTTGCAATAGTCGCACTGAGAATGGGTTCGAGTGCCGCAACCTGCTGCAGATCCCGCAATCCAGGGGTGTTTGGCGAAGAGACGTTCACGACCAAATAGTCTGCGAATGGGGCGAGCGCTTTAGTCGCTAACTCGTAGTCAAGATGAGCTTGATCGGCAGGGGTGTCCTTGTTCTTGCCGATATTGACCCCGATCACTGGAAGATTTTTTCGCTTTCGCAGAGCCTGCAACCGGCTTGCGACAACCTCGGCACCGTCGTTGTTGAAACCCATTCGATTAATCAAGGCGTCGTGATCTGGAAGTCGGAACATTCGAGGCTTGGGGTTACCGGATTGAGGTCTTGGGGTCACGGTTCCAATCTCGACATGACCAAATCCCAACGCATGTAGCGCGGTTACCATTCGAGCATTTTTATCAAACCCGGCAGCCATGCCGAATCTGTTTTCAAACTGCAAACCCATGACCGCAATTGAGCTCGCACGCTTTTTGGCTCTCAAAATTCCAAGCTTCGCAGCTAACTCAAGACCGCTTGCGACGAGATGGTGTGCCGCCTCTGGGTCCATGCCCTTGAAGAAGGTGTTGAACAGCAAGCGATAAATCATTCTGACCTCAGGCTGCCAATCGCCCTCTCGAAGTCATCCAGTGAATCCCACGCCTGGTAAACGCTTGCGAAACGCATGTAGGCGACGTGGTCCAAGTTGCGCAATGGGTCAAGGATCGCAAGGCCGATGTCTTGGGCTTCTATGCTGGCGGCACCGGTAGCACGAAGAGTCTCCTCGACTTGCTGAGCCAGTAGTGCAAGATCAGCATCGGTGACGGGACGGCCCTGGCATGCCTTTCTTACACCAGAGACAATCTTGTCCCTGGAAAACGGCTCGGTGACGCCTGATCTTTTGGTGACCATCAAGCTGGCGGTTTCAACAGTTGTAAAGCGTTTTTGGCACTCGGGGCATTGGCGTCTGCGACGAATTGAAGAGCCATCGTCAGAGGTTCTTGAGTCAATGACTCTTGAATCGGCATGCCTGCAGAAAGGACAGAACACTAGATTTCCCTTCGAATCTTGGCTGCCGCGCCGTGAGCGGGTAAGCCTTCGGTGATGGCAAGCAGGTCAAGTTTCTCAGTAACTTCAGCTAGCGCCTCGGCCGAGTAATCGATAACCTGCTGTGCTCTTAGGAATGTGTGAACTCCCAAACCTGGTCCAAACTTGGCCTGTTCGGAAGTTGGAAGCACGTGATTTGAACCTGCCAAGTAATCCCCCAGACTTACTGGAGAAAACGGCCCCATAAAGATCGCACCGGCGTTGGTGATTGCGGCTAAAACTCTTTCAGGTTCTGAGGTTTGGATCTCTAGGTGCTCCGTGGCGTAGTGGTTTGCCACCTCTATCGCGCGATCCAAAGAGTCCACTAAAACCAGCGCAGATTGATTACCCTCTAGTGCAGTCAGGACTCGGCTTGAATTCAAGGTCTTCGGTGCCTGAAGTTCGATCTCGCGCTGAACACTCTTCAGCAATTCCTCGGAGTCGGTAACCAATACAGCCGCTGCATTCTCGTCATGCTCAGCTTGAGAGATCAAATCCGCAGCTAAGAATCGGGGATTTGCGGCTCCATCGGCGATGATCAAAATCTCAGTTGGACCAGCCTCGGAGTCGATTCCGATTTGACCCCTGAGAATTCGTTTTGCAGTAGCGACAAATATGTTTCCTGGACCGGTGACCATAGAAACTGGATCTAGGCCAATCTCCTCAACGCCGTATGCGAATGCGGCAACGGCGGTCGCCCCGCCGATGGCGTAAACCTCGGTAACCCCCAGAAGGCCAGCGGCAGCCAAGATACTTGGGTGCGGCAGACCACCAAACTCCACTTGTGCTGGGGAAGCAATCACGATCCTGGGGACGTTTGCAACCTGAGCTGGCACCACATTCATAATGACGCTGGAGGGGTAGACAGCCTTTCCTCCGGGTACATAAAGCCCCACCGAGTCAACGGGCACGTAGCGCTGAGTAACTCTCGCGCCAGTGGCCAGCTGGACATCAGTAGACAGCGGTTTGACGGCCTCGCTAACCTTGCGAACTCGGTTTATCGCTTCCTCGATTGCGCGGTGCAACTCGGGAGACAGCTCTCGAACAGCGGAGTCAATCTCAGAGAGTGGAACCCGAAAGCTAGCTGGAATAACCCGATCGAAGCGCTCGGCGTGGTTCCTAAGTGCCGCGAGACCCTGAGTTCTGACATCTTCGCAGAGGGTTCGGACAGCGGTTTCGATCTCAGTATTGTTTGAGACACTTGCCCTGGGGAGCTCAATTCTCACCCGCGAAGCGGTGATCGGACCACTGAGATCTAAACGCCGCAATCCATACCTCGGAATAATTTGGTGAGTTTCTTGCTCTAACCTTAGCTGAGATGACTATTCAACCCACTGACTTCAAGCTGTTTGGATCTGATGCGCTGAAGGCTGCGTTTCGCAGGCACGCCTCAGGAGTTGCAATCATCACATCTGTTTCCGAATCGGGTGAGCCGATCGGCTTTACCGCTACATCGGTAACTTCCCTGGGGTCTAATCCCCCGCTGGTTTCCTTCAACATCGCCCAAGGGTCGTCCTCGTATGAGCACCTGCTGCCGGGAGTAAAGGCCGCGATTCACGTTCTGAAAGCCGAAAACCTTGGCCTCGCCCAGAGGCTGGCAGGCCCAAAAGCTGAAAGATTCAGAGAAGGTGGGTTTAGCTGGGTCCACGGCGTGCCCGTATTCACCGAGGCAGCAGCAATCATCATCGGTTCGATTCGGACTCGCCTAGAGGTAGCGGCCAATGCTGTCGTTGTGCTTGATATCGAATCCGGTTACGAAAATGCTGAGGCAGAGCCGCTGCTCTACTTCCGCCGCGGCTACCTCACCACTGGTGAGCGCTTAGCGGACAACTACTAATCAACCGCGTCTGGCCCCAAAAGGGCTTTCAGTTCACCAAATAAATCGTGGCCGATCGCAACGCGCTGCGGTAGCAGGAAGTGCTTGACATTGGCTCCCACCAATCTCACCTGGACCTCAACAGGGCCTGGGTGAGAATCTAGGATCGAGCCAAGTTTTTCAAGAATCGTCTTGTTTGCCATGTTCTCTTTGATCGATAGCTTGAGGACTCCGCCTTGTTCGCGGCCGGCATCGAGCACCTCGATGGAAAACGCCTGGAGGTTGACCTCCTCATCACGCCTAGAGATTCGTCCTCTAATCGCAACAGTCTGATCAGCTATAAGCAGCTCGCGATTCTCCAGATAGGTTTTGCCCATAAACATGATGGAGATTTCCCCTGAGAAATCCTCCAGCGTGATCTGGCCATAAGGGTTGCCGGACGCTCGAGCAACTTTGTGGGCAACCTGAGTGATAAGTCCGGCGATAGTTACCATCTCACCGTCTTTTAGCTGAGTTTCCCGGAGGGCAATAACCCCCATGTCCGAGTGTCGCATCAGCATGGACTCCATGCCTGCAAGTGGATGATCTGAAACGTAAAGACCGAGCATTTCCCGCTCGTGTGATAGCAAATCTCGCTTGGTCCACTCGGGCAACTGCGGCACTTCAATAATCGCTGGGTCCTCTTCAAGCAAACCTCCGAAAAGGTCCATCTGACCTGAGGCCTGTTGCTTCTTCAATACCGTTACGGAGTCGATTGCCTCTTCGTGTATGGCAATCAGCGATCTTCTGGTGTGCCCAAGGGAGTCGAACGCGCCAGCTTTGATTAGCGATTCGACAACTCGTTTTGAGGTGGCCTGCTGACCCACTCGAGACAGGAAGTCGTGAAAGCTCTGGAACTTGGATTCTTGACGAGCCTGGACAATGGCATCAACTACGTTTTTACCAACATTTCGAATTGCCCCGAGGCCGAATCTGATGTCGTCACCAACCGCCGCGAAAACCCCGATGGATTCACTCACGTCCGGGGGCAGCACCCGAATCCCCATCTTTCGACACTCGTTTAGGTAAACGGCAAGTTTGTCCTTAGAGTCACCCACACTCGTTAGTAGTGCAGCCATGTACTCGGCTGGGTAGTTCGCCTTGAGATAGGCCGTCCAGTAGCTGAGCACACCGTATCCTGCGGAGTGGGCCTTGTTGAACGCGTAGTCGGCAAATGGCAGCAGGGTTTCCCAGAGCGCTTTGATAGCGCTATCTGAGTAACCCCTGTCTTTCATACCTGCGCTAAAGATTTCGTACTGTTTTTCTAGTTCTTCTGGCTTTTTCTTACCCATCGCTCGACGCAACAGGTCTGCTTGTCCCAGCGAGTAACCTGCGACTTTCTGCGCGGCCGCCATTACCTGCTCCTGATAAACAATCAGGCCATAGGTGGGGCCGAGGATGTCTCTGAGTGGCTCTTCTAGCTCTGGGTGAACGGGCTCAACAATCTGAAGGCCATTTTTACGCTGCGCATAGTTGTTGTGGGAGTTCATACCCATCGGTCCAGGGCGGTACAGCGCGATAACGGCTGAAATGTGCTCAAACTCGGACGGTTTCAAAACCCTGAGCAGCTGGCGCATGGCATCACCATCGAGCTGGAATACCCCCAGGGTGTCACCTCGAGAGAGAAGCTCGAAGGTCTTTTCATCCGCATTGAGATCAAGCTCTTCCAAAACCACATTTTCACCGCGGTTCTGTCGAATGTTTTCTAGGGCATCATCCAAGACCGTGAGGTTTCGAAGGCCCAGGAAGTCCATCTTCAGCAGCCCCAGGTCTTCACAGGGAGGTTGATCAAACTGCGTGATGATGGCGCCGTCTTCCTCACGTTTCATGATCGGAATCACATCCATCAACGGCTCTGCCGACATAATCACACCGGCAGCGTGAACTCCCCACTGGCGTTTAAGGGACTCCAGCCCCTGAGCAAGATCGAAGACCCGCTTTGACTCTTCGTCGCTCTCGATAATCTCCCTAAACTCTGCCGCCTCGGAGTAGCGCTCGGCCTCAGGATCAATCAGCTCGTTCAAGGAGACATCTCTACCTAGAACCATCGGTGGCATTGCTTTGGTTAGCTTCTCCCCCACTGCGTAGGGTAAAGCCAATACCCGGGCTGCATCCTTGAGGGCCTGCTTGGCCTTGATGGTTCCGAAGGTGACGATCTGAGCTACTCGATCATCGCCGTATTTTTCGGTTACGTAGCGAATTACCTCTGGTCGCCTACGGTCGTCAAAGTCAACATCGATATCTGGCATCGACAATCGCTCAGGGTTTAGAAATCGCTCGAAAATCAGGTCGTGCTCGAGCGGGTCAAGCTCCGTAATCCCAAGTGCGTAAGCGACCAAGGAGCCTGCCGCCGAACCTCTACCGGGCCCAACGCGAATTCCCTGTGCCCTGGCCCAGCCAATAAAGTCTGCAACCACCAAGAAGTAACCTGGGAAGCCCATCTTGATAATGACTTCCAGTTCGTAAGCTGCCTGCTCTTTGTGCCGATCCGAGTAACCGTTTGGGAATCGGCGATCCATACCGCGCCAAACCTCTTTTTCCAACCAGCCCGACTCTGATTCACCCTCCGGGACCGGGAACCTCGGCATTAGATCGCGCTTTTCAAAGTTCACCTCGGCTCGCTCTGCAATCAACAAAGTGTTGTTTGCGGCCTCTGGAATGTCCTTGAATATCTCCCGCATCTGCTGGGCGCTCTTTAGGTAGTACTCCTGCGATTCAAACTTGAATCGATTTTGGTCGTAGATGTTAGAACCAACCTGCACGCACAGCAGCGCATCGTGGGCCTCATGATCCTCTTGATTGGTGTAGTGCAGATCGTTAGTGGCAACCAGCGGCAGGTTCAAGTCTTTTGCAAGTCGCAGCAAATCGTCGCGAACACGCTTTTCAATGTCCAGCCCATGGTCCATGACCTCAACAAAAAAGTTACCCTCGCCAAAAATGTCTCTGAACTCGGCAGCGGTCTTGATTGCCTCGTCATACTGACCGAGGCGCAATCTGGTCTGAACCTCGCCACCTGGGCAGCCGGTTGTGGCAATCAAGCCCTTGCCGTATTTGCTTAGCAACTCGCGATCCATGCGAGGTTTGAAGTAATAACCAGAAAGGTAAGCCTCGGAGGAAAGCCTGAAGAGATTTTGCATTGATGCGTTGTCTGTTGACCACATCGTCATGTGGCTGTATGCGCCACCACCTGAGACGTCATCGTCTCCACCGTCGGCCCAACGGACCTTTGACTTCTCCAGTCTCGAACCGGGAGCAACATAAGCCTCAATGCCAATAATCGGCTTTATCCCTTGAGCCTTCGCCTGCTTCCAGAATTCATATGCCCCGTGGGTATTTCCGTGATCGGTCATAGCGATGGCGGGCATGCCGAGCTCGACCGCCTTCGCGATCAGCTTTTTTACCCGCGCTGCCCCATCGAGCATTGAATACTCGGTGTGATTGTGCAGGTGAACAAAAGACTCGCTCAAACCCGCTCCTAATCGATAGACCTAAAGCCTAAAGGCGAAAATCAGCATCCCTCAGTTTGTCCAGAGCGATTTCAAGATCCCGTGGGTAATTTGATTCAAATTCCACCCAGTCCGATGTGATTGGGTGAGTGAAAGCGAGTTTCTTGGCGTGCAGCCACTGCCTATCTAGGCCAAGCGCTGCAGCTAGTTTGGGGTCTGCTCCGTAAAGAGGGTCACCCACCAGCGGGTGCCTGAAGTGCGAGAAATGAACCCGAATCTGATGTGTTCTACCGGTCTCCAAACCAACTTCCATAAGGGCTGCTGCCGGAAACAACTCGATAGTTTTGTAGTGCGTGACCGCAGGCTTGCCATCTGCGGAGATGGTGAATTTGTAGTCATGTCGCTGGCTTCTGGCAATTGGGGTGTCTATCGTGCCTGATGCTGGCTCCGGATGCCCTTGTGCGAGGGCGTGATAGGTCTTTTTTACTGTCCTATCGCGGAATGCCTGTTTCAATACCGAGTAGGCGCGCTCAGATCTAGCCAGCACCATCAACCCAGATGTCCCAACGTCTAGCCTTTGAACTATGCCCTGGCGTTCATGTGCTCCAGAGGTTGAGAGGGTAATCCCCCTCGCAAGTAGCACTCCGGCCACGCTTGGCCCCTCAAATCCCACAGATGGGTGCGACACGACTCCAGCCGGCTTATTGATGACCACGATGTCCTGATCTAGATAAACCACCTCCAGATCTGGAACATCTTGAGCCACAACCTCCAGAGTTTGAACCGGACCCTCATCCAGGGTTACTTCCAGGATGTGGTCAGCGCTGAGTCGATCTGACTTTTGCAGCTGTCCAAATTGCGAGGTAACAGACCCGGCTTCAATCAGATCAATGGCCTTGGTGCGGGACAATCCGAGCATTTTGGCTAGGGCAACATCCGCCCGCTCCCCGACCAGCGAGTCCGGGACCGGCAGAAACTTACTCAACTTTGCCGCCACCTATTTCATCGCCGCGCAGCGTTCGCAGGATCGCGATCAAAATACCGATCACCAGGAAGCTGTCGGCAAGGTTGAAGATTGGGAAATTGAATGGGATCTGAATAAAGTCCACCACATGGCCTGAGAAGAATTGGGGTTCCTTGAATACCCGATCTACCCAGTTCCCAGCTGCTCCCCCCAAGACTAGGCCTGCGATCACGGCCCAGGTAGTGGTCTTTGCCTTTGGTCCAAACCACAGAAGCAACAGCACCGCAACACTAGAAATCAGAGCCAATACCCAGGTCGCACCAAATCCCAGAGAAAACGCTGCAGCTTCGTTGTAGGCGAGCCTGAAACGCAGGATGTCGCCGACGACATTGACCACCTGGCCGTTTCCGAGAAAAGCCTCTGCCGCGTACTTAGTTACTTGATCAAGGACAACGGCAACCAGCCCGATTGAGTAGACCCAGCGAGCAGCTGAACTAGTTGCGCTCACTCAGTTCGGTTTCTTCTTCGTCTTCTTCAATCTCGACTGCGTCTGCAACTGCGTCGGCAACTACTGCGGTTGCCGCTGCAGCTGCGGCTGCGCTCTCAAGTTCGATTTTTGCCGCGGCCTCCAGTGGCTGCTCAAAAGACTCTTCACGCACCAAGGTCTGAAGCTGGGACTCGATGTAATCGCGTAGTCGACCACGGTAGTCGTGCTCAAACTCACGCAGCTCATCGATGGTGTTTTCAATAGCACGGCGATCGAGTTCAAGCTGGCCAATAACGGCACGAGCCTGCGCCTCAGCATCGCGAACTAGGCGAGTTGCTGACTCTTGACCGTCACGAATCAGCTGGTCGCGCTTGGTGAGACCCTCGCGAACGTGCTCTTCGTGAAGCTTGCGAGCAAGCTCAAGCAGGCTGTGGGAATTCTGGGCATCGGCAGCAGATGGAACCGCTGCGGCGGCAACCACGGATGCTGCTGGGTAAGAAGGTGCGGCCGCAGGAGTTTCCTCGGCGCGAGCCTCGGCAGCCTGAAGCTTGCTCTTTAGCTCCTGGTTCTCAGCGGTGAGACGGCGGAACTCGATAGCCAACTCATCCAGAAAGTCATCGACCTCGTCCTGGTCATAACCCTCGCGGAATTTGGTTTGCTGAAATCTCTTGTTGACTACATCCTCGGGCGTCAGCGCCATTTGGT
>CAZQZY010000003.1:0-47952 GCA_964597935.1 uncultured Aquiluna sp. | reverse complement strand
TTACAGAGGCCGACTTCAAAGAAGCTGGTGAGCGGGAGTTTCTGAACTATGGACACACCCTCGGTCACGCCATCGAGCATGCTGAGCGATATAAGTGGCGCCACGGAGCAGCAATTTCGATCGGAATGGTTTTCGCCGCGGAGCTATCCATGCTCTCCGGCAAACTCAGCGAAGGGGAACTCGAAAGACACCTTAAGGTGCTTGGTGGGTTAGGTCTTCCGCTTTCTTATCGAGCAGATCGTTGGGATCAACTCCTTGCCACTATGCAGCGGGATAAGAAGGCAAGATCCGGCGCCCTGAGGTTTGTGGTGCTGGATCAGATTGGCAAACCGAGCATGCTTTCGGCCCCCACACCTGAACTGCTATTTACGGCGTTCCAGGCGATTGTGGAATAGCGTTTACCCATGAGCAAGATTCTTATCCTGAATGGACCAAACCTTAACCTGCTTGGCAGGCGCGAACCCGATGTTTACGGAAGCGCCAGCTTGGCTGATTTGGAGCGCGCTCTCACAACCAGGTTTCCATCCGCTGAGCTTGAGTTTTTTCAAACCAATAGCGAAGAGGAACTCATCTCAAAGCTCCACCAGGCGTTTGAAGCAAAGTCGGATGTTGTCCTGAACCCGGCCGCGTTCACGCACTACTCATATGCGCTTAGGGATGCGTGTGCGGTGCTGACAACCAGCAAACTTCGACTAATCGAGGTGCACATTTCAAACCCACACGCTCGCGAAGAGTTTCGCCACAACTCCGTGATCTCTGGGGTGGCAACCGGAGTCATAGCTGGCTTTGGGCTCTCCAGCTACGAGCTAGCGGTTTCTTGGCTGCTAGCCAACTAGAATTCTCAAGGTTTATTCAAGGAGAGTCATGGCAACTTCAAACGATCTAAAAAACGGCATGGTGCTAAACATCGAAGGCCAGCTTTGGTCCGTAATCGAGTTCCAGCACGTAAAGCCAGGTAAGGGGCCAGCATTCGTTCGCTCCAAACTGCGCAACGTGCTATCCGGCAAGGTTGTCGACAAGACTTTCAACGCTGGTGTCAAGGTGGAGACTGCAAATGTGGATCGCCGTGACATGCAGTATCTGTACAACGATGGGTCCGGCTTCGTTTTCATGGACACCACCAACTACGACCAGATCACCGTCTCCGCTGAGACCGTAGGGGACGCAGCCAACTTCATGCTCGAGAACCAAATGGCTACCGTGGCTCTGCACGAGGGCAACCCGCTCTACATCGAGCTACCACCATCGGTAGTGCTCGAGATCACCTACACCGAGCCTGGCTTGCAGGGTGACCGCTCCACCGGTGGCACCAAGCCTGCGACTTTGGAAACCGGGTACCAGATTCAAGTTCCGCTGTTCATTGAGAACAACACCAGAGTCAAGGTCGACACCAGAACCGGTGACTACCTTGGCCGTGTGAGCGAATAGTTGAGCGCAAGAACTAAAGCTCGAAAGCGAGCATTGGATGCGCTCTTCGCATCCGATGTCACGGGCCAGAATGCCCTGACTCTGCTCGAGCAAACCAGGGCCGAAGTTGGTGACCGTCAAAATCAGGATGCCATCTTCGACTATGCCGAAATGCTTGTAACCGGCTATCTGCAAAACGCGGACAGCATCGATACCCAACTGCGCATGCTCGCTGACAACTGGTCACTGGAGCGCATGCCAAACGTTGACCGAGCATTGCTTCGCCTAGCGAGCTGGGAAATCCTCTACAACGATGAGGTTCCAAACGAGGTGGCCATCTCAGAAGCAGTTGCTCTGGCGGCCGAGTACTCGACTGAGGACTCATCAAAATTCGTAAACGGTGTTTTAGCAAGACTTTCTAAGGGTTCCACCGCACTTTAGCTAGTATGCTTTGACAAGCAAATGTCCTTTAACTTCGTCCAGAGAGGCGAAGAAGGAGAAGAAATGACCTCTAGAGTCGTACTCGACGCGCCAGACATTGATCGGGCCCTCAAACGCATTTCCCACGAAATCCTCGAAGCCAACGAAGGCTCTGGGGATTTAGTTTTGTTGGGAATCCCAACCCGCGGCGTTTCAATTGCTTCCAGAATCGCGACAATCATCAAGGGCATTGAGCCTGAATTTGAGGGCCACTGCGGAAGTCTCGACATCACGATGTATCGGGACGATCTATCTGGAAACCAACGGGCACTCGGCAAAACTGAGATTCCTGCCTCAGGGATAGACGGCAAGGTCGTGGTCTTAGTTGACGATGTTTTGTTTTCGGGAAGAACGGTTAGAGCAGCCCTGGATGCCCTGGTTGAGTTTGGTCGTCCGCGTCAAGTGAAGCTGGCTGTGTTGGTGGACAGAGGACATCGCGAGCTTCCAATAAGACCAGATTTTGTTGGCAAGAACCTTCCAACCGCGAAGAGCGAACGGGTATCGGTAATGGTTCAGGCTGTTGACGGGATAGATCAGGTGGTGATCTCAGAATGAAGCACCTGATTTCGATTTCGGATCTAACTAAGGATCAGGCAGTCAAGCTACTAGATGACGCAGCAGAACTCGCATCGGTGAATGAGCGTGAGGTGAAGAAGCTTCCGGCGTTGCGTGGCAAGACTGTGGTGAACCTCTTTTTTGAAAACTCCACCAGAACCAGAATCAGCTTCGAAATTGCGGCCAAGCGACTCAGTGCGGATGTAATCAACTTCTCGGCTTCGACCTCTTCGCTTTCTAAGGGGGAGTCGCTCAAGGACACCGCGCAGACCCTAGAGGCACTTGGGGCACATGCGATTGTGGTGCGGCACCCCTATTCAGGTGCCGCTCACGCACTAGCTCACCGAGGCTGGATTTCATCGAGCATCATCAACGCCGGTGACGGCTCCCACGAGCATCCAACCCAAGCCCTGCTCGATGCCCTGACTCTTCGTCAGGCATTTGGCATTAGCCATGATCTTGCAGGGCTTAGGGTCCTGATTGTTGGCGACATCCTTCACTCCCGTGTCGCTAGAAGCAATGTTTTGCTTTTGAAGCTACTGGGTGCAGAAGTTACGGTTGCTGGTCCCACCACGCTGATGCCAAAGGGCATCGAGGCGATGGGGGCGAAGGTTTCCCACAACCTGGATGAGTCGCTGTCACAAAAGCCTGATGCAGTGATGATGTTGCGGGTTCAGAAGGAACGCATGCAGGGAAGCTTCTTCCCTTCAGAACGTGAGTATGCCAAGAGCTGGGCACTGACAGGAGAGAGGTTTTCATCGCTCGGGGAGAACTCGGTTGTGCTGCACCCGGGTCCGATGAACCGAGGATTTGAAATCTCATCTGAGGCAGCGGATTCTTCCAAGTCCCTAGTTCTAAAGCAGGTTGCCAATGGGGTGTCCGTGCGCATGGCTGTTTTGTACGCGACTTTGTCGGGAGAGGCTAACTAATGAGCACGATTCTTTCCTCAGTCACGCTGGCAAATGGTCAAAACGCCGATATTGAAATCAGCAACGGCGTTGTATCAGCCATCGGCAAGCTGGGCTCCGGCCTTGATTGCTCGGGGTTGATTGCACTACCTGGCTTCGTCGATCTCCACACCCACCTGCGCCAGCCGGGTTTCGAAGCCAGCGAGACAGTTCTGACCGGATCTCGCTCTGCAGCCGCCGGTGGCTACACTGCGGTTCTCGCAATGGCCAACACCATGCCGGTGGCGGATTCTGCTGGGGTCGTTGAGCAAATCCATCAGCTCGGCATCGAAGCTGGCTATGTTGAGGTGCAGCCAATCGGAGCGGTGACCAAGGGGTTAGCCGGCGAAGAGCTCGCGGCCATTGGTTCAATGGCGAACTCAAGAGCTAAGGTTCGAGTTTTCTCTGACGATGGAAACTGCGTCCACGATCCGCTAATCATGCAGCGGGCACTGGAGTATGTGAAGGGCTTCGACGGCGTCATAGCGCAACACGCGCAGGAGCCGCGACTCACCCAGGGTGCTCAGATGAATGATGGTGCCCTCGCTACCGAACTTGGGCTTAAGGGTTGGCCGAGTGTTGCCGAGGAGTCGATCATCGCTCGCGATGCTCTGCTCGCCGAACAAACTGGTGCTCGACTGCACATCTGTCACCTAACCACCGCAGGAGCAGTTGACGTGGTTCGTTGGGCCAAGAAGCGCGGGATTCAAATCACCGCCGAGGTGACTCCGCACCACCTGATGCTAACTGAGGAATTGGTAAGGGGTTACGACCCGATATACAAAGTGAATCCGCCACTTCGCTCCAAAGAGGACACTCTCGCGCTACGAGCTGCGGTGCTGGATGGCACCATCGACATACTCGGCACCGACCATGCGCCGCACTCTATCGAGAAGAAGGATTGCGAGTGGGAAGCTGCCGCATTCGGCATGGTCGCCCTCGAGCACGCTGCAAGCGTTCTGCAGGAAGTTGTCCTCGGCGGCGGAGGTGACTGGGAGTTGTTTGCAAAGTTGATTTCCTCAAAACCCGCTGAAATCGCCAGACTCTCCGGGCAGGGCGAGCTCGCTATTGGAAAGCCTGCAAACCTAGCCTTGATTGACCCAAGTGCGAAGCGAGTGATTGAGTCCACAACCTTCTCCAAGAGCACCAACAATCCGTTTGCGGGAGTGGAGCTGCCTGGAAGAGTGGTTCACACCATCTATCGCGGAGAATTCACGGTTAGAGATGGAGTGGTTCGCTAATGGAAAGAGAGATCATCGGAGCAAGCGCTATCGCGCTGGTCGCAGTGATAGCTAGCTTGATTTACCTATCGAATCGCTCGGTTCGAAAAGCTCAAGAGAGTGCCCTGCCCGAGCCAAGTCGTCCGACACAGCTGACGGATGGGATAGCGGCCTTTTACGTTTCAACGGTCTTTGCCGACTCACCGCTAAAGCGTGTTTGGGCTTGGGGACTTGGGGGCAGAGGCAAGGCGCTGGTAACAGTTGAACATGACGGCGTGAGCATTGAGCGCCAGGGAGAGCTTGGTCTCTTCATTTCTCGGGATGTGCTCACGGGAGTCAGCAGGGCCTCCGCCACCATCGACAAGGGAGTCGAGAAAGACGGTCTAATCGCATTGCTTTGGAGGCTGGGTAGCGAAGAGCTAGCCACCCATCTTCGGATCGTGAGTCGATCGCAGCGACAAGAGTTTGAAAATGCAATTCGTGAGCACTTTGGAGTGGAAATTGGATAAGGCCTACCTAGTTTTAGAAAACGGCACGGTATTTGAGGGTGACGCCTTGGGTGCAAAGGGACAAACTCTAGGTGAGTTGGTTTTTGCAACCGGTATGACCGGGTACCAAGAGACGATCACCGACCCAAGCTACGCGGGCCAGATTGTCATACAGACCGCGCCTCACATCGGAATCGTTGGCATGAACGAGCGGGACGAGGAGTCAAACCGGATTTGGGTGGCTGGATACGTAGTGAAAGACCCATCCCGAATTGCTTCAAACTTCAGGGCCGAGCGCACCCTTCAATCCGATCTGAACAGTCAGGCAATTGTGGGGATCTCAAACCTCGATACCCGCGCACTCACGATCATGATCCGCGACGCTGGAGCTATGCGGGCTGGCATTTTCTCGGGAGATGCAATCAAATCCGAGGCGGAGATGATTTCTCTAGTGACCGCAGCACCCGAGATGAAGGGTCGCAAGCTTTCGGACATCGTTACCACCCCGCAAAGCTACGTGATTCCCTCGAAGGGTGAGGCGATTGGATCGGTTGCGATCCTAGATTTGGGCATCAAGAAATCAACCCTGGAGCACCTCAGTGAGCGTGGGCTTGAGGTTCGGGTATACCCCTCGGACGTCTCCTCCGAGGTGCTTCTCGGGGATAACCCAAGTGCAGTGTTTTTCTCCAATGGACCGGGTGACCCCGAGGCCTCAGGCGCCCAGGTTGAACTTCTGAGAGAGGTTCTCAAAGCAGGAAAGCCATTCTTCGGGATTTGCTTTGGCAATCAGCTGCTCGGTAGAGCACTGGGATTCGACACCTACAAGCTGGCATTCGGCCACCGAGGCATCAATCAACCTGTGATGCACGCTGAAACCGGTCGCGTCGAGGTAACCGCTCACAACCACGGCTTTGCCGTCAAGCTCGATGGCGATGAAGCCTTGAGCCCTCAAGGCTTCGGAAGAGTGCGAGTTTCCCACCGTGGCCTCAACGATGGTGTTGTCGAGGGTCTTGAGTGCCTAGACATCCCGGCATTTTCGGTTCAGTACCACCCTGAGGCGGCTGCCGGTCCGCATGACTCGCACTACCTTTTCGACAAATTCATTTCAATGATTCAGGAGAACTAATGCCAAAGCGTGAAGACATCAAATCGGTCTTGGTAATTGGCTCCGGTCCAATCGTTATCGGACAGGCTTGCGAATTCGACTACTCAGGCACCCAGGCATGTCGGGTGCTGCAGGAGGAGGGCATCAGGGTAATCCTGATCAACTCAAACCCGGCGACCATCATGACCGACCCTGACTTTGCAGATGCGACCTATGTCGAACCCATCACTCCTGAGGTTATCGAAGCAATTATTGAAAAGGAAAAGCCCGACGCAATCCTGCCGACCCTGGGCGGACAAACTGCATTGAATGCGGCAATGTCGCTATACGAACGCGGCTCGCTTGAGAAGTATGGCGTTGAACTAATTGGCGCCAATGTGGACGCCATCAAAGCCGGTGAGGATCGCCAAGCATTCAAGCAACTCGTGCTCGACGCCGGTGCTGACGTGGCACGCAGTTACATAGCTCACAACATGGACGAGGTGCTGGAAGCTGCAAACCAACTCGGTTACCCGATGGTGGTTCGACCTTCCTTCACCATGGGTGGGCTGGGTTCAGGTTTTGCCTACAACGAGGCAGACCTGCGCAGAATCGCAGGTGCCGGGCTCCAGGCATCTCCCACAACAGAGGTATTGCTTGAGGAGTCAATCCTTGGTTGGAAGGAGTATGAGCTTGAGCTCATGCGAGACAAGAACGACAACACGGTTGTCGTCTGTTCCATCGAAAACTTTGACCCGGTTGGAGTTCACACTGGCGACTCGATCACCGTTGCGCCAGCATTGACCCTTACCGACCGCGAGTACCAAAACCTTCGCGACATCGGAATTGAGATCATTCGTGCGGTTGGTGTGGATACCGGAGGCTGCAACATTCAGTTTGCGGTTGATCCCGAAAACGGTCGAGTAATTGTCATCGAGATGAACCCTCGTGTCTCTCGATCCTCAGCCCTGGCATCAAAAGCTACCGGGTTCCCGATTGCAAAGATTGCAGCCAAGCTCGCCATCGGTTACACGCTGGATGAGATCCCAAATGACATCACCGGAGTTACCCCAGCGAGCTTCGAGCCGACCCTCGACTACATCGTTGTGAAAGCTCCGAGATTTGCTTTTGAAAAGTTCCCTGCGGCTGACCCAACCCTCACCACAACGATGAAGAGCGTTGGTGAGGCCATGGCTATCGGACGAACCTTCACACAGGCTCTGCAAAAAGCGTTGCGCTCACTTGAAAAGCGTGGAAGTTCATTCCACTGGGGGAATCAACCAGATTCCGTCCACGACCTGCTCACCAAGATGCGAGTTCCTACCGATGAGCGCGTTGTGCAGGTTCAGCAGGCGTTGCGCCTGGGAGCGACCGCCCAGCAGGTATTCGAAGCGACCAAGATTGACCCTTGGTTTATCGACCAGATTCAACTGATCAACGAAACTGCTCAATGGCTAACAGAGCAACCTGAACTGACCCGAGATGTCCTGAAGAGGGTAAAGGAGCACGGGTTCTCTGATGTCCAGATTGCCCAGCTCAGATCAATGTCTGAGGCAGACGTTAGATCACTGAGGCACAGCCTTAACCTTCGCCCGGTCTTCAAAACCGTGGACACCTGTGCGGGGGAGTTCCCAGCCCTTACGCCTTACCACTACAGCAGCTATGAACAGTTCACTGAGGTACGACCATCTGCTCGCAAGAAGGTAGTGATTCTTGGTTCTGGACCGAACCGAATCGGTCAAGGTGTTGAGTTTGACTACTCCTGCGTGCACGCTGCATTTGCACTTCGTGATGCCGGATACGAGACCATCATGGTGAACTGCAACCCCGAGACGGTATCTACCGATTACGACACCTCTGACCGCCTCTACTTCGAACCGCTAACCCTCGAGGATGTTCTCGAAGTAATCCATGCCGAGAGTCAGTCCGGTGAGCTGCTGGGCGTTATGGTCCAACTCGGAGGTCAGACTGCGCTTGGTCTCGCGAAGGGCCTTGAGGCTGCAGGAATCCCAATTCTCGGAACCACCCCGGAGTCCATTGATAAGGCGGAGGAGCGCGGTCAGTTCCAGCAGATCTTGGATGCCGCAGGTCTGCTGGCACCAGCCAACGGCATTGCCACCAACCTTGAAGAGGCAGTTGCGGTTGCTAACAGGATTGGCTATCCAGTTTTGGTTAGGCCTAGTTTCGTGCTTGGCGGCCGAGGCATGGAGATTGTTTATGACGAGGATTCGCTAAATGGCTACTTCGACCGCATCGCCGGTCACGCACTAGTTGATTCCGAGCACCCACTTCTGGTTGATCGATTCCTAGATGATGCGATTGAGATTGACATCGATGCCCTATTTGACGGTGAGCAACTTTATGTCGGTGGTGTCATGGAGCACATCGAGGAGGCTGGTATTCACTCCGGTGACTCCAGTTGCACCCTGCCGCCCATCACGCTGAGTGAGACTCAGATCAATCGTGTCGCAAAGGCAACCGAAGAGATTGCAAGAGGCCTGAACGTAAAGGGGCTACTAAACGTTCAATTCGCTCTGGCCTCGGACGTTCTCTATGTACTTGAGGCGAACCCGCGTGCTTCGAGAACGGTGCCATTCGTATCCAAAGCCTTGGGAATCACACTGGCAAAGGCTGCAGCCTTGGTCATGGCGGGTTCAAGCATCAGCGACCTGATTCGAGATGGCCACCTGCCCGCTCAGGATGGCAAGCACCTTCCAAGCGGAACACCGATCTCTGTCAAGGAAGCGGTACTGCCGTTCAAGCGATTTGCCACCAAGGATGGTCGCTTTGTGGACTCACTGCTGGGGCCAGAAATGCGATCCACGGGCGAGGTTATGGGTATTGACGTTGACTTCCCAACCGCATTTGCAAAGTCACAGGCCGGTGCCGGCTCAAAGCTTCCTAAATCAGGAACGGTGTTCGTTTCGGTAGCTGATCGTGACAAGCCTCAGCTGCTACTGCCGGTGCGGAGACTGAGTCAGCTGGGATACCGAATCCTCGCTACCGATGGCACCGCCAAGATGCTCTCGCGTCACGGTATCGCGGCTGAGCGGGTTGCGAAGCATTCGCAGGCTGGGACTGGCGAACGTTCAATCGTTGAGATGATCACTGCGGGTGAGGTCGACGTTGTTGTAAATACTCCATCGGGAGCCGATGCCAGAGTCGATGGCTATGAGATTCGTGCCGCTACAACTGCAGCGGACAAGCCAATCTTCACCACTGCGGCGCAGCTCAGTGCAGCAATTGGCTCTTTTGAGATGATCCGCGAGGGTGAGTTCAAAGTCAAGCCGCTACAAGAGCACGCGCTTGATCGAAAGCAGCTGCTCAATGGCTAGTTTTCTCGAGCGCATTCACAAGACAATCGCCGCGCAGAGTGCTCTCTGCATGGGGATTGACCCTTCGGAATCTGAACTGAGGGAGTGGGGGCTACCCAACTCTTCACAGGGAGTGTTGGACTATGGCCTCAAACTGGTGGATGCGGCCGCTGGGAACCTAGGGTTCATTAAGCCTCAGGTGGCATTCTTTGAGCGCTTTGGATCTACCGGTCTTTTGGCACTGGAGCAGATTCTTGCTGAGGCTCGCGCTGCCAACCTGTTTGTGATTGCAGATGCCAAGCGTGGTGACATTGGATCAACCATGCACGGTTACGCAGAAGCCTGGTTCGGAGATGATTCTCCGCTGAGGTCAGATGCCCTCACGGTCTCCGGATACCTAGGGCCAGATTCGCTGGAGGACACACTGGGTTACGCCTCTGATGTCAACGGTGGACTTTTCGTCCTCTGCGCCACCTCGAACCCCGAGGCCAAGCAGCTTCAGACTGCAAAGCAGGGCAACAAAACAGTGGCCCGACTGGTTCTCGATGCCGCCAAGAAGACCGATTCAAAAAACCTTGGGCTGGTCATTGGAGCTACGCAGAAACTCGAGGACTTTGGGCTTGGCGAGGTTTTGGAGACAGATTGCAAGGTGCCGATACTTGCCCCGGGCTTTGGCGCCCAGGGTGCCAAGTTATCGGACCTGAAGGCGATTTTTGGAGCGTCTGCTTCAAACGTGATTGCCTCGATGTCTCGTGGTCTAACATCGCAGGGCCCAGATAAGCTCAAGGAGCAAATCAAGATTTCTAAGGAAGAGCTTTGGCGCTAGTGGTTCTGGCCGGTCCCGCGGGGGTTGGCAAAGGCACGATAGTGCAGCGAATCTTGGCCTCCGAGTCCGATTTTTTGCTTTCTGTTTCTGCCACCACAAGGTCACCTCGCCCGGGTGAGGTTGACGGGATCCACTACCACTTCATCTCGAAGCAGGAATTCGAAGAACTGATTGCGCAAAACCAGCTACTTGAGTACGCAATCGTGCACGGTAGTAACTACTACGGAACGCTGCTGAACGAACTCACTAGGGCAGAAGCAGAAGATAAGCATTTGCTTCTGGAGATTGACCTGCAGGGCGCAAGACAGGTCAAGGCGAGAATCCCAGAGGCGCTGACAATATTTATTTCACCGCCGAGCTGGGATGAGCTCGAGGCGAGGCTGCGAAATCGCGGAACCGAGACAGAAGAGCAAATTCAAACTAGACTGTCTACAGCTCGCACAGAACTTGCAAGTGCGGGAGAGTTTGATTTCAACGTCACCAACCAGGACCTAGACACTTGCGTGTCCGAGGTAGTTGAATTGGTGCGAAAGTACGAAAGAGGATCATGAGCGACAAGCTTCAGGGAATCGTAAACCCACCAATTGACGAGCTGCTGGCAAAAGCAGGCTCGAACTACGAGCTAGTTATCTTCGCCTCAAAGCGCGCTCGCCAGATCAACGAGTACTACGCCGCACTCCACGAGGGCAGCCTATTCAACTACGTTGGCCCACTCGTTGATTCATCCATCGATGACAAGCCACTTAGCATCGCGCTGCACGAGCTACACCAGGGCAAGCTAAACAAGGTAGAGGCCAAGTAGGTCTCAATTGCGCGTTCTGCTTGGCATAACAGGTGGAATCGCGGCCTATAAGGCGGCGAATCTGGTTCGCCTGCTAAAGGAATCCGGTCACGAAGTGACCGTACTGCCTACCCAAAATGCGCTGAAGTTTATTGGTGAAACCACTCTCGAAGCACTCTCGGGTAAGAACATCAATCTCGACATGTATCAGGATGTCGCCGACGTCCGACATGTTGAACTCGGCCAGCAAGCCGATCTGATAATCGTGGCACCTGCCACCGCTAGTTTTATGGCTCGCCTAGCAGCCGGAATCGCAGATGACCTGCTCCTGAACGCCATCCTGGCCTCAACCGCACCGATAGTTTTGGCGCCTGCCATGCACACTGAAATGTGGCAAAACGAGGCCACAATTGCCAATGTCCAAACCCTGATTTCCAGAGGCATTCGAGTTTTAGAGCCAGCGGTTGGACGACTAACTGGCGAAGACTCTGGCCCGGGCAGAATGCCAGAGCCGGAGCAGATTCTTGAGTTTGCGCTTGGGGGCCTGCCACTTAGCGGAAAGCACGTGATGGTCACGGCCGGAGGGACTCGGGAACCGATCGATTCGGTTCGCTTTATCGGAAACTCCTCAACCGGACGCATGGGGATTGAACTTGCGAAAGCGGCTCGCGATTTGGGTGCCGAGGTCACCTTGATAGCAGCCAACATTGAGACCAAATTGCCGGCCGGCGTAAATGTGATTCACGTTAGCTCCGTGGACGAGTTGGAACTCGCGATGGACCGAGACTGCGATCTAATCGTCATGGCAGCCGCGGTTTCAGACTTTAGGGTGTCAAATCCCTCTGGGGAAAAACTCAAGCGAGGACAATCACTCACACTAGAGCTAATCCCCACCAAGGACTTGATTGCAAGCTACGCAGCAAATCACAAGGCCGTTTCGGTTGCCTTCGCGCTAGCGGACTCAAGCGGAGAAAAGCTCGTTGAGATTGCGACGGCAAAGTTGTGGGACAAGGGCGTCGATTTTATTGTTGGCAATTCAGTTACCGCTCTGGGAGCAGCGGATAACCAAATCGAGTTCATCTCCCGGGATTCTCACGAGTCAAAATCTGGAACAAAGTCTGAGCTCAGTCGCTGGATTCTAGAGAGGGTCATACCCAAGCTGTCCTAGTGCCTCGATAGACTTTGGCACTATGAAGCTACGCACATTTACCTCTGAGTCCGTGACCGAAGGGCATCCGGACAAAATCTGTGATCAGATCTCTGACACCATCCTCGATGCAATGCTTGAGCAGGATCCAACCGCTCGTGTTGCTGTCGAGACTCTCGTAACCACTGGCCTAGTTCACGTTGCCGGTGAGGTTACAACCTCCAGTTATGTAGACATCCCACAGCTTGTTAGGGACCGAATCACCGCGATTGGCTATGACAACGCAGAGATCGGTTTTGATGGCAAGAGCTGCGGTGTCTCGATTTCTATTGGTGCCCAGTCGCCGGACATTGCAGCCGGCGTTGATGCAGCGCTCGAGGCCCGAGCTGGCAACCAAGACTCCGACTCACAGCTGGGAGCTGGTGACCAGGGCATGATGTTTGGTTACGCGACCAATGAGACAAGCGTTCTGATGCCGACGCCGATTCTGCTCTCACACAGAATCACCGAGTCACTCAGTAACCTCCGCCGCGAGCTAGCAAATGGGCTGCTTAGGCCAGATGGTAAGGCTCAGGTCTCTGTGAATTACGATGGCGATAGGCCCGTTTCCATTGACACTGTTGTGCTCTCAACCCAGCATCACCAAGACGCTAGCCAAGATGAGCTTGCGCAGTTGATTCTTTCTCGTGTCATTCAACCCGTCCTGCAGGACTCCGGGTTGGATTTCTCGGACACCAAATACTTCATCAATCCGTCCGGTCGCTTTGTTATCGGTGGACCGCAGGGAGACGCCGGTCTGACCGGTCGCAAAATCATCGTCGACACCTACGGTGGAATGGCCAGACACGGTGGTGGAGCCTTCAGCGGGAAGGACCCATCCAAGGTTGACCGCTCCGCTGCCTATGCCATGCGCTGGGTAGCGAAGAACGTCGTTGCCGCTGGCCTGGCAGACCGTGCGGAGATTCAGGTTGCCTACGCAATTGGTGTTGCTAAGCCAGTCTCGGTGTTCGTAGAAACATTTGGCACCGAAAAGGTTGAGACCGCCGCTATTGAGCGAGCAATCTCTGAGGTCTTTGACCTGCGACCAGCAGCGATCATTCGTGAGTTGGACCTGAGAAGACCGATCTATGCAAAGACTGCCGCCTATGGGCACTTTGGTCGTGAGCTACCAGGATTTACCTGGGAGCAAACAGATCGTGCCAGTGCACTGAGAGAAGCTGCAGGAAAGTAGTGAATTCCGTCGCGCGGGTGGTCGCGGAGTCAAACCTGATCCAGTTGGATCGAGAGTTTGACTTCCTAGTTCCAGACCACCTGCGGGACGAGGTTCGAGTTGGGCAGCGAGTCAAGTTTGAAATTGGTCGCAGCAAGAAGGTTTACACCGGCTTCATCTCTCAGCTGGCGGCAACTAGTGAATACGCCACCAGTGAGATCAGTGAAATAGTCTCACCAAAGCCTGTTCTCACGCCAGAGCTACTTCGATTCGCTAGACAGGTTGCTGACCGGCAGTGTGTGGCTCTGGGGGAGATCCTCGCCTTGGCGATTCCAGATCACATGCCGAGGATCGCAGTCCCGGAGTCAATACCTGTCAGGCCAAGCCAAAACCCTTTCCCAGCACCCAAGCTAGATGTGCCGCTGACTCAGCGTGCTGCCTTGCTCTCTGGCGCCAGGCATCAGGCTTTCGAGGGGAAGCGCTACCCGGACTGGGCCCTTGCAATTGCCTATCAGGTGACTCAAAAGCTGATCCAGGGTCAAAGCAGCATCGTGATCCTGCCAGAGCAATCGCAGATCAACCAATTGCGCGCCTTGCTAGAGGCTGGAGAGCTGGCCGGTCAGCTAGCAGTTTTTGGGGCTGGCCAGAAAAAGTCCGAGCGGTATCAAAACTTTCAAAGGTGCCTCGATCAAGACGCCGTGATAGCGATTGGAACGAGAACTGCCATTTACGCTCCGGTAAGCAACCTGGGTTTAGTGGCGTTGTTTGACGATTTGGATGATTCACTGCGGGAACAGGGCTCGCCCTTTACCCATGCTCGTGAACTGGCTCTGATGCGGGCCTTGGAATCTGAACTTCTGCTGATTGCGAATTATCGATCGGTGGAAGTTCAGCGTTTGGTTGAAATTGGTTACGTCACTGATCACACTCTGGCTGGCGCTCCGCCTCGAATCGCATTTAGCGAGCCAAGCGCCAGGATGGATTCAGCTAGTTTCGAACTTATTCGCGAGCGTGTGGAGCAGGGCCCGATTCTGGTTCTACTCCCCAGGAAGGGAAGCTCGCCTGCAGCTTTTTGCTTCGGATGTGGTGATCGGCTCAGCTGTCACAGCTGCGGGGGTCCGATTTGGGAGCCAACCGCAGGAACATTCAGCTGCCGAGTCTGCAGACGAGGCTTCACAAGTTGTAAAAGCTGTGGGGCTCAGAGAGCAAAATCAGGTCGGGCAGGTAGCGGCAGGACCGTCGCAGAGCTGGGCAAAGCGTTCCCGCAAACACTAATTTCCGAGGCGACTGCCGAAAAGCAACCTTCAAAGATTCTTGAGTCCAAACACATCATCGTCTCGACTCCGGGTTCAAGCCCAATTGCTCCAAATGGCTACGCCGCGGTGTTGATCCTCGATTGCGACATCTGGCTTTCCTCCCATTCACTCCAGGCTGAACAACTGGCAATTCGGGATTGGATGGAGGCAATTGAATTGCTCTCTGACACCGGCCGGGCGGTGATTGCGGGTGTCCCAGCCCAGCTTGGCCAGGCAATAACCCTTTCCCAACATCGCCAGCTAGCCAAGGTTGCATACCGTGACGCTGTAGCACTAAGCCTGCCGCCCGCAGTTCGCGTCGCACACCTGGAGGCGACAAGCGATGTGTTGATTGCAGTCCTAGAAGAGCTGCGTCAGCTTGGTGCGCAGGAGCTTAGGACTGAGCTGGGAGATAGCTCTAGGGCACTAATTCGCTTCAGCTATCAACTTGGTTCCAAAGTGAGCGAAATTCTGAGGAGGCAAGCTCTAAAGGCGAATGCAAGGTTGGTAGGTGCCAGTAAGCGCCGCGGACTAAGAATTGCGATGGACGATTGGTCTAGTCTCTAGGAAGCCATGAAACTCATTTTTGCCGGGACTCCAGATATCGCTGCGACTGCGATGCGCGAGCTTGCTCGAGAGCATGAGATAGTCCTCGCAATTACGCGCGAAGATGCGCCGGTGGGTCGAAAGCGAGTACTAACCCCATCGCCGGTAGCAATGGTGGCAGCAGAACTTGGTATTGAGGTGTTGAAGCGAAATCGAATCACCGAATCCGACTTGACCGCTCTCAAGCAGTCTGGGGCCGAGCTTGCGATAGTTATTGCCTATGGTGCACTGATTCCCAAGGTCGCACTTGATCTAATGCCATGGTGGAATCTGCACTTCAGCCTGCTGCCTAAGTGGCGCGGTGCTGCACCACTGCAGTTCTCCATCATGAACCTCGGCGACGGTGCGGGTATCTCTCTCTTCGAACTGGAGGAGGGTTTGGACACCGGACCACTAATCGCATCGCGACCTATGTCGATTGACCCAACTAAAACCTATGGTGAGCACCTTGAAAGCTTCACTGCAGCGGGCACTGACCTGATTCTCGATGCGCTTGAATCCAAGCCTTCGCCTTCTGCGCAAGTGGGAGAACCGACACTAGCTCCCAAGATTGACAGGGCATTCGCGAAACTTGATTTCACAAAGACCGCACAACTGGTGAGTGCAAAGGTGATGGCACTTAACCCTGAGCCAGTCGCCTTCTGCTACCTCCAAGGAGAGCCGTTCCGAGTCTTAAGAGCGATATCACTTGGCAGCACTAACTGGGCTCAGCTTGATCAGGTGACCCCAAAGCCAGGGCGAGTATTCCAAAACGGCGGTCGAGTATTCGCTGAGTGCGGTGATGGAACGCGCATCGAACTTATCGAAGTTCAGCCAGCCGGAAAAAAGGCAATGGCTGCGGGGGACTGGTATCGGGGGCTAAACAAAGAGGTGGTTCTTGACTAACCCGCGCGAAGTCGCCCTTGACCTTTTGGTAAGAGTCGAACAATCCGACAGCTACATCAACCTGCTGCTTCCAAAGGTTCTGGGCAAAATCAATCCTTCCGATGCTGATCGAGGATTGATTCAAGAACTAAGTTACGGAACGCTTCGCTGGAGGGCACAATACGACGCCTTTATTGACTCGTTCACTGCAGGCAAGACGCTTAGTTCTCGACTGCGACTCGCTCTTCAACTTGGCTTACACCAATTATTCAGAATGCGCGTTCCCTCTCACGCAGCCATCCACGAGAGCGTGGAGCTAGTAAAAAGCTTCGAGAAAAATGCCGCGGGTTTGGCCAATGCCGTGCTTCGTAATGCGGATCGCGCGGGCTTTGAGGCTCTTCTCGAGAAAGTACTCAAGGGGAAATCTGGCGTGGATTCGTTGGCCATCAAGTATTCGCATCCGGCCTGGGTTATAACGGCTCTCAAGACCGCTCTAGAACTCGATGGTAGGGGTGCAGAGCTGGAGAGCCTGCTCGAAGCCAATAACGAGACTCCACTCGTGAATCTGGCGGGACTAACTGCAGCTGCACGGGAATACCTGGCGAAAGAGGAACTGGAACCAGGGGCGGCATCTCCGATTGGATTCATAGCTAGAGGTAACCCTGAACCGTTGCTTTCAACACCAGGCGTTAGGGTGCAGGATCAGGGCTCTCAGCTAGTGGCCCTTACGCTTTTAGAGGTCGGCGACAAATCCGGCAAGTGGCTCGACATGTGTTCGGGCCCAGGGGGAAAGTCGGCAGTATTGCAGGCGGGTATTGGGGAACACGGCGGCGAACTTGACTGCCTTGAACCCAACCCTCAGCGCGCGGAGTTAGTTCGCGAAGCTCTCGATCCCAGTGGTCCGGGTGAGGTGATCGTGGCCTATGGCCAGGAGGCGAAAGCAAACAGCTACGACGCCATCCTGCTCGACGCCCCATGCTCGGGACTTGGTTCGGTGCGCAGGAAACCCGAATCTCGCTGGCGCAAAAAGCCAGAACAACTTCCACAGCTTGTGAAGATTCAAGCCGAGCTCTTGGACTCGGGAGTTAGAGCACTGAAACCCGGTGGCTACCTGCTCTATTCAACTTGCTCGCCACTTGTCCAAGAGACCAACGCTCAAATCAAAGCCGTGCTCGATCGCCATAGTGACCTAGAGCTAATCAACACCAATCAGGTTCTCGGTAACCTGTCGCCGAAGTTAACTCTGAATAAAGCCCGAAAGACGGTTCAGCTCTGGACCCATGAGCACGGAACCGATGCCATGTTTATGGCTCTTTTGAGAAAGCAATAGGCTGAACGCTATGCACATCCACCCATCGATCTTGAGTGCGGACTTCGTGAATCTGGAGTCTGAACTGGGCAGCATCCTAAGTGCGGATGCCTACCACGTGGATGTGATGGATAACCACTTTGTCCCAAACCTAACTTTTGGGCCCCAGATGGTTGAGAGTCTGCAGCGGGTAACCAAACGCGATCTCGATATTCATTTGATGATCACCGATGTAGATATTCATGGACCCAAATACGCCGAGCTTGGGGTTTCTTCGGTCACCTATCACATCGAGGCCGCTACTAACCCAGTCCAGCTAGCTCGGGATATCAAGACCAGGGGCTCCAGGGTTGCGGCTGCCGTTAAGCCGAACACTCCGGTCTCCGAGCTGGCTGAGGTGCTGCCTGAGCTTGACATGATCCTGGTGATGACCGTGGAGCCAGGATTTGGCGGGCAGAAACTTATCGAGTCAACCATCGCAAAGGTAACTCAGGCACGTGAGCTCGCGCGCAGCCGCGGTGTTGAAATTGCGATTCAGGTTGATGGTGGAGTTACCGAGGAAAACATCGCCACCCTGGCAAGGGCCGGTGCGGACACCTTCGTTGCCGGATCTTCCGTATTCAAAGCGGTTGATAGAAATCGACAAATTGACCTACTGAGAACTTTGGCTCAAGAGGCGGCACGCGGGTAACCTAGACCGCATGAAATCCTTTGACCAGCTTTACCTTGAGCTATTAGCTAAGGCGCAGGAGAGACCCGAGGGCTCTCGCACCGCAGAATTGCTGGAGCAGGGAGTGCATTCGATCGGCAAGAAAATTGTCGAGGAGGCGGCCGAAGTATGGATGGCAGCGGAGCACGAGTCTGATGAGCAGGTTGCCCTGGAAGTATCACAGTTGATTTATCACCTGCAATTGGTTCTTATTGCCAGAAACATTCCGCTATCGATGGTCGAGGAGAAGCTCTGATGCTTAGAGTTGCAGTTCCAAATAAGGGCATCCTCTCTGACTCCGCCATCTCGATGCTCAAAGAGGCGGGGTATGCAGTCAGACGGGACTCGCAAGAGCTACACATTGTTGACGACCAGAATCAGATCGAGTTTTTCTACCTGCGACCTCGCGATATCGCAACCTACGTTGGTGAAGGTTCGCTTGATGCCGGGCTTACTGGTCTGGACCTTCTCAGAGATGCCGAGTCAAAAGCGGAGGAGGTAGCGGATCTTGGTTTCGGAGGATCCACCTTCCGATTCGCTGCACCCAAGGATTCAGGATTCCAGACTGTGAAAGATCTGCAGGGCAAGCGACTCGCTACTGCCTACCCAAAGCTCATCGAGAACTACCTCGCTGAGCAAGGGGTCACGGCTCAAATCGTGAAGCTTGATGGAGCAGTTGAATCCGCAGTCCGACTGGGTGTTGCCGATGCTGTAGCGGATGTGGTCTCAACTGGAAACACCCTTCGCAAGGCTGGCTTGAGCATCTTTGGACCAGTAATCCTCTCGTCCACCGCACGCCTGATTGCTGCTCCGGGAAAGGCTGCCCTCACAGAGAAGCTGCTGCGTCGCATCCAGGGCGTGATCGTTGCTCGTGAGTACGTAATCTTTGACTATGACTGCCCCAAGGATCTGGTAGCGAAGGCAACCACGATTACCCCCGGTATTGAGTCACCAACCATCTCGCCGCTTGCCGACGATGATTGGGTTGCGGTTCGGGCTCTGGTGAAATCTGCCGAGACCAATCAGGTAATGGATTCGCTCTATGAACTTGGTGCCAGAGCCATACTGGTGAGCGCTATCCACGCTGCAAGGATCTAAGTGCCAGCAATTCGAATCATTCCCTGTCTCGACGTTGCCAATGGTCGAGTTGTAAAGGGAGTGCGTTTTGAGAATTTGAAGGACTCCGGCGATCCCGTCGAATTGGCCTCCAACTACTACCATCAGGGTGCTGACGAGGTTACTTTCCTAGATGTGGCGGCGACAAATGAAAACCGCGGCACGATGCTAAACCTGGTCACCAGCTGTGCCGAGCAGGTCTTCATCCCGCTAACCGTTGGCGGCGGGATTCGAAGCGTTGAAGACGTTTCGAGGTTGCTCAAATCAGGAGCGGACAAGGTTTCCGTTGGATCGGCTGGAATCGCAAGGCCCCAGCTACTTCGAGAAATTGCCGATGAGTTTGGTTCTCAGGTTTTGGTGATATCCCTAGATCTGAAGCGCGCTCAAACCATCTCCGGTTTTGGGGTCACATCCAACGGCGGCAGGCAGCTGACCGATTTGGATGCCATGGAGTGGGTGCGCGAGGTTCAAGACCTCGGCGCAGGTGAATTGCTGATCAACAGCATCGATGCCGACGGCACTCGCGATGGCTTTGATCTGGAGCTCATTGAGCAGATCAGATCAATCTCGAAAGTGCCGATCATTGCTTCGGGTGGCGCGGGACAGATCCAGCACTTTGTGGACGCCGCCCTGGCCGGTGCAGACGCCTTGCTTGCCGCCAGTGTTTTCCATGAGGGCGCTATTTCGATAGCTGAGGTAAAGTCAGCACTCAGCGCGAGGGGAGTGGAGGTTCGATGAGAGACCTGTCGATAACCAACGTTCGCTTCAATGATGCTGGCCTGGTTCCAGTGGTGGTCCAGGATGCCGCTAGCCAAGAAGTGCTAATGCTGGCCTGGGCTAATGCCGAGACTCTCGCAGAGAGCCTGGCGCTAGAGAAGCTTGTGTTCTGGTCTAGATCAAGGAATGCTCGTTGGCTCAAGGGGGAGACCAGTGGCAACTTTTTGAATCTGGTTGAAATCTCGATGGACTGCGATGGTGACACTATCTTGGCTAAGGTGAACCCGGTTGGTCCCGCTTGCCACAACGGAACAAGGACCTGCTTCGAGGATCACGATGATTAGCTTCGAAGAGTTCGTCGAGCTGGCGAAAAACTACAACGTCGTTCCGATTGCAAAGAGGCTATTTGCATCAAGTGAAACCGCGCTCGGCCTATATCAGAAACTCTGCGGTGACAGACCTAACACCTTTTTGCTCGAGTCAGCCGAGCAGGGAGTCTGGGGTCGCTACTCGTTTATTGGGGTCAACTCTCGTGGTCAACTGATCACCGAGGGAGACTCAGCCAAGTTTCTCGGTGCCGAACCGCTTCCAAGCGGCTCGCTCTCCAGCTCTGCCCTGGAGGCACTCGAGCAAATTCAGACCGCGTGGAAGTCAGCCCCAAGTGATGTCCCGCTGACCAGCGGTTTGGTCGGATTCGTATCCTGGCGAGCGGTCAACCTGCTGGAGAACTTGCCAGCACCTAAGGGATCTGATTACCAAGTTCCGCTTTTGGGTTTCAACCAGTTCTCTGAACTGATTGTGATGGACCACAAAACCTCAGAGCTTCTGGTGGTGAGCGTGGTCTTCGTGACCGGCTCAGATCTGAAGGGTAAGTATCAGGCTGCCGTGCGAGCTATTGAGGAACTGGTCGGGAAAATCAAACAGCCAACCAGTGCCCAGGTATCGGAGCCAAGCTGGCCAGATCCGGAGTTTTCTAAGCGCGTTTCGCAATCTGAGTTTTTGGAGCAGGTTGAAAAAGCCAAGCACCATGTTCGACTCGGAGACGTTTTCCAGGTTGTTATCTCTCAGCGCTTTGACCAGAAAATAGAAGCCGACGCCCTAGATGTTTACCGCGCTATGAGGGCTCTGAACCCAAGTCCATACATGTATTTGACGCGCTGGGAGGATGAGAGCGGGCCGTTTGCAATCGTTGGTTCCTCGCCAGAAGCGTTGGTTAAGGTTTCTGGGAAGCGAGCTATCACCCATCCGATTGCAGGATCCAGGCCTAGGTCACAGGATGCCGCTGCAGACTTGGCTCTTGGTGAAGAGTTGCTTGCCGATGCCAAAGAACAGAGCGAGCATCTGATGCTGGTCGACCTTGCCCGTAATGACCTATTGAAAGTCTGCAAGCCAGATTCGTTGCAGGTCAGTGAATTCATGCAGATTCATCGCTTTTCCCACGTAATGCATCTGGTTTCCACGGTTGAAGGTGAGCTGTCGGATGGTCACGGACCTGTTGCAGCATTACGAGCCACATTCCCGGCGGGCACGCTATCCGGCGCACCTAAGCCACGAGCCTTAGAGATCATTCATGATCTAGAGCCGGTTGATCGAGGTCTCTTTGGCGGAGTTGTCGGTTACTTCGATTTCTCTGGAAATGCGGATCTGGCGATAGCCATTAGAACTGCTTTGGTGCGAGATGGAATTGCCCGAGTGCAGGCTGGTGCTGGAATCGTATTGGATTCGGTGCCACAGAGCGAATATGACGAGACGCTTGCCAAGGCGGCTGTGGTTCTGAGGGCAGTCGCAGCAGCGAATGTGATGCGAAGTGCGTAGTTACAGGGCGTTAGCCATTTTGGCGATAGCAATCAGCTGGATCCTTGCCAACACCGCCTGGTTGACAATTGGTGAGGAAGAGTTGGTGGGTACTGAGTTAATTCAGCTTCTAAATCTGATTCCCGCCATCTCCCTGCTGCTGATATTCATAGCCTCCTACCGAAAACTCGAGAAAACGCTGCATGCATTGGCTGCTATGGCGATGGCGAGCTTCGTCTATCTCTCGACTGCAACAGATCTAACCGCCACCTCTGCCGCAACCAAAATCTATGAGTCACTATCCGGAATTCAAGGCGCTGGTCCGACTGACATAGATTTGCAGTCAAGCTCAAGTTTTATGCCGTGGGTCTGCGCATCAGTTGCCGCAATTTCCATCGTTTTGATCTTGCTCAGCGCGCTGAGGCCCACGCTTCGAGCCGAGGCTAAGCGCCAGGAAGTTGAAGACAATCGTGCCCTCTGGGATGGGCAGAGCGATTGATTGCTAGGATTTTCAAAGTTAGGAAAGAGGATTCATGTCTCACAGCTCTGAAGATCCAGGTCACGGCAACTCGGTAGCAGCTTGGACCAGCGTGACAATCATTTTGGTTGCATTCAGCGTTGGCACATTCTTCTTCTTCCTTGAGAACGAGCCTTTGGTCTGGGCCTCGGCTGCGCTGGTTTTGGTTGGCATCGCGGCTGGTCCGATTTTGAAGAAGATGGGCTACGGCGTCGGTGGAAAGCACTCCAAGAGCCACTAGTGCTTGACGGACTCTTTCAACAAGCGCTGCTCTCTTCTCAACGCCGACAAGAGTCAATTTCAATCTCCGATTTAGAGTCATCTGCGGGCTTTGCTCGCACACCGATCGACGCCTACAGTGCGCTCGCCCCCAGTAAGAACATCAAGCTCATCGCAGAAATCAAACGTGCATCCCCATCCAAGGGTCACCTCGCCGAGATTCCCGACGCCTCAGTACAAGCCCTGCTCTATCAAAAATCAGGGGCGCACGCCATTTCCGTTCTCACGGAAGAGTCTGGGTTTCTGGGTCGCCTCGAGGATTTGAGCGTTGCTCGATCCGCCGTGTCGATTCCGCTCCTGAGAAAAGACTTCATCTCCTCCGAGTACCAAATTCTCGAGGCGAAGGCCAATGGGGCAGATTTTGTGCTGTTGATTCTCTCGTGGCTCCCAGCAGCGGACTACGCGCGACTTTCCGCCTTCGCCGCGAGCCTGGGGCTTGGGGTTCTAACCGAAACCCACACGTTGGAAGAGATTCGAATAGCCAATGACCTGGGTGCGCGCTTGCTTGGAATCAACACTCGAAACTTGATTGATTTCAAAACCGACATTGGCCTTTTTGAAAAGATGGCGTCTGCGCTGAATCCAGATGCCATAAAGGTCGCAGAGTCATCCGTAAAAACCGTTTCGGATGTCAAGCGCTATCGCGACGCGGGTGCGGATGTTGTGCTGGTTGGCGAGGCCTTGGTGACCGGAAATCCCGAAACCCTTATTCCAGAGTTTGTTTCGATTTAGGATTCTGTGATGGATGTGAAGCTTTCAGAGCAGGTTGGCCCTTACTTCGGTGAGTTCGGTGGCCGGTTTGTGCCTGAGCCTTTGATTGCCGCTTTGGATGAGCTTGAGGCAACCTACAACCACGCTCGTAAAGACCCAGGTTTTATCGCCGAGCTATCGGAGCTTCACCGCACCTATACCGGACGTCCCTCAATCATTACCGAGGCGAAGCGCTTCGCCGCAGAGTTTGGCGATGTTCGAGTGTTTCTCAAGCGTGAGGACCTTAACCACACCGGTAGCCACAAGATCAACAACGTGATGGGCCAGGCGCTGCTAGCCAAACGCATGGGTAAAAAGCGAATCATCGCCGAGACCGGTGCGGGACAGCATGGCGTTGCTAGCGCGACGGCAGCTGCATTCTTTGGCTTGGAGTGCGTGGTTTACATGGGCGAGGTGGATACCGAGCGCCAGGCGCTGAACGTTGCTCGCATGAAGCTACTGGGAGCCCAGGTGGTTCCGGTGAAAACCGGATCGCGCACCCTGAAGGATGCAATCAACGAGGCTCTGAGAGATTGGGTTGCCAACGTTGACACCACCCACTACCTGCTGGGTACGGTTGCTGGACCTCACCCATTTCCGACCATGGTTCGAGATTTTCACTCGGTCATAGGAAACGAGGCCAGGGAGCAAATGCTCGAGATCACGGGCAAGCTACCGGATGCGGTAGCGGCTTGCGTCGGCGGCGGTTCGAACGCAATTGGAATCTTCCACGCTTTCCTCGACGATCCGGAAGTCCAGCTCTGGGGCTTTGAGGCAGCGGGTGACGGGGTTGACACACCTTTCCACGCCGCCACACTCTCCAGAGGAGTCCCTGGGGTATTGCATGGAGCGAAGAGCTACATGCTGCAGGATGAAGACGGACAAACCATGGAGTCGCACTCCATCTCCGCTGGGTTGGATTACCCAGGAGTTGGTCCAGAGCATTCCTGGCTCAAGGATTTGGGTCGCGCGAATTACTTCGGTATCACCGATGCCCAAGCCATGGATGCGATGAAGCTACTTAGTCAAACCGAAGGCATCATTCCCGCGATCGAAACTGCGCATGCACTGGCCGGTGTAAAGAAACTGGTCGAGGTGCTACCAGCGGGATCCAGCATTCTGATTAATCTCTCCGGTCGCGGCGACAAGGACATGGAGACTGCGGGTCGCTACTTCGGACTACTGGGGGATAAATGAGCAAGGTAGCTGAGGTTCTGCTCAAAAACCGCGAGAGCGGTCGAGGCACGCTGGTTGGCTATTTCCCCGCTGGTTTTCCCACCGTCGAAGATTCCGCTCAGGCATTGATCTCGATGGCTAAAAATGGTTGCGACATTCTCGAGGTCGGTGTGCCGTACTCAGATCCAGTGATGGACGGTTTGGTAATCCAGCAGGCCACCGAGACAGCACTTCAAAACGGCTTCAAGCTCGGTCAAGTTTTCGATGTAATCCGGAGGGTTCGCGAGGAAATCGACACA
This sequence comes from uncultured Aquiluna sp., assembly GCA_964597935.1. Taxonomy (GTDB): domain Bacteria; phylum Actinomycetota; class Actinomycetes; order Actinomycetales; family Microbacteriaceae; genus Aquiluna. Next base: position 23,062 of record CAZQZY010000003.1, on the reverse strand, counting down.
CCAATACTTGTGATGAGCTATTGGAACCCTGTGCTGCGCTTCGGAGTGGAGGAGTTTGCCGAGAACCTCAAGAGCTCCGGAGCGCAGGGGATGATTACCCCGGACCTAATACCTGACGAGGGAGCTGACTGGATTAGTGCCTCAACTCAGGAGTCGCTCGACAGAGTTTTCCTGGTTGCCCCCTCAAGCTCAGACGCCAGAGTGAAGACCAATGCGGACCTCTCTTCCGGATTCGTTTACTCGGTCTCCACCATGGGAATCACAGGCGAGCGCACCGAGCTCGATAAGCTCGCTCGCAACCTAACGGCTCGAGTCAAGGCTGCATCGAGCACTCCAACCTGCGTTGGAGTTGGCATCTCAAACGCTGACCAGGTTCGAGAGGTCAATAGCTACGCAGATGGAGCGATTGTCGGCACTGCGTTCGTAAAGGCATATCAATCTGGCGGTCTCGACGCTCTCACGGCTAAGACCCGCGAACTGGCACTCGGCTTAGGATAGGCAACGTGAATTTTCTAGCTAGCATCCCATCACCTGAAATCAGCTACCTCGACCTCGGTCCAGTTCGAATTCACTTTTACGCGCTCTTTATCCTCACAGGCATCGCACTTGCCACCTTTATGGCAGATCGCACCCTTACTAAGCGTGGAGCTGAGAAGGGCGTCTTTCTAGATGTAGCGCTTTGGGCAGTGCCGGCTGGAATCATCGGCGGTCGCCTGTTCCACGTCATTACGCACCCGCGCGACTACTTCTACGAGGGTGCTGACCTACTCGCGGTTTTCCGAATCTGGGAGGGTGGACTTGCGATTTTTGGCGCTATCACACTCGGTGCCGTCGGTGCTTGGTGGGGAGCAAGGCAGGCTGGGCTTAGATTCTCGGCCGTTGCAGATGCCGTCGCACCTTGGGTTTTGGTAGCTCAGGGCATCGGAAGATTGGGAAACTATTTCAATCAGGAGCTATTCGGTATCCCAACGACGCTGCCCTGGGGTCTTGAGATTCCAATTACAAACCCGGCGTATCCAAACGGCTTGCCCGAAGGACTAACTTTCCACCCGACCTTCCTCTACGAAATGCTCTGGAATTTCGCTGGAGCGGCAGCGATCCTCTACCTAGCATCAAAGCTGCAGCTGCAGTGGGGAAAGGTATTCGGGCTCTACCTCGTGGTCTACTCATTCGGAAGAATTTGGATTGAAAGTATCCGAATTGACCCCAGTGAGGTTATTCTTGGACTTCGCATCAATATCTGGTCGGCGCTGATCGGTATTGCGATAGGTATCATCATTATTTGGGTTCAGTCTCGCCGGCACCCCGGTCTTGAACCCTCGGTATACGCGGATGGCAGAGAACCTGCCGAGCAAATGGCCGAAGCAGATTCCGCTGACAACAACGCGGAGCAGAAGAGCTAACTAACCACTTATTCGGGCCAAAGATGTCCTGATTGATTAACTTCGATTGGAGACTGCATGGCGCTACTAAGCCCATTTGAGCGTTTCAACGCTGGTCCTCAGGCTCAGGGTTTGTATGATCCGAGCGCTGAAAAGGACGCTTGTGGGCTAGCCATGGTCGCCACCCTGCGCGGAACACCAGGTCACGACATTGTTGACATGGCGCTGCGTTCACTCAGAAACCTCGAGCATCGCGGCGCTGTTGGCTCAGATGCTGGTACTGGCGATGGCGCCGGAATTCTCACCCAGATTCCTGATGAGTTCTTGCGGGCGGTCGCTGGGTTTGACCTACCAGCATTGGGCAGCTATGGAGCCGGTCTAGTTTTTCTTGATGAGAAGGCTGCGTCGAAAGACAAAGCGACCTTTGCAGAGATTGCCTCCGCTGAGGGACTGAAGGTCCTCGGTTGGCGTGAAGTTCCGACCCGACCCGAAGTACTTGGAGACATGGCCCGCGAAGCGATGCCACTGATCCAGCAGGTGTTTGTTGCAGGCAAAGCGGGGGAGTCTGGCCTTGAACTAGAGCGGATGCTGTTTAGATTGCGCAAGCGGTCCGAGCGTGAGATTGGCATCTACCACCCGAGCCTTTCGATGCGCACCATCGTCTATAAGGGCATGGTCACCACCTTGCAGCTGGAGCCGTTCTACCCCGATCTTTCTGACCTGCGTTTTAGCTCGACTTTGGCTCTGGTGCACTCAAGATTCTCAACCAACACCTTCCCCTCCTGGCCGTTGGCACATCCGTTTAGATTCATTGCTCACAACGGTGAGATCAATACCGTAAAGGGCAACGCAAACTGGATGAAGGCTCGAGAATCACAGCTGGACTCTGACCTGCTTGGAAACATCGATCAGCTAAAGCCGATCGTGACTCCGGGGGCATCCGACTCGGCCACCTTGGATGAGGTTCTAGAGCTACTGGTGTTGTCTGGGCGCTCGCTACCTCACGCCATGATGATGATGATTCCGGGTGCTTGGGAAAAGCAGTTGGACCTCGATCCAAAGCTTCGCGCCTTCTACGAGTACCACTCGATGATTATGGAGCCGTGGGATGGTCCGGCAGCAGTGATCTTCACCGACGGTTCACTAGTTGGCGCAACTCTCGACCGCAATGGACTTCGCCCAGGTCGGTTCCTGGTGACAGAGGACGGCTTCGTCATCCTGGCCTCGGAAATCGGTGTTTCCGACATCCCCGCCGATCGCATTGTTCGCAAAGGTCGACTGCAGCCAGGAAAGATGTTCTTGATTGACACCGTCTCGGGTCAAATCATCGAGGATGAGCAGATCAAGTCAGAAGTTGCCTCCCTAGAGCCTTGGCAAGCCTGGCTCGAGGACTACATGATCAACCTGCGCGATCTGCCAGAGCGAGAGCACATTCGCTATTCCAGTGCATCTGTGAATCGTCGCCAGCGAGTCTTTGGCTACACCGAGGAAGACCTCAAGGAATTTATTGCTCCGATGGCGAGAACTGGCCAGGAGCCGATTGGTGCGATGGGCACTGACACCCCAATCGCTGCTATCTCGGACCGACCAAGACATCTTTTTGACTACTTCGTGCAGCAGTTTGCTCAGGTAACGAACCCACCACTTGATGCGATTCGCGAGGAGGTTGTTACCTCACTCACGGCAAGTATTGGTCCGGTTCTAAACCTGCTCGCTGCCACTCCAGAGCATGCCAAACAGCTCGTGATGGATTTCCCGATCTTGAGTAACGACGAGCTCGCTCGCATCAAGCACATCGATAAGGCCAACAACATTGGTAAAGCGGTGTCGATCTCATGCCTTTACCGAGTTGATGATGGACCAGCAGCCTTGGAAGCACGCCTTGAAGCGATAACTCGTGAGGTTGATGAGGCGATTGATGCTGGCGTAACATTCGTGATTCTTTCGGATCGCGACTCCAACCGCGAGCTTGCGCCAATCCCGTCGCTGCTCTCCCTCGGAGCCGTGCACCACCACCTGATTCGCCAGGGTAGAAGAACCAGGGCAGGCCTGTTGGTCGAGTGCGGCGATGCCAGAGACGTTCACCACATGGCAACCCTGATTGGTTACGGTGCATCGGCCGTAAACCCATACCTCGCTCTGGAGACCGCTGAAGACATGGTGGTTCGGGGACTGATTTCAGGCATCACCCCGGAGCGCTCCAGCAAGAACATGATCAAGGCACTCGGCAAGGGTGTGCTAAAGATCATGTCGAAGATGGGCATCTCAACCATCGCCTCCTACGCCGGAGCACAGTGTTTCGAGGCCATCGGACTTGCTCAGGAATTTGTGGATCGCTACTTCTCTGGCACCATCACGAAGCTTGGTGGCGTGGGTCTCGAGATCCTGCACCAGGAGATTCAAAAGCGCCACACCGCTGCCTACCCAATCGAGGGTGCCACCAAGGTGCACCTACCGCTCGAAGTTGGCGGTGAGATGAAGTGGCGTCGAGAGGGGCCACCGCACCTATTCAACCCCGACACAATCTTCAAACTTCAGCACTCAACCAAGCAGAAGCGCTACGACATCTTCAAGCAGTACACCCAGGCTGTTGATGACCAGTCCGAGCGCCTCATGACCTTGCGTGGTCTATTCAAGTTCCGCACCGACCTCAGAACGCCGATCTCGATTGATGAGGTCGAACCGATCTCGGAGATTGTGAAGCGTTTCTCCACCGGTGCCATGAGCATGGGAGCGATTTCACCTGAGGCTCACGAAACACTGGCCATCGCAATGAACCGCCTCGGGGCGAAGAGTAATACCGGTGAGGGTGGCGAGTCCGTTGAGCGCTTGCTAAACCGCGAGACTCGTTCGGCTGTTAAGCAGGTTGCCTCGGGCCGCTTTGGTGTCACCTCGATGTACCTAACTCACGCCGATGACATCCAGATCAAGATGGCACAGGGTGCCAAGCCGGGTGAGGGTGGACAGTTGCCACCGCACAAGGTTTATCCGTGGATCGCAGACCTCCGCCACTCGACCCCTGGCGTTGGACTGATTTCACCTCCTCCGCACCACGACATCTACTCGATTGAGGACCTAAAGCAGCTGATCTACGACCTAAAGCGGGCCAACCGATCCGCTCGCGTTCACGTCAAGTTGGTTTCACAGTTTGGAGTCGGAACCGTGGCTGCCGGCGTTGCCAAGGCCAAGGCTGATGTTGTGCTGATTTCTGGTCACGACGGTGGTACAGGAGCGAGCCCGCTGAACTCTCTGAAGCACGCCGGAACCCCGTGGGAGCTTGGACTTGCCGAAGCGCAGCAGACCCTTCTGCTAAATGGCTTGCGTGACCGAATCACCGTCCAGGTGGACGGATCCATGAAGACCGGTCGCGATGTTGTGATTGCAGCTTTGCTCGGAGCTGAGGAGTACGGTTTCGCAACCGCTCCACTTGTGGTCGAGGGCTGCATCCTGATGCGCGTTTGCCACCTCGACACTTGTCCAGTAGGTGTTGCAACCCAGAACCCAGATTTGCGAGCCAGATTCCAGGGTCAAGCTGATCACGTGGTGAACTTCTTCGAGTTCTTGGCTCAAGAGGTTCGCGAGTATCTCGCTGAGCTCGGATTTAGAACTCTGGATGAGGCAATCGGTCACGTCGAGCTCTTGGACACCAATGCAGCCATCAAACACTGGAAGGCTGATGGCCTGGATCTAGCTCCGATTTTTGCCGCCAAGGATCTTGGAACCAACCAGAACCTTCGCCGCATGACCGAGCAGGACCACGAGCTCGAGAACCACTTCGATTACCCACTCCTTGAGCTCGCCGCACCAGCTCTCAAGGAGGGCAAGTCGGTTCTGATCGAGCGCGAAATCAACAACACTCACCAGGCGATTGGCACCATGCTCGGTAATGAACTGACCAAGCGTTGGGGTGAGCAGGGTCTTGAGCCCGGCACCCTCACTCTCAGGCTCAAGGGATCTGCCGGTCAATCTTTGGGTGCGTTTGTGCCGAGGGGTATCTCGATTGAGGTTGAGGGTGACTGTAACGACTACGTCGGCAAGGGATTATCGGGAGGTACCATCGCGGTTCGTCCACCGGTGGGTGCAGGATTCGTGGCCGCGGAGAACGTCATTGCGGGCAATGTGATCGGCTACGGTGCTACCTCCGGAAAGATCTTCCTCAACGGAGTAGTTGGGGAGCGCTTCCTGGTCAGAAACTCTGGTGCTACAGCCGTTGCCGAGGGAGTTGGTGACCACGCTCTTGAGTACATGACAGGCGGTCGTGCCGTCATTCTTGGCAGAACCGGAATCAACCTGGGAGCCGGAATGTCGGGCGGCATCGCCTACGTCTACAAGCTCTCCGAAGCCAAGGTAAACCGAGAGGCGCTGCAGAGCGGTGAGATTTCCCTCGGGGCCCCTGACGCTCACGAAATTGAGGAGCTCAGGGCAATTCTCGAACAGCACGTAGCGGCAACCGACTCGGTCAAGGGACGCGAGATTCTGCAGAACTTTGCGACCGAGTCAAAGCACTTTGTTCGAGTTCTGCCTCGGGACTTTGCTCGCGTGCTGGAAATTCAGAAGAATGCTCAAGAGCAAGGTTTCGAGCTAGACGGCGAAGAAGTATGGACCCAGATTCTGGAGGTGACTCGTGGCTGATCCAAGAGGATTTATCAAGATCACCGAACGTGAAACTGCAACCAGAAGGCCGGTTTCAGTCAGAATCAAGGACTGGAAAGAGGTATATGCCGAGCGCAATGGCGAAACTGTCAAGCGCCAGGCGAGCCGCTGCATGGACTGCGGAATCCCGTTCTGTCATCAGGGTTGCCCACTCGGAAACCTGATTCCCGAGTGGAATGACCTCACTCATCGAGGACGTAACCGTGAGGCAATCGACCGCCTGCACGCCACCAATAACTTTCCCGAGTTCACCGGGCGGCTTTGCCCGGCACCCTGTGAGTCAGCTTGTGTTCTAGGAATCAATCAGCCGGCGGTAACCATCAAGGAGATCGAAGTTTCGATCATCGACGATGCATTCGACGCTGGATTTGTAATGCCAAACATTCCAGATCGTCTGACGGGCAAGACCATTGCCGTTGTCGGTTCTGGTCCTGCTGGCCTTGCTGCTGCCCAGCAGCTAACTAGAGCAGGTCACACGGTCGCCGTGTTTGAGCGAGACGACCGAATTGGCGGACTGCTCCGCTACGGAATCCCTGACTTCAAGATGGAAAAGCACCACATCGATCGACGCATATTCCAGATGGAGGCCGAGGGGACTCGGTTCCGCACCGGAGTGAATGTTGGTGTGGATATCACCTGGGAAGAGCTTCGCAAGCGCTACGACGCAGTTTTGATTGCAACTGGTGCCATGGTTCCAAGAGACATTCAAGTTCCTGGTAGGGACCTTCAGGGTGTGCACTTTGCCATGGAGTACCTGACTCAAGCGAACAAGGTTGTAGCGGGCGACAAACTGTCTGGCCAAATCTCAGCCGAAGGAAAGCACGTGGTCATCCTTGGTGGTGGAGACACCGGTGCCGACTGTCTAGGCACAGCGACACGCCAAGGGGCATTGAGCGTCACAACCTTGGCCATCGGAAAGCAGCCGCCAACCGAACGCCCACAGGACCAGCCCTGGCCGATGGTGCCGAATGTTTTCGAAGTTGCTAGCGCGCACGAAGAGTTTGGCGAGCGACTCTATCTACACTCCACCGTTGAGTTTGTGGGGGAGAACGGCAAGCTGACCGGTGTGAAGGTTGCTGACACTGAGTTTGTTGACGGCAAGCGCGTACCAAAGCCTGGCACCGAGCGAGTCATTCCTGCCGACCTGGTTTTCCTCGCACTTGGCTTTGCCGGACCAGAAACCGAAAACTTAACCGAGCAGTTACAAACTCCACTCGATTCGAGGGGTAATGTTGCTCGAGGAAATCGGTACGAAGTTGCCGATGGTTTGTTTGTCGCTGGTGACGCTGGCCGAGGCCAGAGCCTGATTGTTTGGGCGATTGCCGAGGGCCGTGCGGCTGCTAGTGCGATAGACGAGTATCTCGAAGGTGAGACAGAGCTTCCATTCCCTGTGAAGCCAACTGATAGACCAATTTCGGTCTACAGCTAGTCCAAAGAAGGTAGTAATTACTAAATGAGACGCGCCAAAATTGTGGCCACATTCGGCCCAGCTGTTGCTGACTATGACAAGGCAAGAGCGATTATCGAAGCCGGTGTGGATGTCGCCCGCATGAACCTAAGTCACGGCAGTCACGAGGTTCACGAGGGTGTATACAAGACCATTCGCAAGGCAGCCGAGGATGTGCAGAAGCCGGTGGCGATCTTGGTTGACCTTCAGGGTCCGAAGATCCGCCTAGGTCGTTTCGCAGAGGACAAGGTAATCCTTGAAGAAGGTGCAACCTTCAAGATCACCATCGACGAGGTTCCTGGTGATGTCAACATTTGCTCCACCACCTACAAAGGACTCCCGGGGGATGTTCGCCCTGGCGACCAATTACTGATCGATGATGGGCGCATTGGATTGCGCGCAACTGCGGTTGACGCTCGCACCGTGACAACTGTTGTTGAGGTTGCAGGACCGGTGTCCAACAACAAGGGCATTAACCTCCCAGGTGTTGCGGTCAACGTTCCGGCACTGAGCGAAAAGGACGAAGATGATCTTCGTTGGGCATTGAAGCTGGGTGCAGACATGATTGCCCTGAGCTTTGTGAGAAACGCCAAGGACATTGTTCGAGTGCACGAGATCATGGCCGAAGAGGGTCGCTTCATCCCGGTTATCGCCAAAATTGAGAAGCCTCAGGCAGTGGCTGCCCTGGAGGAAATCATCGATGCCTTCGACGGTGTCATGGTCGCTCGTGGTGACCTAGGCGTTGAGCTACCCCTTGAGCAGGTGCCACTGGTTCAGAAGCGCGCTGTTGAACTATCTCGTCGCTGGGCAAAGCCGGTAATTGTTGCGACCCAGATGTTGGAGAGCATGATCAGCGCCTCCAGACCAACCCGTGCAGAGACCTCTGACGTCGCAAACGCTGTACTTGATGGCGCAGACGCTCTAATGCTGTCTGGTGAGACCTCTGTTGGTGAGTTCCCGGTTGAGACCGTAAAGGTAATGGCCAAGATCATCGAGTCCACCGAAGAAAACGGTCTTGAGCGCATCCCAGAGCTAGGCACTAAGCCTCACACCCACTCAGGTGCGGTCGTGCTAGCCGCCATGGAAATTGCTGAGCTACTGGGATCAAAGTACGTCTGCGTATTCACAGAGTCCGGTGACACCCTCAGAAGAGTTTCTCGACTTCGCTCACGTGTTCCAGTGCTTGCCTTTACCCCAAACGCCGAGGTGCGCCGCAAGCTAGCCCTGGTATGGGGTGCAACCACATTCTTGGTCGACAAGGTGAAGCACACCGACGACATGATTAAGCAGGTTGATGAGATCGTGCTCTCCAGTGGCAAGTGCCGTGTGGGCGATGAGGTAGTCATCGTGGCAGGAAGCCCTCCGGGCATTCCAGGCTCGACCAACTCGCTACGTGTTCACAGAGTTGGCGACGCAGTCCACATGGCTGCACCTGGCTACGCAAACTAGTCAAAAAAGTAAATGGCGGTGGGAAACCACCGCCATTTTTTTGTGCCGAAAGTGGGACTCGAACCCACACGCCCAGGGGACAACGCATTTTGAGTGCGTCGCGTCTACCATTCCGCCATTTCGGCAACGAATCAAAAGTCTAGTGGATTAGAAAATCCAAGGGCTAAAGTTGTTTCCATGCTTGAGGGCTTGAAGGTTGTGGTTGCGGAAGACGAAGGTCTGATCCGCATGGACGTTGTTGCATCACTCGAAGAGGCTGGACTTGTCGTTGTTGGTCAAGCTGCCGATGGGGAAGAGGCAATCGCACTTGCTACCGAACATGAGCCTGACTTGGTGGTGATGGATGTCAAGATGCCAAGACTCGATGGCATCAGTGCAGCTCAGAAGATTGCCGAACTGAAGATCCCAGTGGTCTTGCTCACCGCATTTAGCGATGCCGAGCTTGTTTCACGAGCCGCTGAGGCCGGGGCTATGGCATATGTCACCAAGCCTTTCAAGCCGACCGATTTGCTTCCGGCGATACAGATCGCGCTCTCTAGGCACGAGGAATTGGTCTCGCTCGAAAGCGAAATAGCTGACCTTAACGATCGCCTCGAAACAAGAAAACTGATGGACCGAGCAAAGGGCCTACTTCAGACCAAGATGAAACTTTCGGAGCCAGACGCTTTCCGCTGGATTCAAAAGGCCTCCATGGACCGCAGGCTCACCATGGCCCAAGTTGCTAAAGCTGTAATCGATCAGCTCAGCGATAAGTAACTAGTTAGCGGGCTTGGGTCGCAAAAAGTTTGTGATTCGAACGGTGGACAACAGGTTTCCCTGCTCATCGGTCATCTTTATTTCATGAGTGGCGAGGCTTTTACCCAGCTTCACTGCGGTGCAGGTGCCAATCACGTAGCCCTCTTTGATCGAAGCGTGGTGCGAAGCATTGAGCTCGATCCCAACGGCGTAACCCCAGGGGTGAGCGTGAACATTTGCAGCGAAGGAGCCTAGACTCTCGGCCAACACAACGTGAGCACCTCCGTGGAGTAGGCCCAGCGGCTGGGTGTTGCCCTCGACCGGCATCCTGGCAACAGCTCGTTCAGCAGAGAGCTCCAAGAGCTCGATGCCCATTTTCTCGGCCAGTTTCCCCAAGCCCCGGAGCTTCATAACTTCCAAAGCTTTTTCGCTCGATGCAATCTCGTTTTCGCTCATTGATTCAACCCTTCGGCGAAGTAGGCTAGCGACCATGACGCCAGAGCAAAAGCCTACTCTTCTGCTGATAGATGGCCACTCTCTGGCATTTCGAGCCTTCTACGCACTAAACCCTGATAACTTCAAAAATGCCCAGGGTCAGCACACCAATGCGATTCACGGCTTTATCTCGATGATGCTCACGATCCTGGAGCAGCACAAACCAACCCATCTCTGTGTTGCCTTTGATGTTTCCAGGGAGAGCTTCAGAACCCAAGAGCTTCCTGAATACAAAGGAACTCGCGGTGAGACGCCGGAGGAGTTCATTGGCCAGACAGAGCTTTTGGTTGAGGCACTTACCGCGATGCGAATCACCTCGGTTTCGCGAGAGATGTTTGAAGCCGATGATCTCATCGCATCGCTTGCCACCAAGGGGGAGGCAGAAGGGTTTGAGGTCCTTATCGTCTCCGGAGACAGAGACACCTTCCAACTGATCACCGAGAAAACCAAGATTCTCTACCCGGTGAAGGGTGTCCTAAACCTGGCCAAGATGGATGATGCTGCGGTCTACGAGAAATATGGCGTCCATGCGGTTCAATATCCAGAGTTAGCTGCACTTGTGGGGGAGACCAGTGACAACCTAAAGGGAATTCCCGGGGTTGGACCCAAGACGGCTGCCAAATGGATTCAGGAGTTTGGTTCGCTTCAGGCAATTCTGGATAACGCCGATCAAATCGCTGGCAAGGTTGGCGAGTCACTCCGCGAGCACAAAGAGCTTGCCGTTAGAAACCGAAGGCTGAATCACCTACTGCGTGATTTGGAGTTCGACTTCACGCTGGATCAGCTCCAGCTGGGCCCGGTCGATGAGGCGGCAGTCCGTGAGGTGTTTGCCAAACTGAGTTTCAGAACCCTTCTGACCAAGGTCCTCTCAATGCGAGGTGCAAACGGTTCGCAGCACCGAGTCATCAGCGCAAAAATCGAACCGGAGAAAGCCACTGAGGTGCTGTCACCAGCACCCGAGGCGACCGCACTGAGCGAACTAATTGCCGACCTGCCCACCCAAGCGCCCGAACCAACAGTTGCTAGCTCAGAAGACATTGCTCAACTTGAACGAACTGAACTGGCAATCTCCCTAGAGCTAGGGGAGCGCGGTTTGATTGGTTTTGGCGCAGCCAACAAAGATGCGCGTTACAACTGGGATGGCAAAAACCCTGAGCCTCTTGTAAAGATGCTTTTGTTGGGAGGCTTTGCAGTTTGGGACTACAAAGCCACGAAACGAAAACTCGCCGGTCGCGGAATCGAGCTGGGCGATGTTTCAAACGACCCATTACTACTTGCCTATTTGCTGGACCCAACCAGTAAGGATCTCGATCCAGACTCACTGATCCGCACTTACTGCGGAATTGACATCGAACGGCAAGACCCTAATCAACTCTTGGCTGAGTCTGACCCAAGCATGGATGCCTGGGTCACTGCCATCCTGACCTTGGCGCTAACACCCCAACTTGAGGCACAGGGTCAACTTGGTGTCTACCGAGACATCGAGCTTCCAACCTCAAAAGTTCTTGCCGGCATGGAGATCCGAGGCATTGCCGTAGACCAGGCAGTCCTGAAAGGCCAGTTTGATGAGCTGACCGATGAGGTTGAAGAGATTGCAAAAGCCGCCTATGAGATCATCGGCCACGAGGTTAACCTGGCAAGTCCGAAGCAGCTGCAGACCGTGCTGTTCGAGGAGCTTGGGATGCAGGGCACCAGATCGGTAAAGACTGGCTACTCGACCAACGCTGAGGCGCTGCAAACTCTCTATGAGGAGAATGGCCACCCATTCCTAGCAAAGCTTTTGGAGCACCGAGACTCCACAAAGCTTCGTCAGATGACCGAGACCTTGGTAAAGGCCGTTGAGGTTGATGGTCGAATACACACCACCTATTCCCAGATTGGCACCGCTACCGGTCGACTATCCAGCGAAAACCCCAACCTCCAAAACATTCCGATCAAGACTGCCAGGGGTCAGCGCCTCAGAAGCGCTTTCATAGCTGGCGAGGGCTTTGAGACCCTATTGACAGCCGACTACTCACAAATTGAAATGCGAATCATGGCTCACCTCAGCGAGGATGCTGGTTTGATTGAGGCTTTCAATGCCGGTGAGGATCTTCACAACTTTGTGGGAGCTCGAATCTATGGGGTGGAACCATCTGCGGTTGACTCCCAGATGCGATCCCGAGTCAAGGCGATGAGCTACGGCTTGGTGTATGGCTTAAGTGAATATGGGCTAGCCAGACAGCTGAGAATTTCTAATTCTGAGGCTAAGCAGCTGATGGCTGACTACTTCGCTCGCTTCGGTGGTGTCAAGACTTATCTGGATCAAGTTGTATCCAAGGCTAAGAACCTCGGCTACACCACCACCGTCTACGGGCGCAGACGCCCATTCAGCGATCTAAACTCCAAGCTTTTCCAGGTTCGAGAGAACGCTCGCCGCGCAGCCTTAAACGCGCCAATCCAAGGCACCGCGGCCGACATCATGAAACTTGCCATGGTCGAGGTGCAGGCCGAGATGGATCGTCAGGGACTCAGGTCACAGCTACTTTTACAAGTTCATGACGAGTTGGTTTTTGCGGTTGCAGCGGGAGAGCTGGAGGCCATGAAGCAGCTCGCTGTCGAAAAGATGCGTGGGGTGACCAAACTTTCGGTACCGCTAGAGGTTCACGTGGGAATCGGCTCCAATTGGGAGCTAGCGGGCCACTAGATAAACCGCTAAGCTTTCGGGGGTGCCTTTGGCACCAATCCCTGTCCGTTTGTCGGGCCAACAAAGATCCAAATTCGGTTCTGTGCTGTCCTGACCTGAGTAAAACAAAGTGGAGTACCCACAAATATGGCAAACAAAACGACCGCCCCAAAGCAGGTAGCAGTCAACGACATCGGTAGCGCAGAAGACTTCCTAGCTGCGGTCGAAAAAACTCTAAAGTTTTTCAACGACGGAGATCTAATCTCCGGCACCGTCGTGAAGATTGATCGCGACGAAGTGCTCCTAGACGTCGGTTACAAGACCGAGGGTGTAATCCCATCTCGTGAACTTTCAATTCGTCAGGACGCAAACCCTAACGACATCGTGAAGGTCGGCGACGCAATCGAGGCCCTAGTTCTTCAGAAGGAAGACAAGGAAGGCCGCCTAATCCTCTCCAAGAAGCGTGCTCAGTACGAGCGTGCCTGGGGAGATGTCGAGCGCATCAAGGAAGCCGATGGCGTTGTCAAGGGCACCGTTATTGAGGTTGTTAAGGGTGGTGTGATCGTAGACATCGGTCTACGCGGCTTCCTACCAGCTTCCCTAATCGAGCTGCGCCGCGTTCGTGACCTAGGTCCATACCTCGGAACCGAGGTTGAGGCCAAGATCCTTGAGCTTGACAAGAACCGCAACAACGTAGTTCTTTCCCGTCGTGCACTGCTAGAGCAGAGCCAGACCGCTAACCGCACCACCTTCCTAAACGACCTCGTCAAGGGTCAGGTTCGCACCGGTGTGGTTTCCTCCATCGTGAACTTCGGTGCATTCATCGACCTTGGTGGCGTGGACGGTCTAGTTCACGTTTCCGAGCTGAGCTGGAAGCACATTGAGCACGCCAGCGAGGTTGTTGAGGTTGGCCAGGAAGTTACCGTTGAGGTACTTGAGGTTGACCAGGACCGTGAGCGCGTATCGCTTTCGCTAAAGGCGACCCAGGAAGACCCATGGCAGCTATTCGCTCGCACCCACGCGATCGGACAGTACATCCCAGGTAAGGTCACCAAGATTGTTCCATTCGGTGCATTCGTTCGCGTGGCAGACGGCATCGAGGGTCTAGTTCACATCTCTGAGCTGTCCTCAAAGCACGTTGAGCACGCTGACCAGGTGGTTTCTGTAAACCAGGACGTATTCGTCAAGCTAATTGACATCGACCTAGAGCGTCGCCGCATCTCGCTATCGCTAAAGCAGGCTCTTGAAGAGGTAAACCCAGAGGGTGACGACTTCAACCCAGTGCTTTACGGCATGAGCGCAGACTACGACGAGCAGGGTAACTACCGCTACCCAGAGGGCTTCGACCCAGCTACCAATGAGTGGAAGGCTGGCTACGAGGAGGCACGCTCCAAGTGGGAGGCTGACTACGCCGAGGCTCACACCCGTTGGGAGACCCACAAGGCGCAGGCAAAGGCAACCCTTGCTCAGCTTGCAGCGCTTCCGGATGCAGCGCCAGCTCAGGAGCCAACCGCCTCTGCCGGCTCAGCTGCCGACCAGGGCACCCTTGCCGACGACGAGTCGCTTGCCGCACTTCGCGACAAGCTCTCCGGCGGCAACTAAGCAACCGTCTAAAGCAAAACCCCGAGGAATCCCTCGGGGTTTTGCTTTATCCTTGGGCTCATGCTCATCGCACTCACCGGAGGTATTGGATCCGGAAAATCAACAGTCGCAAAGCGCTTGGTTGAGCTTGGTGCGACTGAGATTGATGCAGATGTGCTGGCCCGCGAGGTGGTGGCACCGGGTACCGAAGGGTTACAAGCTGTACTAAAGGAGTTTGGAACCGATCTGTTAGTTAACGGTGAGCTAAATCGAGCCGAACTTGCTAAGCGCGCGTTCGCAAACTCTGAATCCAGAAAGAAGCTGGAGTCAATCCTGCACCCCAGAATCCAACAGTTGGCCAAAGAGAAGATTGCAAGGCTCAGTGGCCTGATTGTCTACACAATCCCGCTTCTTGTTGAGGTAGGTGATCGTCTGGGTTTCGAGAAGGTGGTAACCGTTTCCTGTCCTGAGCAGGTTCGAATCGATCGCCTTGTAAATCTGCGCGGGATGAGCGTTGAAGATGCTCGAGCGAGAATTGCTTCTCAGGCATCCGATCAGCAACGTGAAGCAATAGCCGACTTTGTGATTCACTCTGACTGCAGCATGGAAGAGCTGATTGGGCAGGTAGACGAGCTCTATCGCGAACTGGTGAGCGTGAAGAATTGAATCAGGAGCAAAAGCCATTCAAGGTTGTCAGCCCCTATCAGCCCTCTGGTGATCAACCAAAAGCCATCGAGGAACTAGCCCAGCGAATCAACAATGGTGAACGCGATGTGGTGCTGCTGGGTGCCACAGGTACTGGAAAGAGCGCTACCACAGCTTGGCTCATTGAGAAACTGCAGCGGCCAACACTGGTCATCGCACATAACAAGACTCTTGCTGCTCAGCTAGCGAGTGAACTTCGAGAGATGTTCCCCGAGAACGCTGTTGAGTACTTCGTCAGCTACTACGACTACTACCAGCCCGAGGCGTACGTTCCGCAAACCGATACTTTCATCGAGAAGGACTCAACCATCAATGAGGAGGTTGAGCGCCTCAGATATTCGGCAACAATGTCGCTTTTGTCCAGGCGAGACGTGATTGTGGTTGCAACCGTCTCCTGCATCTACGGACTTGGCGCGCCAAAAGAATATCTAGCGCAGTCGTTGCCGCTTCAGGTTGGACAAAGAATTGACCGCGATGAGCTGATTCGCGCTCTGGTGGCGATTCAGTATCAACGCAATGACATCGAATTTGTGCGAGGAAACTTCAGGGTGAAAGGCGACACCGTTGAGGTGATCGCTGTTTACGATGAGGAAGCGACCCGAATTGAGTTTTTCGGCGATGAGATCGAAAAGATCTATCGGATCCATCCACTCACAGGGGAAATTCTGATGGAGCGACAGAGTGTCGCAATCTACCCGGCTTCCTACTACGTGGCTCCAGCAGAGCGAATGGCGCAGGCCATTGAGGCGATTGAGGAAGAGCTCGAGCATCGCTACCGCGAGTTTGAGCAAACCGGCAAGCTTCTCGAGGCGCAGCGCATCAAGATGCGAACCACCTTCGATCTAGAGATGATTCGGGAGCTTGGCTTCTGCTCCGGCATCGAAAACTACTCTCGCCACATCGACGGTCGTGAGGTAGGGGAGCCGCCGGCCTGTCTGCTGGATTACTTCCCCGAGGACTTCCTAACAGTGATCGATGAGTCTCACGTCACAGTGCCGCAGATTGGCGCGATGTTCATGGGTGACTCATCGAGAAAGCGCACCCTGGTGGAACATGGGTTCCGCCTCCCATCTGCACTTGATAACCGACCTTTGAAGTTTGATGAATTCCTCGAGCGAACTGGGCAAACCGTTTACCTCTCGGCAACCCCCGCCAAATATGAGCTGGAGAAATCCGATGGGGTAGTGGAGCAGATCATTCGCCCCACCGGCTTGGTTGATCCGCAAGTGATTGTGAAGCCATCGAAGGGTCAGATTGACGACCTGCTTGAAGAGATCAAGGTGAGAGTCGATAGAGACGAGCGTGTGCTTGTCACCACCCTCACAAAGCGTTTGGCCGAGGAGGTCACGGACTACTTCACCGAGCTTGGGATCAGGGTGCGCTACCTGCACTCGGATGTTGACACCCTGAGGCGAGTTGAACTGCTTCGAGAGCTGCGTCAGGGAATCTTCGATGTACTGGTCGGTATCAACCTGCTCCGTGAGGGACTGGACTTGCCTGAGGTATCGCTGGTTGCCATCCTGGATGCCGACAAAGAAGGCTTCCTCAGATCCACCACCTCACTGATTCAGACCATAGGTCGTGCCGCACGAAACGTGAACGGTGAGGTTCACATGTATGCCGATAAGGTCACAGACTCAATGGCCCGAGCGATCGAGGAAACCAATCGCAGACGCGAGAAGCAAGTGGCGTATAACCTGGCGAATGGCATCGATCCGCAACCGCTTCGCAAGAAGATCGCCGATATCACAGATGCCCTGATGCGCGAAGAGGTCGACACCGAGCAATTGCTAGAAAACCTAAAGAAGGAACCAGCTCGAAAAGTTGCGTCGACTCCGATGCGTGGCCGCAAAAACATCGGAAGTCAGGGTAGCGAGCAACTCCTTCAAACCATCATGGAGCTCGACACCCAGATGCGGGAAGCAGCCAAGGAGCTCAAATTTGAGCTGGCGGCGAGAATTCGTGATGAGATTTCCGAGCTGAAGAAAGAGCTTAGGCAAATAGAGTCAGCGGGTCATGCGTAAACTTCTCGGGTGAATATCGAAAGCCCCAAGGGAAACAAGCTCTCCATCAAGGGAGCTCGAGTTCACAATCTAAAGAACCTGAATCTCGAAATCCCCAAAGACAAGCTAATCGTCTTCACGGGGCTGTCGGGATCTGGAAAATCATCCCTTGCCTTCGACACCATCTTTGCCGAGGGTCAGCGCCGCTATGTAGAGTCGCTCTCCGCGTATGCCAGACAGTTCCTCGGGCAAGTGGATAGACCCGATGTTGACTTTATTGAGGGGCTATCGCCCGCGGTTTCGATTGATCAGAAGTCCACAAACCGAAATCCAAGATCCACAGTCGGAACCATTACCGAAATCCATGATTACCTGAGACTGCTCTGGGCCAGGATCGGCGTTCCGCACTGCCACGAGTGCGGTGAACCGGTAGCCAAGCAAACCCCACAGGCGATCGTCGACCAGCTGCTTGCCCTCAAGGAGGGGACCCGGTTTCAGCTACTTGCACCGATCGTTCAGCAGAAAAAAGGTGAATTCGTAGACCTGTTTGCATCGTTGCAGGCTCAGGGTTACGCCCGAGCAGTGGTTGACGGAGAGACCGTTGTCTTGAGCGAGGCTAAGGCTCTAAAGAAGAGTTTCAAGCACGATATCTCGGTTGTGGTTGACCGCCTTGCCATCAAAGACGGCATCGAGTCTCGACTCACGGACTCGGTTGAAACCGCGCTCAAGCTGGCCGATGGTCGGGTAATCGTTGATTTTGTCGACGACGGCACCAAGCGCACCTTTAGTGAAAAACTCTCCTGCCCAAATGAGCACGAGCTAACCCTCACCGAGATTGAACCGAGAACCTTCTCCTTCAACGCGCCATTTGGGGCCTGTCCAGCCTGCAGTGGACTTGGAACCAAGCAAGCGGTTGATGGCGAGCTCGTAATTGGTGACCCCGCAACCTCCATCAATCAGGGTGTGATCCTGCCCTGGTCAACGCAAGGGAAGGGTCTGTATAACTACTTCACCAGGCTGATCCAGGGTCTCGCCGACGACCTAGAGTTCTCCTTGGACACCCCTTGGGAGAAACTCTCGGATGAGATTAAGGATGCCGTTCTAAACGGTAACAACTTCGAGGTTCAGGTCCGCTGGAAGAGCAAATACGGTCGCGAGATGCGCTACACCTCTGGGTTTGAGGGTGTACTGCCATACGTTGAGCGTCGCTACCTCGAATCTGACAGCGACTGGGCCAGGGGTAAGTGGGCTGAGTTCCTCCGAGAGATTCCCTGCCCAGCCTGTGATGGTGCCCGATTGCGTCCGGAAGTCCTGGCCGTGAAGGTTGGGGACAAGTCAATTCACGATGTCGCAACCCTGAGCCTAGCCAAGGCACATGAATTCTTTGATGCCCTCTCACTTAGTGACAAGGAAGCGCAGATTGCCGCCCAGGTGCTGCGTGAGATTCGGGCCAGACTCGAGTTCTTGCTGGCCGTAGGGCTTGACTACCTTTCGCTCGAGCGCAGTGCTGGGACCCTGTCGGGAGGTGAAGCGCAGCGAATTCGTCTTGCGACTCAGATCGGAGCGGGTCTAACCGGAGTGCTCTACGTTCTGGATGAGCCGAGCATCGGCCTTCACCAGCGAGACAATCTTCGATTGATTCAAACCCTCGAACGCCTCAGGGATCTAGGAAACACCTTGATCGTGGTCGAGCACGATGAGGACACCATTCGAACCGCTGACTGGCTGGTGGACATCGGTCCCGGTGCGGGAGTAAACGGTGGCGAGGTAGTCCACTCGGGTAGCTACAAAAACCTCTTGGCTAACAAAAGCTCAATCACCGGCGACTACCTGGCCGGAAGAATCCGGATTGAAACCCCCAAAAAGCGCCGCAAGATCGACAAGTCGCGTTTCATAAAGGTTGTCGGGGCGAAGGAAAACAACCTGAGAAATGTTGATGTTGAGTTCCCGCTCGGCGTTATGACCGCGGTTACGGGAGTTTCTGGATCAGGTAAATCATCGCTTGTGAACGACGTTCTCTATCAGGTGCTCGCGAACAAGCTAAACGGTGCCAAGGGTGTCCCGGGCAGACACCTAAGGGTCGAGGGTCTTGAGCAGCTAGACAAGGTTGTGCACGTTGATCAAGCTCCAATTGGTCGAACCCCAAGATCAAACCCTGCAACCTACACCGGAGTGTTTGACAAGATTCGAGCGCTGTTTGCCGAAACCCCAGAGGCCAAAGTCCGTGGTTACCAGCAGGGGCGATTCTCTTTCAACGTCAAGGGCGGTAGGTGTGAAACCTGCGCGGGTGATGGCACCATCCGTATCGAAATGAACTTCCTACCCGATGTTTATGTGATGTGCGAGGACTGCAAGGGCGCTAGATACAACCGCGAGACTCTGCAGGTCAAATACAAGGGCAAGTCCATCGGCGATGTGCTGAACATGCCCATCTCTGAGGCAGCTGAGTTTTTCAAGCCAATTGCCTCAATCGCAAGATATCTCGACACTCTGGTAGATGTCGGTCTCGGCTATGTCCGGCTTGGTCAGAGTGCTACCACGCTTTCGGGGGGCGAGGCACAGCGAGTGAAACTTGCCACTGAGTTGCAACGTAGGTCTACGGGCAAGACTGTCTATGTATTGGATGAGCCAACTACCGGCTTGCACTTTGAGGACGTCAGAAAGCTGCTGCTGGTCTTGGCAGGATTGGTAGACAAAGGCAACACCGCAATAGTCATCGAGCACAACCTCGATGTGATTCGCTGTGCTGACTGGGTAATAGACCTAGGTCCCGAGGGTGGCTCAGGCGGTGGATTGATCGTTGCCGAGGGCACTCCTGAGCAGGTGGCCAAGGTCAAGGAGTCACACACTGGAAAATTCCTGGCTGAGCTGCTGGAGAAGTAATGGCACAGGATCTCTCCTTCAGACCCAAAACCGGGGAGATACCCACCGCTCCTGGGGTCTACCGATTCATTGATGCCGCTGGACGGGTTCTCTACGTGGGGAAAGCGAAGAATCTTCGAGCTCGCCTCACCAATTACTTTGGCCCGCTGAACAAGCTTCATGAGCGCACACAGCGAATGCTGCTTGCCGCTAGCGATGTGAAGTGGACGATTGTCGCCTCCGAGTACGAAGCATTGCAGTTGGAGTTCACCTGGATCAAGGAATTTGATCCGCCATACAACGTTCGGTTCAGGGACGATAAGTCCTATCCCTATCTGGCTATTTCGGTGAGCGAATCGGTTCCCAGAGCTTTCATAACCCGTAATCGAGAGCTCAAGGGGGTTCGTTACTTCGGCCCCTACACCCAGTCTTGGGCAGTTAGAGAAACACTCGACACACTCATCAAGGTTTACCCCGTTAGAACCTGCTCAAAGGGGGTCTATCAGGAGGCGCAGGCAAAGAATCGACCCTGCTTGCTGGCCGAAATCGGAAAGTGTTCCGCACCCTGCGTCGGACGAATTTCAGCTCCGGAGCACAAGGCACTAGCTAAGCGACTTGGTGATTTCATTGCGGCTGGTAACGATGACCATGTCAAAGAGCTCAGAGAGCGAATGCACAGGGCTTCCGAGGATCAAAACTATGAGCTGGCAGCAAACCTGCGCGACGATGTTGCGGCACTGGAGAAGGTCTTGGAGAAAAGCACCGTGGTGCTCTCGGACCAGACCGACGCCGATCTGATTGGTATCGCTCGAGATGATCTTTCCGCGGCGGTTTCAATCTTCACAATCCGGGGTGGTCGCATCCGAGGCAACCGGTCCATGGTCGTTGATCTTGAGCTCGATAGAACTAATGCCGAGTTGGTTGAATACCTCATTCAAGAGATCTACACACCGATCCCCGGCCTCGATCCGGTCGAGGTTCCGAAACAGATTCTGGTCCCAGAACTGCCGGAGGATAAAGTCCAGCTCCAGATTTGGCTGAGCGAGCTCAGGGGTTCTGGCTGTGCCGTTTCAGTGCCGCAGCGAGGGGATAAGGCAACGCTGCAGCAAACCGCAAACACGAACGCGGCTCATGCCCTGCAGAGCTACAAACTCAAGCGATCTTCCGATTTCACCGCTCGAGCTGATGCCTTGGCGGGCATTCAAAAAGCCTTGGGTATGGAGAATGCACCACTGAGAATCGAGTGCTTTGACATCTCTCACCTCGGTGGCACCGGAGTAGTGGGTTCGATGGTGGTGTTTGAAGATGGGCTGCCGAAAAAGGACCACTATCGAAGATTCAATCTGGAGACCGCCGATGACACCGAGTCGATTTATCAGGTATTGAGCAGAAGGCTCAAGTACCTGCGAGAGGACTCTGGAATCTCAGACCGGTTCAGCTATCGCCCGTCGCTATTGCTTATTGACGGTGGTTTGCCGCAGCGGAATGCAGCACTGAGAGCATTGAAGGAGTCCGGGGTCGAAGGGATTACTGTTGCGACTCTGGCGAAGCGTTTGGAAGAGGTTTTTACGACAGACTCCGATTACCCAGTGATTTTCCCTCGAACCAGCGAGGAGCTGTTCCTGCTCCAGCGAATCCGAGACGAGGCGCACCGTTTTGCCATCACCGCCCAGCGAAAGTCTCGAACCAAATCAATTTCTTCTACTCTGCTGGAGATACCTGGATTGGGGGAGTCGCGAGCCAGGATTTTGCTGAAACGCTTTGGGTCACTCAAGCGTATTCGACTCGCCTCGCTCGCAGAGATCGAGTCGCTTCCAGGATTTGGGCCAAAACTTGCCCAATTGGTGCAAGATTCACTTGCTGATTCAGAAAATCCCTAACACGCGACACGCCGAAGGACTAACCTTGTAGCGACACGCCGAAGGGGAGGTTATGGAATCAAGTAGAAAGCCAGAACTTCTCGTTGTTACGGGCATGTCCGGCGCGGGTCGCTCAACCGTGGGCAACGCCCTTGAGGATCAGGGTTGGTATGTCATCGATAACCTTCCACCGCAACTTCTCGGTCCAATTTCAGATCTCTTCAGCCTGAGCAAGGCCACCCTGCCGCGCATCGCGGTGATTATCGATGTCCGCGGTGGAGAATTCTTCAACGAACTACAGACCTACCTCGGGCAGTTGCGAGCACGCGATATCAATGTGCGACTTCTCTACCTGGAGGCAAGTGACCAATCGCTGGTGAAGCGCTTTGAATCTGTGCGAAGACCCCACCCGCTGCAGGGCGAGGGGACTGTTCTCGATGGCATTACCAGGGAGCGCAAGGAGCTGCTGAGCTTACGCGAAAGCGCGGACATTGTTTTTGACACCTCCGACCTCAATGTTCACCAGCTCACAAATCGGGTTGCGGAGGCGTTTGCCACGAATTCGAAGGCGCTCAAGGTCAACGTTATGAGCTTCGGGTTCAAATACGGACTGCCGCCTGACGCAGACCTTGTGGCCGACATGAGATTCATACCTAACCCACACTGGCAAGAGTCACTGCGGGCCAAGACAGGCAACGATGAAGAGGTTTCCAACTACGTGCTAGCTCAGCCCGGGGTTCAAGAGTTCATCGATCACTATGTAGCCGCCATCAAGCAGGTGCTCAATGGGTATCGCACTGAAAACAAGAGATTTGCAACCATCGCAATCGGCTGCACCGGTGGAAAGCACCGCTCTGTAGCAATTGCCAACAAGATTGCCGCTCTATTAGCGGCTGAACCGGACGTGACCCTATCGGTGTCACACAGAGATTTGGGGAGAGAGTAATGCCGCTGACTCAGGCGATCAAAGAGGAGCTGGCTAGGGTTCCAATGTCAAAGGGTGTTGAGCGAGCCGCTGAGCTTGCCACGATCCTTCGCTTCGCCGGGGGATTGCACCTTATCTCGGGGCGAATTGCAATTGAAGTTGAGCTTGATTCCCCAACCCTTGCTCGGCGAATTTCTAGAGCAATTTTGGAGCTCTACGGCATCCAGTCTGAGCTTTCAGTGATCTCGGCCACTGGTCTGCGCCGCCAGAGTGGTTACCAAATTCGTGTGTTGCGCGAGGG
>CAZQZY010000002.1:16523-49926 GCA_964597935.1 uncultured Aquiluna sp. | reverse complement strand
ATTGGTCAAAAAAGGGGACAGACAATAACCAGCTAATTAGTTGTTTCTGGGCCAGTCAGCTAGTAGACATAAGTGAATTCCATTACTAGGGGGAAACTATGCGTTCACCGCTAAAGAGACTTGCAGCAGGACTTGCCACGGCCGCACTTCTTGCAACTGGATTGGTGGCATCGTCGCTACCAGCATCCGCAGAGGACATCAATGTCCCGAAGGTCACCTGGCCAGCCTGTGATGATTTCCGCACCGACTTCTGTATTGAGTCTGTAAAGGTTCAGCCACTTGGCACCAAGACCGCGCTTGAGCTGAAGTATGAGCGCACCAAGGTTGCTGCCGCTCCAACGGCCCCAGCTTCGGACTCTGCTGCTGTATCAGGCTCCGCTCCAGTGACCCCAGCACCCACCATCGAGCGTGTGGCTGGTAACTCAGTTGCTGGTGTTTGGACTCACCCTGACTGGGAGACTTATGGTCTAAACGGTGCCGGCTACGACGGTCTGACCATCGATATGAAGGCCGCCAACCAGTTCACCAATAACATCTTCTTCACCGCTTACCCTGGCATGTTCGACTCAGCCGGCAAGCCATTTATCGCGCTAAAGGCCGATGGTTCCCGTCTTGCCCTAAACCTGGACATCGACACCAAGATCACCATCACCGCTCGCATTGGTGCCGTGAAGACTGGTGTTTCAATCGGTGTCGCCAACAACCTGACCAAGACTTCAGAACTTGGCACTGAGGCCAACCCAGGCAAGATGATCATGACTGGTACTCCGGTGCCAGTACCTCAGATCACCAACGTTCGCCAGTGTGAGGGTGAAGCGGGTGTCGCTTCCGCTGTTGTCACCACCATGCAGGGATTCGTTGTGGTTGAGACTGAAACAAGTGGTTTTGGTGTCGACGGTCTATCGGGCCGCATGGCGATCTCCTCCAACGGTGTTTCCTGTGGAATTTCTACCCCGGTTTGGGATGAGGCCTCAGAGACTCTGACCTGGCAGGCGGGTGCACCGCACTTCGCTCCAGATGGAACAACTCCAAACCTTGGTTTCTACAAGGCAGTTATTCCAGCAAACGATGCGCTTCTACTTTGGGGTCTATCCGACCCAACCAAGGTTGTCTCCGCACTTGAGGTAAACGTGATTTCTGAGGCCGGTGGCTCAGCAAGAGTCTCTGCGAAGAACATCTCGTTCCTGAAGGGCAACATCATCATCGAGGCAACTGGATTCGAGTACTCGAAGCCAAAGATTCAGATCAAGAAGATCTCCTCCTACAAGGGCTTTGCCAAGCCAAAGACACTGACTTGTGTTGACCCACTGACCAAGAAGAAGGTTGTGTTCAAGGACGCCTACGGCTGCCCTAAGGCCCCTTCGAAGCCAGTGCAGAACTTTGTGACCAGCGCATTTGCTGCAACCAAGTCAACGATTACTGCTGCTCACCGAACCAACGTCAAGGGGTACCTAAAGAACTTCCCTGAGGCGACTGTGTTCGTTTGCACCGGCGTTCACCGAGTCAACGCTTCAGCTTCTGACCGACTAATCGCTCAGAAGCGTGCTGACGCAGTTTGTGCCTACGCGAAGAGCCAGGACAAGAGCCTGACCTACACCTCCACCACTCAGGCTTCATCATCGGCTGGCTACCAGAACAAGGTGATGATCACTATGAGAAGTGGTGAGTAGCTAATTCAATAGAGAAACCCGGGCCACTGGCCCGGGTTTTTTCTTACTCGCAGACTGTTCCGTCTGAATCACCATCGCGATACCAGTCGTACTCGCTGTGCACACCTCTGACGTATGGTCCATAGCCATTGGCCTTCGCCTCACGACAGGTGCCAAATCTAGGATCCTCTCCAGCCTTGGTTGACCTGGGTGCTGGTTGCGAAGGAGCAATGACAATTTCGGCTTTGTTTGGGATGCTGTAATCGCCGGGGCAATTTGGTACCAGCTCGGCTAACGCGAGCGCCTCATCGCTATCAATAGTGAGGCTCCAGCGGTATTTGACCGCTAGCCAGTCATAGGTGTACTGGCACAGGTATGGGGTGTTTGAGGGGAGCCAACTTGCGGGATCGCGGTCTGATTTGGATCTATTGCTTGATGCGGTGACCGCCAGCAAGGAACCAGAGAACCCTAGGTCATTGGCGAATCTTTTTCTAGTTTGGCTAGACCACTGGTAAGCGCCAGATCTCCAGGCCTCGGCAAGTGGCACCATGTGATCGATGTCTAGCTCTGAAGGATCGTTTATTTGTCGATTGTCATACGGTGAAATCCAGCTTCCAAAGACCGAGCATCGCTCGCCGATTTGGGGATCTGCCACGCTCTCCGCTATCAAGACCTCACGACGGGTATTGCAGCCGTCAGAGTCGGCGTCAATCCAGTGTTGAAAGAGGTCTCTGTCATAGCCGGATTGAAATTCTGGGCTGATCTTTAGCGCCGCAAGTAGCTCAACAAGGACATTCTCTTGCTCCGGTTCAACGATCTGAGAGAGAGTTGTTTCGACGGCGCTAGGCTCAGGCTCATTGGACGGGGTATTGGTTGGGCTTTCAGTTTGAGTCGGGGTTTCGCTCGGGGATTGCGAGGTTGCGTTAGGAGTTTCTGGGCTCTGATAGGTGCATCCGACCAGTAGCAGCGATACCAGAGCGACTGAGATTCTTTTCAAGTTGCCATCCCCAACAGACCACTTGTATCTAGCCTAGGCGTATAGTTTCAGGGTGAGTTCTCAAAAGAGTTCGCAGCACATGCACCCAACTCGAATTGTCGCACTCGCTTTCACACTCGTTATCTTTCTCGGCACAGCACTATTGATGCTGCCAATCGCAAGCAAAGACGGTAAGTCTCTTGATTTCTTTGATGCACTTTTCACCTCCGTCTCGGCCGTAACAGTCACTGGTCTCGCGACAGTCGACTCCGAACTTCACTGGACGTTATTTGGACATGTGGTGATTGGGTCGTTGATACAAATTGGTGGCTTTGGAATTGTCGGTTTTGCATCCTTGGTTGCCTATTTGCTCGACGGCCGCATCTCACTAAGAAACAAGATGTCGGCTAGCTCTGAGGCCTCGCTCAATGCCCCTGATATCAAAACGCTTTTGAAAAACATTGCGCAGTTGATGCTCAGTTTCCAGTTGGTTTTGTTCGTGTTCCTGTTTGTGAGGTTTCTTACCCACTATGACTATGACTGGCAAGATGCCCTAGGTCATGGTTTGTTCCATGCTATTTCAAGTTTCAACAACGCGGGTTTTGCGCTCTACAGCGACAGCATGATGGGGTTCGCGAGAGACGCCTGGATTATCGTTCCGGTGTTTGTAACGGTGTTCATTGCAAGCCTCGGATTCCCAGTCATGGTCGAAGTCATTGGGAGAGCAGTGGATAAGCTAAAGCTTCGCTTCAGCTCGGACCATCGCCCTCAGTATCCAAAGCAGTGGTCACTAAATTCGAGAATCATCCTCTGGTCAAGTTTTGCGCTTCTAGTCTCAGGATCGATTTTTATTGGGGCCTTGGAATGGAACAACCCCAACACCCTTGGGCAGCTTGATCCAGTCAATAAGGTGTTGGACTCCATCTTTGCTGCAGTTATGCCGAGAACTGCTGGTTTCAACGCCATGGACATCAGTCAGCAAAATCCGGCGACTTGGCTTGGTACCAACATTTTGATGTTTATCGGAGGCGCAAGCGCATCAACTGCCGGCGGTATAAAGCTCGGTACATTTGTGGTTTTGCTCTACGTCGTCTACACCGAAATTCGTGGTGAGGCTGCCGTTAATATCGGAAACCGCCGCCTTCCTCGATCCATGCAGCGTCAAGCACTCGCAATTGTTTCACTAACTGCTGTGGTGGTCGTTGGAGCAACCATGCTGCTTCGCCTCACTACTCCCTTCACTCTCGATGAGATTTTGTTTGAGGTTGTAAGTGCTACAGGAACCGTAGGACTTTCAACCGGTATCACGGCAGATCTTCCACCGCATGCGAAATTCCTGCTCGCATTACTGATGCTCTTTGGCCGTCTCGGCCCAATTGTTGTTGCAACATCCCTCGCGCTTCGCAAGAGCAAGCGACACTTTGAGTACCCACAGGAACGACCGCTAATCGGCTAAGTTCGATTGAGAGAGAACGGCAAAAATATGTCACTAAACCGCAAACGACGCAGCTTCAACTCAGCCAGCTTTGTCGTAATTGGCCTGGGTCGTTTTGGTTCTGCATTGGCCATAGAGCTAGTGAATTCGGGCCACGAGGTGCTGGGTATTGATTATGACGACAAGCTAGTCCAGGCTCTTGCACCCCAGCTGACCCATGTTGTCAAGGCGGACACCACCGATGAAGCTGTGCTACTGGAATTGGGCATCAAGGACTTTGACACCGCAGTGGTTGCAATCGGTGCAGACATCGAGGCCAGCATTCTGACCACCTCACTGCTTCTTCAACTGGGAATCAAGAACGTCTGGGCCAAGGCTAACTCTGAGTCACACGGTCGAATCCTCAGGCAACTGGGCGCTCACCACGTGATCTTCCCTGAGGATGACATGGGTAAGCGAGTAGCGCACATGGTCTCAGGCGAGACCCTTGAGTATGTTCCAATCGATGAAGACTTCGTGATGGTGAAAACTTACGTGCCACACAAGTTTGACGGCATGCCACTGTCCGAGGCCAAGATACGGGCAACTTACGGCGTGACGGTGGTGGCAACATCCTCGGGCGATGGCAAGTACACACCAGCCTTCCCCGAGACAATCCTGCGCTCGGGACACCAGATTGTGGTTGCAGGACCAAAAGAACCACTGGACGAGTTCTGCCAGCTAGATCACGAATGAGACTGACTCTGACGGCGCTTCTCAGCGCGATTGTGGTGTTTGCGGGGCAGTGGTACTACCAACCGAGTGTTGAAACCTCTGTCATCGCCTCGCTGGTGACTCTTCTGCTTTTGGGTGTTGTGACCTGGAGCGCCACGAGATTCGGTGCTGGCCTAGCCGGATTTTTGAAAACTTTTCTGGTTGCTGTGGTTTCTGGCCTGATGTTCTCCCAGGCGATGGACATCACCTATTCAATCCTCGCAGCCCCAGCTGGCGGCAGGTTGGGATTCCCGCTTGAACTTCTAGTGATTGGTGCGGCGCTCGCGATACTGGCGAAGCTCCTAGCGCTTGCGATTGGGTCGAAGGTAGAAAAACAGACCGGCGGCGACGAGTCCCAGCGAGACCCACAGTAGCCAGTAGCCAAAGGGATCCTGCGATTCCTCGTTGGTTGCAATCAGGACTGGCTCTTCGCACGCTACAAACTCAAAGTTTGGATCGGCTACAAAACCGGTTCCATTCACGAGGGTGAATCCAAAGCTATCTGTGATTGGGTGACCATCTGAGGACACCACTCGCCACGCAACCTGATACTCACCCGGTTGGTCAAGATCAATTTCGAGTCGCGCATTCTTCCCCTCAACCAACCCGCAACCCTTGTTGATTTGATTTCCGTCAGGTCCAGTAACCAGGATCTCCGCACCAGAGCCACTTAGGTTCAGCAGCTCATTATTGAAATCCAGGCTGATTACCACTCGTCCGGCCTCGACTACCGAGTTTGGCTTGGGGAGCTGGTCGACCAGCTCATCATGAGCGTTCGCAGGCAGAGGAATTGCAACAAGGAGCAGGGCCACGAGAACGCGAATAAGCTTCATGGGTAAAAGCTTATGCGGAGGATCATGAAGCAAAGACTTATTGGAGTCGCCGTTGGTTTGGTGGTGGGTCTGATTGGACTTTCCCTGCTGCTGGTGGGCCCTTTGAGCCCTAACCGCACTCCCGCCCAGACTCAAGCCACCCAAACCGCTCAGGCCACGGAGGCCCCGGTGGTGTCTGAAAGTGCAGTCGCTACAGTCTCTGAGGAAATCGAACCCTGCCTTGTGACCGAGTATGAGAACGACCCGCTGATTCTCAACCTGCAGGCGCAGGTGAGAGATGCTTCAACCTCAAATGTCATCTTTGATCGCTCAGGCAATGTTGCTGCTCGCCCTGCTTCGGTTCAGAAGCTTCTAATCGCCGCAGCGGCACTCAAGGCTTTAGGTCCTAACTACACCGCAACCACAAGGGTCTACCAGGATCAGGCCAACAAGTCTGTTATCTACCTTGTAGGTGGTGGCGACCCAACAATCTCTCGCCTAAAGGAAGGCGTGCAGTCGGTTTATCGCAATGCACCAAAGCTCGATGTTCTTGCCGCGCAAGCGGTGCGCTCGCTCGGTGGTGCGACGGTGTCCAAGATCGTGGTGGACAGCTCGCTGTATGGCGGACCAAGCGGTGAGTATCTCAGCGTTTGGGATCAGCGCGGGCTGACCGAGGGTTACCAGCCCTACATTTCAGCACTACAGGTGGATGGCGACCGAGATAACCCTGCAAAGCTCTCGTCCAAGCGCAGCAAGGACCCAGTCAAGCGCGCGGGTGATTGGTTCAAGAAGTCTTTGGGAGTTGCGGCAACCGGAGCGGTAATTGAAAAGGGAGTCACCCCACCAAATGCCAAGGAGATTGCAAAGATTTCCTCCAGGCCAATTGTGGAGTGGATTGACTACATGCTCGAGGTCAGTGACAACACCACCGCAGAAGCACTTGCAAGACTGGTTTCGATTGATGTTGGGCTCGGTGGCGGTTCCGGGACTTTGACCCAGGCAGTTCAGCAGGCACTGTCCGCCACCGGTATCAACCTAACCGGCATCAAGATTGAGGATGGCTCTGGGCTCTCCCGCTACAACCAGGTTTCGCCGGCCACCATCAACGACTTGTTGATGCTGATTCCAAAAGACCCCGAGTTGTCTGTAATGCTCACTGGCTTCCCGGTTGCTGGCCAGCCAGGTTCGTTATCTGACCGCTTCCCAACTCTGCAGGGCGATGTCATAGCCAAGACCGGATGGATCCGAACTGGTTACACCCTGGCTGGCTACCTCAACCTAGAGGACGGCAATCAGCTGATTTTCACCGCCTACAACCTGGGTGAATCGGTGAATCTAGATCACCGTGCGGCACTTGATCGTCTAGCCGAAGGCTTCTACAACTGCGGGATTGCGCTGAGGGATAGATAAATGGCCAAGGCACTCCTAGTCATCGATGTCCAGGTTGATTTCTGTGAGGGTGGAGCCCTCGGCTGCGATGGTGGTTCGGCGGTTGCCAGAGGCATTACCGAGTATCTCAAGGTTGCTAAGTCCAGTTACGACTTCGTAATTGCATCCAGGGATTGGCACACACCGAACGATCCAAACGGCGGCCACTTCCCTCCTTCAGATCAGGCTCCGGATTACGTAACTAACTGGCCACTGCACTGCATCGCTGGGGAGGCCGGGGCTGAATACCATCCAAACCTTGATACATCGCTAATCGATATCCACATCAAAAAGGGTCAGGGTAGTCACGGCTACTCCATCTTTGATGGCACCGCTGACGATGGCGAAAAGTTTGAATCACTTATCGCTCGCCTCGGAGTTCAGAGCGTGGATGTGGTAGGAATCGCAACTGACTACTGCGTCCGAGCATCCTCGCTGGATGCCAAAAAAGCCGGTCTCTCGGTGAGGGTCATCACGTCACTAACCGCGGGAGTTGACAGAGCCAGCACCGAGGCAGCTATCGATGAAATGGTTGATCTGGGTGTAAGCGTGGTGCCAACGCCCTAGCGCTCGCGCTTCGCGCCTTCTGATGGGACCACCGCGAAGACCTTTGGCTCGAGGTAACCCTTGGCTGAAAAAGCCGCCTTGCAGTTTTTCTCCAGGGTGGTAAGCAGCGCCTTATCGATCACGGCGATGGCAGCACCACCAAAACCACCACCGGTCATGCGAGATCCAATGGCACCGGTTTTCATGGCAACCTCAACTGCCAGATCCAGCTCCTCGATTGAGATTTCAAAGTCGTGCGCCATGGAGTCGTGAGATGCCAGTAGCAGTTCACCGAACCTAGCCATGTCGCCTGCCTGTAATGCATCAATGCTGTCCAGCACTCTTTGGTTTTCGGTGACGATGTGACGAACACGTCTGAAATCAACATCGCTCAGCAGCGACTGCGCTCTGGAAAGATCAGCTCTAGTCAAACCCCTCAGAGAGCTCACCCCCATGATGCTGGCCCCGCGTTCACAGGATTCTCTTCGCACGCGATAACCACCGTCTGAGTGTCGATGCGCAACTCTGGTGTCGATAACTGCCACCACTAGGTCCCGCTCTTCAAGATGCAGCGGTACTGCCTTTGCCTCGAGCGACTGGCAATCAAGGAACACTGCCGAATCGCGTTCGGCAAGCATCGATGCGGTTTGATCCATCATGCCGGTAGGGGCTCCGACCACATCGTTCTCAGCGCGCTGACCTAGCAGCGCGATCTGTTGCTTGGATCTACCTGCGGACCAAATCTCATTCAGTGCGACCCCGATGGCACACTCGATTGCCGCCGATGATGAGAGTCCGCTACCTACCGGAACATTGGAGGTGAAGAAGGCGTCAAAACCCGACTTAGCCCACTCGCGCATCACCCAGGCGACACCTAGTGGATACAGCGCCCAGTCCATGTCTTCTGGCTTGGAGGAGAGGTCGGTTTCATAGGTCTTGCCATCGATATCTGAGCTCACTCTGCAGAGCGAGTCAGATCTTGGGCTGAGCGCGACATAGGTGCGCTTGTCGATACCGAATGGAAAAACAAAACCCTCGTTGTAATCGGTGTGCTCGCCGATTAAGTTAGCGCGACCCGGTGCAGACCAGACACCTTCGGGTTCATAGCCAAAAACTTCCTTGAAGCCGGCAATCGCCTGCTGAATCAATTCATGACCTCGCGCAAGCGTTTTGCTGTCTCTTCGGGGGCGATGTCGCCAACGAATGCACCCATTGCAGCTTCAGATCCAGCTAGGAATTTGAGTTTGTCTTCTCCGCGCCTGGGCGAGGTGATCTGAAGCATCAGCCTGATCCAATCGCGGTTTGGAATCTTTGGCGCTTGGTGCCAAGCCGCGATGTATGGCGTTGGGGTTGGGTAGAGCTTGTCCACACCCTGCAGCAGCCGCTTGTAGAACGCGGCCAAGTCATCGGCTTCGGCATCGGTTAGCTCTGAGAGATCTTGAATGTTTCGCTTTGGCAAGGCGTGAATCTCGATTGGCCAGCGCGCAGCAAAAGGAACAAATGCTGCGAAGTGATCGCTCTCCAAAACAATTCGCTCGGAAGTTAGTTCGAAATCCAACAGCTCCTGGAAGAAACTTGCCCCGTGAGAGAAGACGTTAGACACCAATCGCTGGGTGCGCGGGGTCACAAATGGGTATGAATAGATCTGACCGTGCGGGTGGTGCAGAGTGACACCGATTTCTTGACCCCGGTTCTCAAACGGAAACACCTGAACCACGCCCTCGAGCTCCATCAGCTCTCTGGTGCGATCCATCCAAGCGCTGATTACCGTTCTCACGCGCTCAACCGGCATCTGCCCCAGGCTGCCCTCGTGCTCGGGAGAGAAGACCACCACCTCACAACGGCCATAAGACTTGGTCGCAAAACCAAATGGTGAGGTTGGTTGTGATATCTCGCCGAACTCCGGGCCAAATGCTGGGCCTTTGTTTTCAAAAACAGCAACGTCAAAGTTGTCAGGTAGTTCTGACTGATTCTGCTCAGTGGTGGGGCAAAGCGGGCAGGCGTGAGCCGGCGGCAAAACAACTCTTTGCTGGCGGTGGGAGGCGATTGTGATCCACTCGCCAGTCAGCGGGTCGAAGCGCAAATCTGCGGTCTGCGGACGCTGAGCTGACTCTCGATTATCCGGTTTGCGATCTAGAGGCAACTCAGATGAGGCGTCATCAAAGTAGAACAGATCCCGACCATCAAAGAGCTTCGCTCTAATCCGTGTCTTCGCCACTTTGCCTGCCTCTAATCCCTTGGTCGCTAGAGTGATGGCGTGAAACAGAACCAAAACCCCGAAAAACCGAGCATTTCTCTGGCCTCAGAGAATGGCAACAGTATCGCAGAATTTTCGGTTTTTGGTGGTTCTGTTACGAATTTGTCGCTTTTTGAAAAAACCCTCATTCCAAGACCCGGAATCGAAGATCCAGTGAGTGCGGTTTTCGGAAGCATCCTTGCCCCGTGGCCCAATCGCTTGGCCGATGGATGCTTCGATCTTGACGGAGTTCAACACCACTTCGGTCCGCTCGATAAAGATGCAAACCTCAACCATGGACTGCTGCTGCGTACCCCGCTTCGCTACCAAAAAACCGAGTCGGAGATCACCTTCCAGCACGGCTTCTCAAAGCTTGACTATGGTTTCGAGATTGATTTCGCTTTTGGCTACCGACTAACAAAAGCGGGCTTCGAGGGCTGGGCGATCGCTGAAAACTTGGGACAGAGTAAAGCGCCATTTGCTATCGGTTTTCACCCCTACTTCAAAATCCCTGGGGTCTCAAAACTGACGGCAAACGTGACCAAGGCTTTTCATACAGATTCCAGAATGCTCCCGGTTTCACAAAGCCAGATAGACGGACTCGAGATCGAATTACCAAAAACCACCCAGCTCGACCACGGTTTTTACGGCAAGGGTTGGAGCCTGAGACTTGTGGGCGAGGAGTTTGGTTTTGAAATCACCCAGCAAAACCTGGATCACCTGATGCTCTATCGGCCGAGCCCCTCGCTATTTGAAGATGGCTCAGAGGGCATCGCGATCGAGCCACAGAGTGCCCCTGCCAATGCGTTCAACACTGAGCTTGATCAGCACATTTTGAAACCCGGCGAAAAGCGCAGCTACTCATTCCAAATCAGAATGCTTGGCTAGGTAGCTCTTTCTCGTCATTCACGATCGCAGCAACAATTCGCTTAGCCACGTGCTCCGCTGTCATGCCCTGAGGGAATGCCGGGGCCACGCCCTGAATCGCCCGATCTGCAAGTCCAGTTTCGGTGTGGCCGGGGTTTGCCGAAAGCACGCGAATTCCATCGCGGCGCCACTCACGCTTCAGCGCTTCCAAGAAGCCTGCGATCGCGGTTTTAGATGCGCTGTAGGCCGCGAGGTTGGGTAGTGGTTGCTCCGCAACTACGCCGGTGATGTTCACGACCACTGGCTCATTGCCAGCCTCGGCCGATGCTTTGAGCATGGGGTGAAGTTGGCTCAGCAGTTGAGTGGGGCCGGAGAAGTTGATCGATGTCAGTTTCTGAATTGTGACCTGGTCGAGTTCCGATGCCGGACCAAATGCCACCACGCCAGAGGCATTGATAATTCCATCCAGGGTGGTGGAACCCGTTAGGTACTCGGTAAGGGTCGTGATGCTGGCTGGGTTTTGATAGTCGAGTAACAACCTGACCTCGGCAACTGCCGGTATCTTGGCCGCCGAATCATTACTGGTGGCAGTTGCCAGCACAGTCGCGCCAAGCGACCTGAGTTCTTTGACAATCTCACCGCCGAGGACGCCGGATCCGCCAACTACTAAAAACCGCTTGCCGCTTAGATTCATGCACTCTAGAACTGGTAATCCGAGCCCACTATTTCCGAAACAAAAGAGCCCAGATTTGGTTAGCAATTTAGACTTGTCAAAATCACACGGAGGTCCCACTTGAAAAAGCTTGCTTTGCTATCGGTTGCCGCTCTGCTGCTAGCTGGCTGCGCACCCGCGCGACCAATCAGCGCTGAGGCTGAGTACCTGATTCGTGGTGAATGCAATGGGGTCGAAGTTGTAGTGAACTTTGGAATTTTGGGAAAGCGTCAATCGACTTGCGTTGAGGCTACCGGCCCAGTAAACGCCAAAGAGCTATTGAAAGAGGCGGGCTTTGTAACCGAGGGCACCGATACCTACGGTGACCAAATTGTGTGCCGCGTCAACGACCTACCATCCGCGACCGAAGCCTTTGAGGTGCCCGGTCAGGAGCCATACATCGAGACTTGCAAAGACATGCCACCTGCCTTCGGCTACTGGGCACTCTGGGTTAGATCATCTGCCGAGGGTAAGTGGACCTATGCCACAGAGGGCGTTGGAACGCTTGAGCTAAATCCAGGTGAGTCAATCGGCCTGGCTTTCTCCACCGGCGGAGCAACCCCTACCCCTAACTAATGATCAAACCCAGCGCTCGCCTCAACGCAGCTTTTTGGCTGGCAGTTGGCTTCGTGCTGTTCCGACTGGTTTATGCAGTCACCTTCACTGGGGCATCCTCTGGGGAGGTTCTAGTTAACCTTCCAGGACTGAGGCTCGGTGGCATTTTCTCTCATGTCATGCTGTTCGGCCCCATCGGCGCTGATGGTCTACTCAGAGCAATAACCGGAGCATTGCCTTTCGCAGCCGCTATTTTGGCGTTTGGTGTTTTTTCGTTCTTTATCGGCCCAGAACAAATAGGTAGGGCCGCAGTCAAAACTAAGTCCAACTTTTTGCGGGCAGTTGGCGTGGGTATTGCTGTTTTGCCCGCAATCGCTGAGGCCGCAAAACGAATCTTCCTCGCACTTGGCTATCGCTCTGCTCCAAAGCGCTTTGCCTTGGTGCCGCTTCTAGAGACTGCAATTGCGAGAGCTAACGCAATCTCTGAGGCATTGATTCTTGAAAAACGGCTTGATCCGCTAAATGATCAAGTCTTGATTTCAGTTGATTCAAATACACAGATCCGGCTCTCTGCTAAAGGTGCATTACTTGTTAGGGGAGTAACCGGTAGTGGAAAAACCACCTTGCTGAGATCCATTGCAGCGAGGGCTCTTGACAAGGATCGGCAGGGAGCCGTGACTGTCTTTGGCTTCGATGCAATTACAGACACCCAATCTGCAGCATCTTTCTCGAAGTATGTTTCGCAGCAACCAAGAGATTCGTTCTTGGACTGGAAAGTTAGCTCCTCGCTCGAAACCGCCTGGCTCTCCGAGGGCGAGGCGGTAAAGCAGGCCATTTCGGCGGCACTGGCTGCTAACCCCAAGTTGCTGGTTTTAGATGAGCCGTTCGCATCACTCGATGCCGAATCCTGCGTAGCGCTCAACCATCAGCTCTCCGAGTATCGAGAGCGGGGTGGAATCCTGGTCATTGCTGAACACGAGACTCAACGAATCGACATCCCTAACGCTATAGAACTGCGCTTGGGCACCGACCCTACCCCAAGCATCCCTGCGAGAACTGTGGCACTGGTTGGTAGGGAAAGAGTTTCCGAGTTTGAGGGGACCCTAATCAACCAGGGAGATCTGATTTGTGTCTTGGGGCCAAACGGAGTTGGAAAAACCACCTATCTCAAGCGACTTCTTGCTCACGCAAAAACTAAAAAGCTAAGCGTTCGATTTATCCCTGAGCGAGTCGAAGACCTTTTCCTAACTCAGTCACTAGCAAACGAATTTGCTCTCTCGGACAAGCTAAGCAGATCCAAGCCTGGAACCACCCAGACTGCTTTTGAGAGTCTCTTACCGCTTTCCGATGCGATGCTCATCACGCACCCCAGGGATCTTTCAGCCGGCACAAAGTTGGTTTTGGCACTCTCAATCGCGCTAGCCCTGAGGCCTCAGCTGCTGCTGATTGATGAGCCGGTGAAGGGGCTGGATTCCCACACCAGATCATTGATGGCCGAGGTTCTAGCCTGCGTTCAAGAAACCGGATGCGCTGTGCTGTTTGCTACTCACGATCAGGCATTTGCAGCTAAGGCCAATAAGAGGATCGAGCTTGAGAGCGGGGTGAGGCAATGGTCAGGCAGCGCGCGATAAACATCGCATTCGCTCTGGTTTCTTTGACGGCGCTCGCCAGTTTCGCGTGGCCCCTACTGATTCCCGCAACGGCTTCGCCAGACAGCGGCTACCTGGTCGTGATAGCGGTCTTTGCGCTGTCATTTGCAGTTGTCTGGCTATTTGATCGCTCGGTTCTCGCCGTCAACTATCTAGCCTTGCTGGGTAGCCTTGCGGCCCTGGGTGCCGCCACCAGAATCGCAACTTCGGGGGTTGGTGGCTTTGAACTGGTTTTCTTAGTCGTCATCCTCGGCGGTGCAGCTCTGGGCCCGAGTTTTGGATTTCAACTTGGTGCACTCTCGGTTGTTTTATCCTCACTGTTTTTTGGTGGCTTAGGCCCATGGACGCCATTTCAGCTCTTCGCTGTTGGTTGGGTCGGCCTGTTTGCTGGGTTGGTTGGCAGACTTCAGATCAGTCAGGGACGGAAGGTGATTGCGCTCGCAATCTACGCAGTCGTCTCCTCTTACCTTTTTGGCTTGATTATGAACCTCTGGTTTTGGCCATTTTCGGTCGGCCTCGAAAGTTCGATCTCTTATTCGCCAGAGGCTGGATTGGGTCAAAACCTGGCGAACTTTTTGCTCTATACCCTCACGACCTCGACCATTAGCTGGGATAGCGTGCGAGCGATTGTGTTGGCGATGGGAATTCTGACACTGGGTAAGCCAGCGCTGAGTGTGCTGGCAAGAACCAAGCTCTAAACCGAGAAGTACTTCGCCTCAGGGTGGTGGAAAACAAAAGCGTCCGTTGACTGCTCTGGGTGCAGCTGGAGCTCCTCAGATAGTTCAACACCGAGTCGCTCAGGTTTTAGAAGCTCCACCACTTTTCTGCGATCTTCCATGTCTGGGCATGCTGGGTAGCCGAGCGAGAAGCGAGCTCCGCGGTAGTCAAGATCGAAGAAGCCTGAAATTGAATCTGGATCTTCACTTGCGAATCCCAGTTCTTCACGGATGCGGGAGTGCCAATATTCAGCCAGTGCCTCAGTTAGCTGCATAGCTAGTCCATTGAGCTCCATGTACTCGCGGTATGCATTCTCTTTGAATAGCTTTGCGGTGAAGTTATCAACATTTGCACCAACAGTTACCAACTGAACCGGCAAGACATCAATCAGCCCCGAGTCCTTGGACTTCACAAAGTCTGCGAGACACAGGTGACGG
The DNA here is from genome assembly GCA_964597935.1 of uncultured Aquiluna sp. Classification (GTDB taxonomy): domain Bacteria; phylum Actinomycetota; class Actinomycetes; order Actinomycetales; family Microbacteriaceae; genus Aquiluna. The sequence goes on along the minus strand of CAZQZY010000002.1, from coordinate 35,154 downwards.
TCTCTGCGCTGACGCGGGAAGCTGAATCGCAGGCGTTCTTGGCCAAGCACACCGGCACCTCCGTCGGGAGCCAGCAGTCCCTTCACGCCGAGAAGTCCTGTTGGGTCATCGGAGTGGCCCAGGACTACTACATCGTCGCCCTCCGCATAAACCGGGAAGTAGCCATAGGCCACAGAGGCATCAAGAATTCCCTCTGCCAGAATCTTGTCCAACCAGTAGCGAAGTCTTGGGCGACCCTCGGTTTCGACAAGTTCTTGGTAGCTAGCGCCGTCCTCAGCACGAGATGGTTTCAGTCCCCACTGACCCATGAAGGTTGCTCGCTCATCCAGGAACTTTGCGTAGTCGGCAAGCGGAATACCCTTCACCAATCTGGTGCCCCAGAAAGGTGGTGTTGGCACCGGGTTGTCCAGCGCAACATCGCTGCGAGCCGGCAGATTCTCTGGCTCGGTGAGTGTCAGCTGAGTCTTGGCGTGAATGCGCTTTTTGAGTTTCGGAAGCCCAACTGATTCTGGGTCAGCTCCGCGGGCTATTTGCACCAGCGGCTCCATCAGAGCAAGACCCTCAAAGGCATCCTTGGCGTAGCGAACCACACCTTCGAACTGCGATGCCAAGTCATCTTCGACAAACGATCGGGTAAGTGCTGCACCACCAAGAATCACTGGCCACTTTTTTGCAAGGCCCCGAGCAGTGAGCTCCTCCAGGTTTTCTTTCATGACCAAGGTCGACTTCACGAGTAGACCGCTAAGTCCAATCACATCGGCGTTGTGCTGCTCTGCAGCAGCGATAATCTCGTTTATCGGCTGCTTGATACCGATGTTCACAACGTTGTAGCCGTTGTTGGTGAGGATGATGTCCACCAGGTTTTTACCAATGTCGTGCACGTCACCGCGGACCGTGGCAAGCACGATAGTCCCCTTACCGCCCTCATCAGTTTTCTCCATGTGGGGTTCGAGCAGCGCAACGGCAGCCTTCATTACCTCTGCCGATTGCAGCACGAAAGGAAGCTGCATCTCGCCTTTACCGAATCTCTCACCAACCACCTTCATACCCTCGAGTAGGTGATCATTGATGATGTCCAACGGTCTGATGCCGTCTTCCCTGGCTTGATCCAAATCTGCTTCAAGACCCTTAGCCTCACCATCGATGATGCGCTGCCTGAGTCGATCGGTGACAGTCATGGCAGCCAAGGCTTCTGCCCGTGCATCCTTTAGTGCAGCAGAGTTCACTCCCGCAAACATCTCGAGCATCTTGGCTAGCGGGTCATAGGTGATATTCCCAGCCGAGTCGAACTCGCGACGGTCATAAATCAGGTCGAGAGCTACCTGTTTCTGCTCCTCGGGTAGCGAGGCCAACGGCACAATCTTGGCCGCATCAATGATTGCTGTGTCGAGCCCGGCCTGGGTCGCCTCATGTAGGAATACCGAGTTCAGAACCGATCTCGAAACTGGGTTTAGACCAAATGAAACGTTTGACACGCCCAAGGTCGTGTGAACACCCGGATAGAGACGATTGATCTCCCTGATTGCCTCGATGGTTTCGATCGCATCGCGCCTGGTTTCTTCTTGGCCGGTAGCAATTGGGAAGGTGAGGCAGTCAACAATGATGTCCTCGACCCGCATCTCCCAGTCTTGAATCAGAGTGTCGATGAGCCTGGAGGCGATGCGGACTTTGTCATCCTTAGTCCTTGCCTGGCCCTGCTCGTCGATGGTGAGAGCAACAACCGCAGCGCCGTGCTCCTTGACCAACGGCATGGTTCGCTTGAACCTGGAGTTCTCGGCATAGCCATCTTCGAAGTTGACGGAGTTGATTACCGGTCTACCGCCAATCAATTCCAAAGCGGCCTGCATGACCTCAGGCTCGGTCGAGTCAATTACTAGCGGCAGGGTTGAGGCGGATGCGAATCGGGAAACAATCTCGGTGACATCTTTGACACCATCGCGACCGACATAGTCAACGCAGACATCTAAAAGGTGTGCTCCGTCACGAACCTGGCGCTTTGCGATTTCAACGCAGTCGTCCCAGCGCTCCTCAAGCATGGCCTCGCGAAAAGCCTTGGAACCATTTGCGTTGGTACGCTCTCCAATTGCCAGGTAGCTGTTGTCTTGGTTGAAGTTCACATGCTGATATAGCGATGCGACTCCGGGCTCGATCTCAAGCTTGCGCAAGCCTGCTGGCTTGCCACCAACTCGATCAACTACGGCCTTTAGGTGAGCGGGTGTAGTGCCGCAGCAACCGCCAACTAGCGCCAGCCCAAACTCCTTGACGAACTGCTCGTGAGCGGTGGCCAACTCATCCGGAGTCAGCGGGTAGTAAGCGCCATCGCCCGAGAGAATCGGCAGGCCGGCATTCGGCATAACCATCACGGGGATCTGAGCGTGCTTGGAGAGCTGCCTGAGGTGCTCGCTCATCTCGGCCGGGCCGGTTGCGCAGTTCAGGCCAATCATGTCGATACCGAGTGGTTCGAGCGTGGTCAGGGCTGCACCAATCTCGGTGCCGAGCAGCATGGTGCCGGTGGTCTCAACTGTGACCTCGACAAAAAGTGGCAATCTAATGCCGGATTCAACCACTGCTTTTCGGCAAGCATTGACCGCTGCCTTGGTCTGCAGCAGGTCCTGCGAGGTCTCGACCATGAAGGCATCGGCTCCACCCTCGATTAGGCCGAGTGCTTGCAGCTTGAAGGTTTCTAAAAGATGCGAGTAGCTGGTGTGACCCAGGGTAGGGAGCTTGGTTCCCGGTCCCATTGAGCCCAGCACCCAGCGCTGCTTGCCATCTTTTGCGGTGAAGCTGTCTGCACTCTTTCTTGCAAGCTCCGCGCCTGCGCGTGCCAGCTCTTGAATTCGATCATCGATGCCGTAGTCGGAGAGATTCGACCAGTTTGCGCCAAAGGTGTTTGTTTCAACGCAGTCCACGCCTGCCTCGAAGTAGGCATTATGAACATCAATCACGATGTCTGGCCTGGTGATGTTCAGAATCTCATTGCAACCCTCATGTCCCTGAAAATCCTCAAGGGTTGGTTTGCGCTCCTGAAGCATGGTTCCCATTGCACCATCGGCAACCACGACGCGCTCGGAGAGCGCATTGAGCAGGTCAGCACCGCGCTCAGAGAGCGCTACCTTTTTCCATTCGTGCAGATGCAAGTGAGCTCCAAAGATTTTGGGGGATTGCGCAGGCTTGCGATTAGCCAAAAGCCTACGCCATTTGGCGTAACAAAAGGGCTGGAGGGAATTCGGTGCTTGTAAATTAGTTGTAACAGATCGTCACCAAGCCTGGTGCGGCGAGTTTTCTCGACAGAATCTCATCCATTAGCAACGCACATTAACCAAGGAGATCCTTTTGTCCAAACTATCCCGCGCCATCGTGGCGCTTGCTGCTTCCGCAGCCACCGTTCTATCCCTCAGCGCATGTGCTCCACAGGAGACTGCCGCTACCCCAACTGCCGAAGAGACCACCGCAACCCTGCAGACCCTAACCGAGGGCAAGCTAACCATCGGTACCGGTCTACCTGCCTATGAGCCATGGGTTGTAGGCGATGCACCTGAGTCCGGTGAGGGCTTTGAGGCAGCTGTTGCCTACGCAATCGCAGCCGAGCTTGGCTTCGCACCCGAGGATGTCGTCTGGGTTCGCACCACCTTCGATGAGGCGATTCAGCCAGGTGCAAAGAACTTCGACTTCAACCTGCAGCAGTACTCCATCACCGAGGAGCGCAAGGCAGCCGTTGACTTCTCATCCCCTTACTACTACACCGCTCAGACCGTAATCACCGTTGCTGGATCTGCAGCTGAGAACGCAACCTCGCTTGCTGATCTTCAGGGTCTTCTAATCGGTGCTGCGACCGGTACCACCAGCTTGAAGGCCATCGAGGACATCATCAAGCCAACTCAGGGCGCACTCGCGTTCAACTCAAACGATGACGCTAAGGCTGCACTGGCAAACGGTCAGGTTGATGCAATTGTTGTTGACCTACCAACCGCTTTCTACCTAACCGCTGTTGAGCTAGAGGGTGGAAAGATCCTTGGTCAGTTAGAGGGTGCTGAGGCCGGAGACTCTTTCGGTCTAGTGCTAGACAAGGGTTCACCGCTAACCGCAGCAGTTTCTGCAGCAGTTGACCGACTACGCGAGAACGGCACTCTTGCAGAGCTCGAGGCCAAGTGGCTTGCAGGCTATGCAAATGCTCCGGTTCTGAAGTAGTTCAAAATCTGAGATAGTGGGTGGGGTGAAAACCCCACCCACTTCCATTAGGAAACCATGGCACTTTCTGATTCCGAAGTATCGAAGGCAGAGCTAGACCGCAGGCTCTACCGTCGCTCCCAACGCTCGAGATCTGTTTTAGTTGCCTTTATCTCAACGCTGGTCTTTGCCATTGTGGTCTGGTTTGGACTGATCGCAACACCAGGGTGGACCAGGGTTCAGGAATCGTTTTTCTCCTGGGAGGTTGCGGTTCAAGCCTGGCCTAGGGTGCTCGATGGCTTGCTGCTAAACCTGAGAGTCTTGGCGGTTGCAGCTGTGCTGGTGGTGATTTTCGGCTTATTGCTGGCGATCATGCGGACCCTGAAATCGCCGGTGTTTTTCCCGCTTCGCATGCTGGCCAAAGGTTATGTCGACCTGTTCCGCGGAATGCCACTGATCATTGTTTTATACCTGGTTGGCTTTGGAATTCCTGGCCTAAGACTCGAGTTTTTGGGTCGCATCCCAGCAGAGGTTTTGGGAACAATCGCTCTTACCCTCACCTACAGCGCATACGTCTCCGAGGTCTTTAGAGCTGGTATCGAATCGGTCCACTCCTCGCAGCGCTTGGCGGCAAGATCACTTGGTCTCACCAATGCGCAGTCGATGCGCTTGGTGGTTTTGCCACAAGCGGTGCGCAAGGTTGTGCCCCCGTTAATGAACGACTTTGTTGCTCTGCAAAAAGATGTCGGTCTGATTTCGGTTTTGGGGGCAATCGATGCCGTCCGAGGGGCACAGATTGAGGTCGCCAAATTCGCCAACTTCACCCCATACGTTCTCGCGGGGCTGATGTTTGTGCTGCTGGCTATTCCAACAATTCGTTTGGCTGACTATGTCACGAAGCGCCTGAGTGACAAAGAGCAGGCGGGGGTGAGTCTGTGATCGATTGGTCTAAACCCAGACTCAGAGTGGTGAATCTCAAAAAGCACTACGAGGACCGAGCTGTCTTAGATGGCATCGACCTCGAGGTGTTCCCAGGTCAGATCGTCGCGCTAATTGGAGCTTCGGGTTCGGGAAAATCAACCTTGCTTCGCTGCGTGAACCTTATCGAGGAGATCTCCGACGGGCAGATTTTTCTTGAGGCGGAGGAGATATCTGCACCAGGGGTGAACCATGACAAAGTTCGAGCCCAAGTGGGATTGGTATTCCAGTCCTTCAATCTCTTTGCGCACCTGAGCATTCTGCACAACATCACCCTTGCGCTTCGTCACGTCAAGAAGATTGCCAAGGCCGAAGCGGAGCAGATTGCCCTGTCATGGCTAACACGAATTGGTCTTGGTGACCGAGCAAATTCTTATCCCGACAAAATATCTGGAGGCCAACAGCAGCGCACCGCAATTGTTCGCGCGGTAGCAATGGACCCCAAGGTGCTGCTACTGGACGAGGTCACCTCCGCGTTGGACCCAGAGCTCGTTGGAGAGGTCTTGGACCTGATTCGCGACTTGAAAAAAGGTGGCACAACAATTCTTATGGCGACCCACGAACTCTCCTTTGCCAAAGAGGTCGCCGACTGGGTGATCTTCCTAGAGCAGGGCAAAATCTATGAGCAGGGTGAAGCCAAAGAGTTCTTTGAAAATCCAAAGCTGGAGCGAACCAAGGAGTTCTTGGCACGAATGGCGAATAGCTGATGCCCGCCATCGGAATTTGGGCTGTTATCGCTGCGGTAATAGGGCCGTTTCAAAACGTCTTAGGTTGGACAATCTCGGCTTCGCTGTGGCCGGGGTATGACCCGATAGCAAAAACCATCTCCGATTTGGCTGCTGATGATTCACCCGTGAAGTGGGTGCAGACCAGCTTCTTCCTGTTTGGTTCGACCCTCACATTGGTAGCAGCCTGGAGTGCAAAATCCCTAGGCAAGGCGGCTCGGATAACTCTGTTACTTGCTGGAATCGCAAGCTTCGGTTTCACCATTTTTGCGACCCCAACCCAAACCAGCTACTCCGATGCGCATCGATTCTTTGCATCTGTTGCATTTTTGCTTTTCAGTATTTGGCCGCTGGTTGCCATCAAGCGCTCCAAGAATTACCACTGGAGCCTCAGACCCTGGGGGGCGATTGCTGCCACAGTCGTCATGGGCGCCACCACCATCTGGTTTCTACTCACCTGGCTGGAGCCCGGTCAGCCCTTGGTTGGTCTCTCCGAACGCGTCATCGCGGTGATGCAGGTGCTGTGGCTGAGTTTTGTAATCATTGCTCAGTATCGGTTTGAGAGAAGAAAAAAGCTTGCCTCAGGGTTTACCCTTGAGGGAGAAGAACTTTACGGCTAGGACCAATAGGGGAGAGCAGTGTTTCCAGTAAACGAGATCACCGTGCTGATGGCAGTTATCTCTGTCGGGATCATCACCATCATCGGCATGTTCCTCTACGTTGTTGCAGACGCCTTTTTTGGCAAGCGCAACTAAAGCCCGAGCATCACTCCAGCAATCAAGAAGTAGATAACCAGTCCGGTCGCATCTACCAGGGTTGTCACCATCGGTGATGAGATAACCGCTGGGTCGATTTTTAGGGCCTTTGCGGCAAGTGGCATCACTGCACCAACGGTTGCAGCCCACATACACACCACCGTGATCGCGATAGCCACAGTCGCACCAACCTGCCAACCGGCGACCAGCCAACCAGCCACCAAGCCAACTAGGCCAAGTCCGATTCCAAGCAGCAGCCCAACTCTTGATTCACGCCAGGCAACACGCAGCACATCCTGCGGCCTAACCTCACCCAGGGCAATCGCACGAACCGCACTGGTTGCAGCCTGAGCACCGACGTTTCCACCGGTTCCAATCAGCATCGGCATAAATAGCGCCAGTGCGGTGTAGCGCTCCAGTTCACTTTCAAATAGCTGCAGCACTGAGACTGTCAAAGTGGCAGCGACTACCAGGAACAAAAGCCAAACGATTCTCAACCTTGCGAGCGTGAACACCTTGCCCGATAGGTAGTGACCTGAGGACGGTAGCGATGCGGCCTGACGGGCGATGTCCTCGCTGTGAGCCTCTTCCAAGATGTCGATGGCGTCGTCAACTGTCAACACACCAACCACTCGGTCTTCGGTGTCCAAAACCACAACCGCTAGATAGTTAGTGTCCTGCAGCAGTCTTGCCGCATCCTCGGCAGCGTCTGTCACCAGCACAGTTGCTGCATCTTGATCGGCAACATCAGCAGCAGTTAGCTCCTCGTCGGCTAGGACCAACTGTTCGAGCTCAATAAGGCCCACAAAAGTCTTGGACTTATCAACAACGGCTAATACCGAGATGGTCTCGGCGGTCTTGCCCTTGCGTCGAAGCGTCGCAAGAATCTCTGGAACCGGTGTGGTGTCGGCGATGCTGATTACCTCGGGAGACATATAGCGACCTACGGTCTCCTCTGGATAACCCAGTAGCTCGGCGGTCATCCTGCGCTCTTTGGGGCTCAAACCCGCGAGGACCCGCTTCACAAAACTTGCAGGTGCCTCCCCCAGGAGGCGAACACGGTCATCCGGATCCATGCGCTCGAGCAGATCCCTGAAGGCCTGCTCGCGCATGCCAGAGAGAATCTGCTGTTGGTTTTCGGCGTCAAGCTCTTCGAATACCTCGAGAGCAACATCCTTGGGTAGGAGCCTCCAGACCAGGGTGCTCTCAACCGTGTCGAGGCGGAAAATCTCCTCTGCAATTTCGTGCGGAGCTAGCTCCTCAAGCTTTTGTGAGATTGCCTTGAGGTCACCTAGTTCGATCGCTTCAGCGAAGTCGATTTCGAGTTCAGACATGACTCACCGCCCAAGGTCGAGGATTTACTCCATAAGTCTGCCAGCAACCAGCAGCTATAAGCCAGAGAAAACTTCAGCATTTACCTCCAATTCACTCCCCGCAGGGTAACTTGAGTGCATGAAGCCTGTGATTGGACTAACCAGCTATCGTCAGCGGGGGCAAACTGGGGTATGGGACACCGAAATGGCGATGCTCCCAGCCTTCTATCTAGAAGGCGTGACCCGGGCCGGTGGCATAGCCGTGATCCTGCCTCCCCAACAAATCGACTCTTCTGATGCCAGGAATCTCCTCTCGGGCTTGGACGGTCTGGTGATTACCGGCGGTAGAGATGTCGAGTCGACCAGATACGGCCACGAGCCCCACGCTCAGGCAGAGAAACCAGACCGACTTCGCGATCTGCTCGAGGACGAACTTATAACCGCAGCAATTCAAATGGAGCTACCTTTTCTAGGCATTTGCCGTGGTTCGCAAATGCTGAATGTGAACCGCGGTGGAACCCTGATTCAGCACCTACCTGACCTGATTGGTGACAATCGCTATCAGCCAGGTGGCGGCAATTTCGCTCACATGCAGATGTCGGTTCGAGCCGGATCAAAGCTTCACGAGATTGTTGGAGACAAGGTGCCAAACGCTGCGCTCTATCACCACCAGGCAATCGACGAACCCGGCGAGGGATTGCTGGTCTCGGCCTACTCACCAGATGGCATTGTTCAAGCGGTTGAGGTTGAGGGGCACCCGTTCGGGATAGCTGTTCAGTGGCACCCGGAGCAAACCCTCGATGATCTCAGGCTGTTTGAGGCCTTGGTAAAGGCAGCCACACCAGCTGAAAAATAGCGCTGAGTAGAGCGATTCTCGATTGAATCCCACTCTGCGCTCGGTAGGGTTCTTGGGTGATCGAGTTTGCAATTTCAGTTATCAATCAAATTGGTTTGGTTGGCGCAGCTTTGATCATTGCCCTCGAAGTGATCGTGCCACCAATCCCAAGCGAAGCGATTCTGCTTTTGACCGGCTTCAATGTCGCGCTAGGCACCTTTAGTTTTATCGAGGCCCTCATCGCCACGACAGTGGGCGCACTCGTAGGTGCCTCACTTTTGTATGCACTTGGCTACTTCTTTACCGAGGAGAGACTCGAGGCGATAGTGGGAAAGTACGGCAAGTATGTCGGACTGCCACTAAAAGACCTCAAGCGCACCATGGACTGGTTTGAGCGCTATGGAGGACCCTTGGTTCTCTTTGGCCGCATGTTCCCAATCATTCGCTCGCTGGTCAGCATTCCAGCTGGGCTTGTGAAAATGGGCATTGCGAAGTTCTATCTGTTTAGTTCAGTCGGAATCATCATCTGGAACTCGATCTGGATCACGATTGGCATCAACCTTGGCGAGAACTGGAAGCAGGGTGAGGAATTTGCCCAGATTCTGGATTACCTGGTCTACGGAATCGTTGGAGTGATTGGTGTCTATGTTGCTTTCAACTTTGTCAAAGCGGTCTTTTTCAAAAAATAGCTGCGTTTCTTCGGCATACTTTTGCCTATGACTAATCTCGAACGCCCTGAAGTAGAACCAATGATGGAGCCAGCTCCAAAGACCCTTACCATCAAAGACCTCGTGGTTGGCGACGGAGCTGAGGCCCCTACCGGCGCAACGGTTGAGGTCCACTACCTCGGTGTTGATTATGAATCCGGCGAGGAGTTTGACTCCTCGTGGAGCCGAGGGGAGTCAATCACATTCCCGCTACAGCGTCTGATCAAGGGCTGGCAAGAAGGCATTCCGGGAATGAAGGTTGGTGGCCGCAGGATGCTCATCTGCCCACCAGAGCTGGCTTATGGCCCAGCAGGTGCAGGCCACTCGCTATCCGGCAGAACCCTGGTATTTGTTATTGACCTGCTGGGTGTGAACTAGCAAATTCCTGAGGAGCAGGTCGAACTAGTTCGAAAAAAAGCACCTCTACGGTCTCGCCTTTGAATTCTTCAATCCAACTCCTGGTTGGGTCTTCAATGAAGCCGAGCTTTCTCAACAGAGCTTTCGACGAAGTATTTCTCGAATCTGTAAATGCCACGACTAACACTGCTCCGCGCTCTTGAAACAACTTATCCAGCAGCGCTTTCGCGGCCTCAAAGGCGTAGCCCTGACCCTGATGCTCGGTCGCGACGCTAAATCCGATTTCAAACTCACCCGGCTCCTTCATCGCGTGGAGCGCTAGATCGCCAACTAGTTCACTATTTGCCCTCAGGCGAATCCCAATCTGCAGCCATTCGTCGGGTGCGGGGAAATCCACACCATGTTGGGACTGAATAAGGTCAGCGCCCTGAGCGGTCGAATAGCTTGGGTCCCAGCTTTGAAAACGTGCTACCTCAGGGTCTTGTCGATAGCCGATGAAGGCATCTAGATCACTCAGCTGTAGCGGCGAAATGGAGAGCCGTTGAGTAAGAAGCGGAAAGAACATTGCTGTCTCTCCTTAGGTGAATTTGTAGGCCCCGTGGGGCTCGAACCCACGACCCACGGATTAAAAGTCCGTTGCTCTAACCAACTGAGCTAGAGGCCCCTAAGCCCTGATACTTTATCAGGGCTTAGCCCACTAATCTTCCGAGATTACGCTCGGGTTCGCGGGATCCCTGTCCTGTGCTTCCCAGTTTTGCTTGTAACCGGTCTGCATGAGGTCTAGAAACACCTTGGCGTCAAACTCCTCTGGACCCTTGACTCCAACCCCACTCCACTCGCCCTTGGCGAGTAGTTCAAGGGAAATCACCGGGACTAGAGCCGTCTGCCAAACCACCGCCTGGGCATCGTACTCGCGGTTGGTCCACTCGGTGTCGGCAACGTGGTAGAGGTAGGTGGCGCGCTGGGCACCATCTTTACCCTTACCGGTTACTAGAGTTCCGGCGCAGGTCTTGCCAGTCATTCGGTCGGCAAGGGATGCTGGGTCTGGTAGCACGGCAGCAACCACGTCTCGTGGAGAAACCTGAGCCTTACCGTTTCTGGTTCTAACCCAAACCGGGTTCACCTTGTCTAGTCCAAGAGCGTGCAGGGTCTTTAGCACCGAGATGAACTCGGAACCAAGACCGTACTTGAAGGTGACGCGCTTGGCGTTCATGGTGCGGGGGAGCATGTTTACTTCCTCATGCTCGACGTTCACGCACTTCACCGGGCCAATCCCCTCCGGGAACTCAAAGAGCTCTGGCTCAGAGAATGGCTTGGTAGTGAACCAGCCTTTTTCTTTTTCCCAGATCAGCGGTGGATTTAGACACTCCTCGATAACGGTCCAAATCGAGAATGACGGAGCAAAAATCTCCTCACCCTCATCGTTTGTCACTACTAGGTTTCCACCGTCCATGATCGATATCTCATCGATTTCGGAGAACAGGTGGTCCTGGGCGTAGCGAGCAAAAATGTTTGAGATTCCAGGCTCGGCACCGGTACCGATCAGAGCTAGGAGACCCTTCTCCGCAAAGTCCTTGGAGTGCTCATACTGCCAGTCACCCAACTTCTCACCCGGGGTGTTGAAGGGATCGGTTGGGTGCGGGTGGCTGAGGCTCATGGCCATATCCATGTAGTTTGCACCCGCGGCCAAAGCTCCCTCAAAGATCGACTGCACGAACCTTGGTTCAACAGCATTCACGATGTGGGTGGCATTGTGTTTTTGGGCCAAGGCTGTCACCTGAGCCGGATCTGAGGCATCGATCTGGTCGGCAGCAAACTTGCTGGCAACCTCCTCAGCGTGCCACTGAGCCACCCAGGCAACGCTCTTTTCAGCACGCTCCAGGGCGTAGTCAGCGACTACTAGTTTTTCGAAGAAATTACGATCGGCGGCAATTTTGACGATGGCGTCACCAACTCCGCCTGCTCCAATGAGCAGAATTCGCATTGAGTTTCACAACCAAACAAGTGACCGATTTATTTGACGGGCCCAGTCCTCGCCCTCATCCACCGATAGGCGCAAACCCTCTTTGGTGTTGCCTAGGCAACCGCGCCTTCACCTGGTGAACTACCTTTCAATTATGCGCTTTAGTTTGCGAAAAAGCGATTAGCCCAGCTGTCGAATCGGAATCACCAGGGGAGTTTTACCAACTGGATCTTCAATCACGCGGGCCAGGATGTTGAACGCTGTGGCGAGATTTTGGGGAGTAATTACGTCCTTTGGGGAGCCGCGATCGACGATCTGACCGTTTTTCAAAATCACTACCGAATCGGCAAATCTCGCTGCCAGGTTTAGGTCGTGAATTACGGTGACTATGGTCATGCCGCGCTCTCGCTTGAGAGATGAGAGCAGGTTGATGACCTGAAGCTGGTGTGAGTAATCCAATGAGCTGGTTGGCTCGTCCAACAGCAAAACTTTTGGGTTAGCAACCAAAGCTGCAGCAATTACCGCGGATTGTCTGGTGCCAGAGGATAGCTCTCCTACTTTTCGCTCCGCCGAATCACTTAATCCAGTGCGCTCTAGTAGCTGAGCTATCTCTTCCTTGAGACGAGGACTCACGCGCGAGATCCCGGCCGCACTCATTGCACTGCGAGAGACCATCTCAAAAACAGTTTCGTTGCTTCTGGCTACAGGCAGCGCTCCGAGGTAACCGATTTGTCCCGCTAGCTCTGATTTCTTCAGGCTGGTAATCGAAACGCCATCGAGCAAAACTGCTCCAGACTCAGGCTTTATCTTTCTGGCCAGTGCTTTCAGTAGCGAGCTTTTTCCAGCTCCGTTTGGGCCAATGATTGCGGTGATTGAGCCAGTGTTGAAACTGATTGATAGATCCGACAGCACATTGTCGGCTGCATAGCCAGCGCTCAGCGCTTGGGCAGCTAACTTGGACTCGGGATCAAACACGCAATTAGCTTAGTTTTCAAACTCTCTAAGCAATTTCACTGCCTGCAGCCACCTTGAATACTCGTGGCTTCGATCCCTCTGGGGCACAAACTTTTTGGCCGCGGGATTGAGTTTTTCAAGGTCGGACAGGGAGGAGAAGATACCTGCACCCAAACCTGCCAACAGTGCAGCACCAAGTCCAGTGCTCTCTAGGTGCTTAGCCCGAATGACTTGGGTGTCTAGACAGTCAGCCTGGATTTGCATCAGCAGATCATTCGCTGCCGCACCGCCGTCAACACGTATTCCGGTGAGTGAATTGCCTAGGTCATGCGCCATGGCATCGAGAACCGCTTTCACCTGGAATGCAATTCCCTCAAGGGTGGCGTAGGCGATGGCACCGCGGTCACTGCCGCGGGTTAGTCCCATGAAGGTTCCCCGAGCTTGAGGGTCCCAGAACGGAGCGCCAAGCCCAGTGAGCGCTGGGACAAATGTCACACCGTGACTTGAGCCAGCTCTTAGCGCAAGATCTTCAACCTCGGGTGATGACTTGATGATGCCAAGGCCGTCCCGAAGCCACTGCACTGCAGCTCCGGCAACAAACACCGACCCCTCAATGGCATAAACCTTTTCACCCTCGGGCGTGAGGTAGGCCATGGTTGCCAGTAGGCCATTGTCAGAATGCCTTATTTCAGAGCCGGTGTTGGTGAGGATGAAGGCACCGGTGCCGTAGGTAGATTTCGAATCACCAACTTCAAAGCCGCACTGGCCAAAGAGCGCGGCCTGCTGGTCTCCTGCCATCCCGGTAATAGGTATCGAGAGCCCAAGAAAATGTTCTGGGTTTGATAATCCGTAGTTACCCCAGCTTGGAACAATTTTCGGCAGGGCAGTCTCGGGTACGCCAAATGCTTGCAACAGCTCAGGATCCCACTCGCACGTCTCAAGATTCATCAACTGAGTTCTGGATGCATTGGTGGCGTCGGTGATGTGTAGCGCCCCACCGGAGATCCTCGCGCAGAGGTAAGAGTCGATAGTCCCTATGGCTAGTGATCCTGCTTCAACTCCAGCCCATACCTGAGGCAGGTTCTTCTTCCACCACAAAAACTTGCTTGATGTGAAGTAGGGGTCAAGCTTCAGCCCAGTGCGGAATCGAATCCAGTCGCCATTATTGATTTTGTTCAGTTCATCAGTCAGATCGGCAGTCCTGCGGTCTTGCCAGACGATTGCCTTGGTTGGGCTTGAGAGATTCTCGCGATCCCAAACCACCGCAGTCTCGCGCTGGTTGGTTATTCCGATTGCTATCGGTGTGGCTGTGCTTTGGGTTAGAGCTTGCTTGGTTGCAGCGAGAGTGGCCTGCCAGATCTCTTCTGGTTCGTGCTCAACCCATCCTGGATTTGGAAAATGTTGGGGAAACTCTTGGTAACCGCGGGCAAGTATTTCACCTGCGTCACTCACTACCAGGGCGGTTACGCCCGTGGTACCGGCATCGATCGAGAGTATCGCCACGATTTCCTCCTTGAAACCTCTCCCCAAAGCTTACAAACCTTGGTTTATGCTTTGAGCTATGAGTAATCAAACTCAAACAAAAAACGACAATACCAATCATGTCACCGACTTTGATGTGGTAATTGTCGGAGCCGGCATCAACGGCGCGGTCTCGGCTGCTGCGCTTAGTGCAGCCGGTCAAAGAGTGCTACTCATCGACAAGTCTGACTTTGCCTCATTCACCTCACAGCAGTCGAGCAACCTAGTTTGGGGTGGCATCAAGTACCTGCAGAGCTATGAGTTCCTGCTGGTCTTCAAACTTTGTCTGGCTCGAAACCGACTTATGCGTTCTTACCCAAACCAGATCAAAGAAATTGGCTTCTTAGCTTCGCTTGGAAAGACCGCACCGTTTGGTCGACTGCTGGGAACCTTTGGAACCTTGTTCTACTGGGGAATTGGTCTATTTGGCACCAAAGCCCCTAGCTCCTTCTCCGCGAAAAAGGCTAAGGCTCTGGAGCCTCACCTGATCAGCGGTCGCAAGGCAGTGCGCTACTACGACGCCTATCTGCCCGACACCGATGCTCGTTTTGTCTACGACTTCATTCGTCACGCTAAGCGTTTTGGCGCTCAGGCTGAGAATTACACCGAGTTGGTGGGTGCGAATTTTGACCAGTTCTGGTCCCTAAAGCTCAGCGGCAGAGCGGGCGAACGGGTAGTCACCTCAAAAGCTGTGGTCAACGCGGCCGGCCCTTTTGCCGAGGGAGTCTCGGCACTTTTGGATTCAAAGACCAAGGCGGGCCTGGTGTTTTCAAAAGGGGTCCATCTGACCCTCAATCGAAAGATCACTAAAGACAACCAGGTATTGGCCTTTTGGGATGAACAGGGTCGACTGTTTTATGTCTTGCCGATGGGGGATCGCTCCATGATCGGCACCACCGACACCAGAGTGCAAGATCCCCACACTCGGGTCGACGAGGTTGACCGAGAGTTTGTCTTGAGGCAAATCAACAACCAACTTGAGGGTATTGAGATTACCGCCGATGAGATCATCTCCGAGCGAAGTGGTGTGCGGCCGCTGGTGATTGAAAATGCCTCGCAGGCAAGCACTCAGGATTGGCACCAGCTCAGCCGCAAGCACATCATCGAGGTTGACTCCCAGAAGGCAGTCGTGAGTGTGCTCGGTGGCAAACTCACGGACTGCCTAAACGTCGGCCAAGAGGTGGTTGATGAGCTAGCGAGACTTGGCTTCAGGGTCTCTAAGCCAAGAGACTGGTTTGGCGAGGGGGATCAATCCAGATTCTCCCAATTCGAGACTCAGCTTCTGAATCGAGCATCTGACGCCGCTGCCGCGAAGCGGATTGCGGAGTCAATCTGGCGACGTCACGGGGAAAGAGCATTCGAGATTTTGGCCGATGCCGAAGAGGTTTTCGAGCTAGTACCTGGCCTTGGTATTACCGAAGAAGAGGTGAGCTACATCATTCGACACGAGGATGTAGTAACCCGTGAGGATCTGCTTCGTAGAAGGTTGCCTATTGCTATGTCGAGATCCGAGGCAGAGATCGCCTCGAACTCAAAACTCCAGGCGCTCCTGGAATCTGCCGGACTTTGATTTAGTCGGCCACTCAACCAGCAGCATCGCAACCAGCATCACCGAACCACCAACAACCATGGCTAGGGTTGCCGGCTCCTGACCAACAGAAACCGCAATCAGTGCAGTGAAGACCACCTCAGAGGTAATCAGCAGCGCTACTCTTGAGGGCTCCAGAATGGTCTGAGCCCAGGTTTGAACCCAGAATGCGAAAACGGTTGAGAGTAATGCGGTGAATAAAATCGCGAACCAAACCGAAGCATTCGGCGGTGCTTGGTAGCCGTCGAGCAGTGCAAATGCCCAGGTCACCAAAGCCACGGCGGCAATTTGCAGCATTGCAAAGCGATATGAATCTCGCCCCTTACCAAATTTGCCAAGCAGCAGAATGTGAACCGCATACATCACGGCGCATGCAATTAGCCAAAGCTGTCCGATCTGGAACTCGACACTCTCGGCTGCTCCGGAGAGAATTCCCAGGCCAACTGCCGCCAAGAGAGCACCCAGTGCAATCTTCATAGAGATCTTCTCGCGCAAAACTAGCCAGGCGAGAAGCGGAGTTAGCACGACGTAGAGTCCGGTGAGGAACCCACTCATTGCCGCGGTAGTTGCCTCAAGGCCAATGGTTTGTGTGATGTAGCCAAGTGCCAGTATGGAACCGATAAGTGCCCCAAATGCGATGTCACCCTTGGCGAATGCTAGCGAGATCTTTGGTCTCAGTATCACCATGGCAAGGGCAGCAACCGTGAATCTGGTTGCGAGGAAATCCATGTAGGGCTGCTGCTGAATTGCATCCTTCATCAATACAAATGCGGCGCCCCAAACAAAGCCGACAAAGAGCAGGGCAACTACTGCGAAGCGGACTTTGGTCATTCCCAAAGCCTAGCTATTGGGAGCCTTTCTGCAGCCCTTGCCAGCCAGTTTCTTTGCCATTGAGGGGAACACGATTCCGTGCATGGGAAATACCGCAGCCCAATAGGCATGGCCAAACAAACCCTTGGGGTGATAAAAAGCCTGCTGCACCAACAGAGTCTCACCGCTTGGTAACTCGAAGGTTCGAAACTCCAACCAGGCAAGTCCAGGCAGTTTCATCTCAGCTCTTAGTCGTAATAGTTTCGGGCGCTCGATCTTTTCAACGCGCCAGAAGTCCAGAGCCTCACCCTCCATCAGGGTGTTGGGATCTCTTCGGCCGCGTCGAAGACCGACTCCACCTACGAAGCGATCCATCAGACCACGAAGCTCCCAAGCCCAGGTGGCTGTGGAGTAGCCGTTGTCTCCGCCGATTGCTTCAATGCGTTTCCAGACCTCTTGAACCGAATCCTTGGTTATGTATTCGCGCTTATCGACATACAGCGAACCTCCGGCCCAGTCTGGATCGGTTGGCAGGGGCTCAGAGTGAGTGCCGGGAGTGGTCGCGTTTGACCACCTAGTTTCCACCTCGAGGTCTTTCACGCGGGTGAGTGCCAGCTCCACCGCCTTTTTGAAGGTGGTGCGACCTCCGGGTGCATCGGGAATGTACTTTCTGATGTCGTCTTCTTTGGCCACAACCTCATGCTTGAGTGATGCCACCAAGCGCTTCGCCAGAGTTACCGGGACCGGAGTGACGAGTCCAATCCAGCCCGATGCGAGTCTTGGGGTCAAAACCGGCAGTGGCAGGATGATGCGCCTTCTGAATCCAGCAACCTCGGCATACTGCTGCATCATCTCCATGTAGGTAAAGACATCAGGCCCTGCGATATCGAAGGCTCGGTTGACGCTCTTTTCGATGGTTGCAGAGCCAACTAGGTATCTCAAAACATCTCGAATCGCGATCGGTTGAATGCGATTCTTGAGCCACTTGGGTGTGACCATGATCGGTAGTCGCTCAGTTAGGTGGCGCAGCATCTCAAATGATGCTGAGCCAGAACCAATCACCACTCCAGCCCGAAGCTCAATGGTTGGAACCGAGCTGTTTCGCAAGATCTCGCCAGTCTCAGTTCTGGCTGCCATGTGTGGGGACAGTTCGCCATCCTCCGAGGTCATGCCTCCAAGGTAAACAATTCGAGAAACCTGGTTAGCCTTCGCAGCTGATGCGAACTTGGTTGCAAGATCCGCCTCTTCCTGCTCGAAGTTTTTCGGGGAGTTCAGAGCGTGCAGTAGGTAATAGGCGACATCGATTTGGTTCAAGGCTTTTTTGAGAACCTCAGGGTTAGCCGCGTCACCCTCGGTGATCTCTACCTGGTGAACCCAGGGGTAATCACGAAGCTTGTCCGCATTTCGAACCAGTACTCGGACTCGGTAATTGTGAGCGAGCAATTCTCTAATGAGTCGACCACCGATGTATCCGGTAGCACCGGTCACCAACACCCTGGCCGGTTTGCCATCTTTGGCAATTAGCTCGGGCAAGTCAGCGGTGACGTTTTCGATCATGGTTTAGATAACCATTAGCTGTTCGATTGTGTTTCCTCTAAAAGCGATGTCCAGTTACACAACTCGGCGGAAGCAACCTTTGGTTTTGATCCCAGGGTTAGTCGAAGCACAATGAAGTCCCCAGGCTTTAGCGCCGTTGCCTCCATGATGTGCTTTTTTAGGTCCTTACTCGCGGCGTTTGCTAGTGGCTCCAGCACGCTCGGTAGCGCTGGTCGGTGGGTGCAGATCAAACCAGAGTTTGAGTCACCGAGTAGTGAAGCAACAACCTTTTTGGTGCTCAGCGGTCTGCGCTTATTGGATAGCTCAGTAAGCTGACCGCGCTCAACTAAGGTGCGCTTGGTTTTCTTGGCGTAGGGCTCGATGGTGTCGTGGCAACGCTTCCATGGAGAGGTGACCAATTC
>CAZQZY010000002.1:11158-16423 GCA_964597935.1 uncultured Aquiluna sp. | reverse complement strand
ACCCACTCGCACTTTGCGATTTCCGCATTTGCCTCAAACTTCTGCTTCTTGATCGCCTTGTCTTTGACCTTAGAGGCCCAGAAGTGAACCTCTTTATCTTGGTCTCCAACTTGGTAGCGGATGATGTCGAGTTTCCTACCAAGTTTTACCGATAGCCCAGCTTCTTCCTTAAGCTCTCGAACGGCAGTCTCGGGGAGGAATTCACCCGGGTCCTGCTTACCCTTCGGGAAACCCCAGTCGTTGTAGTACTCGCGGTGCACTAGGAGAACTTCGATGCCTGATTTGGTTTCGCGCCAGGGGACAACACCAGCTGCATAGATGGTCACTAGCGACTCCGCTTCTTCACGAGCGTTCTGGCCATCAGTTCGTCCTGCATGTCGGTGAGTGGTTTGCCATTTGCATCTGAGGTTCGGCGCTGCCAAGTGCCAGCGCTACTGAGTTTCCAAACTGAAATGGTCTCGCTCATGCCCAGATCGAGTAGCTCCCTGAGCTCTCTGATCTGGTCTGGCTGAGTGATCTTCACCAGGGACTCAACTCGCCGATCAAGGTTGCGATGCATCATGTCGGCACTGCCGATGAACACATCTGGATCGCCACCATTTTCGAAGTAGAAGATGCGGCTGTGCTCCAGATAGCGACCCAGCACTGAGTGGACCTTGATGGTTTCACTAAGACCCGGTACTCCTGGCTTTAGCGCACACATACCGCGCACCAAGACCTCAACCTCTACCCCTGCGATGGATGCCAGGTACAGCTGATCAATGATCTGCTCATCCACAAGCGAGTTCATCTTCAGGCGAATTCGAGCTGGTCGACCCGCCTCCTTGTGCTCTATCTCGCGCTGAATTCGAGTCGTTAGTCCTTCTCTTACTCCGTTCGGCGATACCAGTAGCGACTGATAGTTCGGAGCAGAGGAGAATCCGGATAGCTGGTTAAACAACTTGGTCAGGTCTTCACCAACCGACTGACGCGATGTGAGCAGTCCGAGGTCTTCGTAGTACCTGGCGGTCTTTGGATTGTAATTACCGGTTCCGATGTGGCAGTAGCGACGAAGCTGGCTTCCCTCCTGGCGAATCACAAGCGAGAGCTTGCAGTGGGTCTTTAGGCCAACAATGCCGTAGACCACGTGAACTCCTGCTGCCTCAAGCTTTCTGGCCCAGCCGATGTTGTTCTGCTCATCAAAACGTGCCTTGATCTCAACCAACGCCAAGACCTGTTTGCCAGCTTCGGCAGCATCGATCAGCGCATCGACGATCGGGGAGTCACCACTGGTTCGGTAGAGGGTCTGCTTGATCGCCAAAACTTGGGGGTCGGCGGCAGCCTGCTCCAAAAACGCCTGCACCGAGGTGGCAAAAGACTCATAGGGGTGGTGGACGAGAACCTCTCGCTGTCTCAGGGCTGCGAATATGTCGGCTGCTTCGTCATCCTCAGACTGCAGGTAGCGGTTTGTAGTGATCTGGTGTGGTTCGAAGTGAAGCTCTGGAATCTTTTGGAAGGCAATCGCAGATAGTGCTCTGAGATCTAGCGGCTCAGGCAGGTGATAGACATCGTGAGCTTCGATATCCAGCTCTCGAGAGAGTAGCTCCAATACCTGCGGATCAATATCCTCAGCTACCTCCAGTCGAACCGGGGGACCAAACCTCCTGCGCAGCAACTCCTTCTCAAGTTGGACCAGGAGATTTTCACCCTCATCCTCGTCAACCTCGAGATCCTCGTTTCTTGTGACGCGGAATGCATGATGCTTGACAACTTCCATGCCGGGGAAAAGATCACTGAGATACTCACCCATGACATCTTCGAGTGGAACGTAGGTTTGTTCCGTTCCTTCAACCGCCACAAATCTTGGAAGAAGTGGCGGCACCTTTACTCTCGCGAAGTGCTCTCCACCGGTTGCAGGATTGCGCAACACCACCGCTAGGTTCAGCGACAAACCCGAGATGTAAGGGAAGGGGTGGGCTGGGTCAACCGCCAACGGAGTTAGCACCGGGAAAACATTGAGCTGGAAATAGCGGTGCAGCGATTCCTTCTGAGTATCACTTAGTTTGCCGAAGTGGGTGACGTGAATACCCACCTGCTCCAGCGACGGAGAGATTTCGTCGCGGAAAAGTTTGGAGTGTCTTGCTTGTAGCTCTCTGGTGCGCTCTGAAATTCGAAGCAACACCTCTTGGGGGCTAAGTCCAGATGCGGACTGCACTGCGATGCCGGTCGCGACTCTGCGCTTCAGGGACGCTACGCGAACCATGAAAAACTCATCGAGGTTAGAGGCGAAGATACTGAGAAAGTTCACTCGCTCTAAAAGCGGGATGCTTCTGTCTTCGGCAAGTTCCAACACGCGCTGGTTGAAATCCAGCCAGCTGAGCTCGCGATCTAGGAAACGATCCTGCGGCAGATCAGGCTGAGAATGTGGCTGGAATATCGCCGTGGTTTCTTCAGACATAAGGACAATCTTTACAGTTTGCGGGTTAGCGGAAAGTTAATTTTTACTCAGCGGTCAGTTCTTGGTTTGGGTCTAGTCGATAGCCGACGTTTCTCACCGTGCCGATCAGTGACTCCAGCTCGCCAAGTTTTGCCCTGAGTCTTCGAATGTGAACATCGACTGTTCTGGTGCCACCGAAGTAGTCATAGCCCCAAACCTCACTGAGCAGCTGCTCTCTAGTGAATACCCTGCCTGGGTTTTCGTTGAGGTGCCTCAGGAGTTCGAATTCTTTGAAAGTTAGGTCAAGGGTTCGACCATTGATCTTGGCGGTGTAGCTAACCTCGTCGATAACGAGCCCAGTCGATATCTTGACCGAAGTCGTTACTGCCTTGCCCACCGCTAGGCGCAAACGAGCATCAATTTCTGCCAGCGAGGCATTTGCCAAAATGAAGTCGGTTGCCCCCCACTCAGGGGTGATTACGGCAAGAGCCTGGTCTTGAACCAGTAGAAGTAGCGGTGTTTCCCAACCCGCCGCTACCAGGATTCTCGCTATGCCCCTTGCCGCTACCAAATCTTGCCTACAGTCCAAAACAGCTAGGTCGTGAGTTTTGGCATTGGCGATTTCTGCCGCATCGGCTGCGATCTGGGTTACCAGATGACCCAGCAATTCGAACTGGGAAGCGAGCGCGTCTTTGGAGGGGGTGATAAATAAAACTGTCGCCATATCCGCCCTCCAGATACCCAAATGATAGTGCGCATTGGCTTAGCGGATAGAGTTTGTGCTGTGAGCAAGCAGTGGTTACAGATCATTTTGATCTGGTTGGGGGTGCTGGTTTCCGGCATTTTGACGCTGGTTTATATCGAACCCGAGCGCACGTTCACATTCTTTGCCGGCATTGCCGGAGCATCCATCGCCCTGGTGAGCATCGAGCACCTAATCTCGGCCAAGGCAAAGGACACAGTTCGCCAGCAGGTTTATGTGGCAGCAGGCAGCTTTGCCATCCTCGGCGTGCTCACGCTTTTCAAGCTGCTGGGTTAGAATTTCCGCATGCTCTTGGCGCTTGAGATTTTCTTCACCGGATTGCTTGTTCTCGCATCCCTAGCAATCGGCGGTATTTCCCTGCTAGTTCTCTTCAAGCTCTTCAAGGGCCAGCGCTAACTTGTTCGTCATTCCAGACGATCTGCCAATAGAGCTAACCCCCTTCACTTTCCTGCTAGGTGATTGGCGTGGCAGTGGCGTGGTCAGCTACCCAACCGATGAAAATCCCCAGGAGATCGAGTTTTTTCAGACCGCATCCTTTAGGCCACTCGAGGTTGGAAAGCTGGAGTATCTCTCCGAGATCAAGGACCCGGCTGGAAAGCTGATCTCTCAAGAGCGCGGTTACTTTTCGGTCTCCAGACCAGCATCCGAGTCTGATTCGGGACCAGGATTACTTCCTTCCGATGGCACCAAGGTTTTGACAGTTCGGGAGGACCTGGAACTTTGGCGTAATTCAAATGGTGGTTTTGATATCGAGGCCCTGATTGTCACCCCAAATGGCGTTGCAGAGCTTTACTTTGGCCAAATCAAGGGCGCTCGCATCGATCTTGCTACCGATGCGGTGCTGAGATCCCCCAACGCCAAGGAATACAACGCCGCCACCAGGCTGATGGGTCTGGTGGAGGGCGCGTTGCTTTGGGCTTGGGACATGGCAGCCCTGGGCCAACCGCTGAAATCACACGCTTCGGCAAGGCTTGAAAAAGTTGAGTAATCAGCACTTTGGTAATCCGCTGCAGGAGCAGCGGCAATTACTCGCTGGGGAGGCCTTCGTGCTTCGCGAGGACATGGCAGTGCTGGAAATCATTGGTGAAGATTCCAAGAAATGGCTGCACTCACTTACCAGCCAGAACATTCTCAATCTCAAGGTTGGGGAATCGACCGAAGCGCTACTGCTATCCCCAAACGGCCACATCGAGTTTCATCTAAAAGTGATCGCGACCGATGCTGGACTGCTCGTAGTCACACCCGCGGAAACTGTCGAAGCGTTGCAGGCCTGGCTAGGAAAAATGGTGTTCCGCTCCAAGGTCTCGGTTGCTAGGAAAACGGAACATGTGGTTGGTGCCTTCACTGACCTAGGTTTCGATGCACCCTGTTGGATTGACCCGTTTGATAGCGAACCAAAAGGCGGCGTTCGCTATGCGACTGAGCGTTCGGGGTTTCCCTACCGCGAGTATGTGGTCAACACGCTCCCTGAGCTTGGTCGTGCTGGTTTGATGGCCTATCACGCACTGAGAATCGCCGCTGGCAGACCAGAGCAGAGCGATGTCGATGAGCGGACCCTGCCACACGAACTTGATTGGCTCTCCTCAGCGGTTCACATGTCTAAGGGTTGCTACCGCGGTCAAGAGACCGTGGCTAAAGTTCACAATCTGGGTCATCCACCAAGGAGATTGGCGATTCTCAACTTGGAGCAGGGTGATGTGCTTTGCCAACCGGGGGATGAAGTTAGCTACCAGGGCAAGAGTGTGGGCAAGGTGCTGGCTGGAGCGCTGCACTTTGAAGCGGGGTCTATCGCGCTAGCGCTACTTTCTCGCAACACTCCATACCTCGACCTCGAGGTCTCGATTGGTGAAAACCGCTACCTGGCTAGCCAAACAGTCTTGGTTCCCCACGATGCAGGCAAAGCCGCAAACTTACCTCGGCCTGCTGCATTCAAACTAAGTGGCAAGCGAGGCTAGCGAATCTGGTTGGGTAAACTTGCGCGCATGACCTACAACCTGATTCTGCTTAGACACGGCAACAGCACCTGGAACCAGCAAAACCTTTTCACCGGCTGGGTGGATGTGGACCTTAGCGATCAGGGTAGGGC
>CAZQZY010000002.1:0-11058 GCA_964597935.1 uncultured Aquiluna sp. | reverse complement strand
AGCAAAACCTTTTCACCGGCTGGGTGGATGTGGACCTTAGCGATCAGGGTAGGGCGGAAGCCAAGCGAGCCGGAGAGCTGCTTGGGCAGTCGGGTTTGAAGCCGGATTTGCTATTCACTTCGGTGCTGAAGCGAGCAATCAACACCGCTCACATTGCACTCGATCAAATCGATCGCAACTGGATTCCCACGGAGCGCTCCTGGCGGCTGAACGAGCGGCACTACGGCGCGCTGCAGGGCCTAGACAAGGCCGAGACCTTAGAGAAGTACGGACCTGAGCAGTTCCAGATTTGGCGTCGAAGCTACGACGTGCCACCACCACCGATTGCCGAGGACAACCAGTACTCTCAGGCTCACGATGAGCGCTACGCAGATTTAGGTGATGCGGTTCCAGCGACCGAGTGCCTCAAGGACGTGCTGGTTCGCATGCTGCCCTACTGGCACGCAACCATCGCTCCAAAATTGGCGGATCACAAGACAGTTTTGATTACCGCACATGGCAACTCACTCCGCGCCTTGGTGAAGCACCTGGATGGTATTTCGGACGAGGATATTGCGGAGCTAAACATCCCCACCGGAATCCCACTTCACTACAAACTCGATGCAGACTTCAAGCCTTTGGTTGCCGGTGGCGAATACCTGGACCCTGAGGCAGCAGCAGCTGGAGCGGCAGCGGTTGCGAACCAGGGTAAGAAGTAGTTAGCTCTCGGTCCACTCGCCGGTCTGTAGGAAGCTGACCTTGGAAGAGATGTCGACCACGTGGTCGGCAAAACGCTCGAAGTAGCGAGATGCCAGGGTCACATCCACGGTGAACATTGCGTTCTCTTTCCAGTCATCCGCTAGCACAACGTCGAATACCTTGCGGTGCAGGCGGTCAACTGCCTCATCCTGCGCTTGGATTTCACGGGCTAGGTCTAGGTCGGTGTTTCCCAAAAGCTTGATGGCCTTGTGAACTAGTTCAAGATCGATGCGCGCCATGTCCTCAAAGGTCTTGCGAAGCGACTCTGGCACTGCGCTTCCAGGGAAGCGGTAGCGGGCAATCGCCGCAATGTGAGACGCCAGAGCACCCATGCGCTCAATCGATGCGCTCATGCGAAGCGCAGATACAAGAATTCTCAGGTCGCGAGCAACAGGAGACTGGGTGGCCAAAACCTTGATGACCAGTTCGTCCAGGCCAAGTGCTCGCTCTTCATTGGAGGCCGCCAGTGCGAGGGCCTCGTCAGCGAGTGAAACATCGGAGTTTAGAAAAGCCCGGGAAGCTTTATCCATGATTGTCTCAGCGGCCTCGGCCAGCTGGACCAAACGCTCCTGAACCTCAGTTAGCTCTTGCTGAAAAACTTGACGCATGCCCATCTCCGCTTCCTCCGGGGTGGCTCTAGCTTTCTGACAGAAAGCAAATTTCTGCTTAATTTGTCGCAAACCAGCAGATAACTCTGTGTCAGATTCGCACACCCTGTTTTAGTCTAGGCACACTACCAAGCAGTTAACTTGGTAAACACTTGAGCGGAGCAAAATGGGTTTGTTCTCTTCGAAGGGCAAAACCTCAGAGTCTGAGGTAGATGCCTTCGAGCAGGTTGCCTCTCAGGTGGTTGACGTTATCGCCACCGCCGGTGTGGTTTTGGATGCCCAAAACAATGTGCTGCGTGCTTCGCCCGGTGCTGTTCAGTTTGGTTTAGTTCAGAACCGCAGACTCGTTCACTCAGCACTGGTGAAGCTCTGCGATCGCGCCAGAAATCAGTCTGGTGCCGTGGTTGAAGAGCTACTTCTTGAAACCGGCCTGCAGCGCGAGGCGGTTTGGGTTCAAGCCAGGGCAGCGCGCTTTGGCGAAAAGTATTTGATGCTATTGGTTGATGATCGAACTGAGGCCAAGAAGCTCGAGGACACCAGACGTGACTTCGTCGCAAACGTTTCTCACGAACTAAAGACTCCAATTGGGGCAATTGGCCTGCTCGCTGAGGCAATTCAGGGGGCGGGAGATGACCCAGCCATGATTGAGAAGTTTTCGAACTCTCTAATTCGTGAAAGTCACCGACTCGCAAACCTAGTTCAAGAGCTGATGCAGCTCTCAAGAGTGCAGAGTGCACCCGGGCTTGAAAACGCAACCGAGGTTGATCTGGCCGCCGTGCTGATTGACTCCATTGAGCGCAACCAGGTCCTTGCTGAAAAGCGGAACATCAGGGTTCAGGGCGCTACCTCAGAGTCGGTGAAAATCCTCGGGGACTACGAGATGCTTGCCACCGCTGTGAGAAACCTAATCGAGAACGCCATCGTTTACTCAGAGCCTGGAACCCAGGTAGGGGTTGGTCTCAAGCAAGTGGATGGTGTGGCGGAGATTTCGGTAACCGACTCTGGCATTGGCATACCCGAGTCGGAGCAAGAGCGAATCTTTGAGCGTTTCTACCGAGTCGATCCCTCTAGATCCCGAGAGACCGGTGGCACCGGCCTGGGGCTAGCCATTGTCAAACACATCGCCGCTAACCACGGTGGCGAGGTCAAGTTGTTTTCAAAACCCGGTGTTGGCTCAACCTTCACCCTTCGACTACCAATCACCGTTCAGGAGGACTAATGCCGAGAGTTTTGGTTGTAGAGGATGAGGTTGGCCTTAGGGAGCCCCTTGTTTACCTGCTTCAGAAAGAGGGTTACGACGTCTTAGAGGCAGAGGACGGCAACAGCGCGGTTGAGATTTTCAAGTCACACAACCCAGATCTGATCTTGCTAGACCTAATGCTTCCTGGTCTTTCGGGCAATGAGGTGTGCCGAGTGGTGCGAGCTGAATCTCAGGTGCCAATCATCATGCTCACTGCCAAGGATGCCGAGATCGACAAGGTTGTTGGATTGGAGCTCGGTGCTGATGACTATGTCACCAAGCCATACTCAACTCGCGAGCTACTTGCCCGGATGAAGGCAGTTCTGCGCCGCGGCAGAGAAACCGTGCAGCATGAGCCGGGTCTCTTGAAAGCGGGACCAGTGGTAATGGACATTGAGCGCCACATCGTCACGGTGAATGGCGAGCAGGTGCAGATGCCGCTGAAGGAATTTGAACTTCTCGAGTTACTGATGGAAAACCTGAACCGCGTTCTAACCAGAGGGCAGATCATCGACCGCGTCTGGGGTTCCAACTACTTCGGTGACACCAAGACCCTGGATGTCCACGTCAAGCGGATTCGCTCCAAGATCGAGGAAGACCCATCTAGGCCCGTGCACCTTCAGACCGTGCGCGGTCTGGGTTACAAGTTCGAGGTTTAGTTCAGCTTCTCAACAAATGGTCGGTACTCGGCGAGCGAGCCGTCCATCACTGGAACCAACATCTCAACCGGGTCAGAACCGTTAGACACGTAGATGCTGTGCATTGATCCTGGCTTCTCATCCAGAGTCATCACTACACCTTCGGTTCCGTTGTAACCGAGATCAAACTTGCCATTTGGTTTTACCTCGAAGGCAACCCGAATGTCCTCACCAGATGCGTCCTTGGTCTGGATTGAAGCCATCACTGGCTCCATCCCTGAGTTCACGAAGCTACCGATCAGCATGACCTTGTTGCCCGAACCTTTGATAAACATCACGTTGCGAGCCTTCAGGGTCTCCACATCAACCATGGTGCCGTCGCTTGGTGCATACATGTCAAGCGATGCAATCTCGCGAGATAGTGAGCAGCCCGATAGCAGGGTGGTTGCTACGAGCAGCGAGGTCAAGGTGGCAATCTTCTTGATTTGCAAGGGTCCTCCGAGGGCCATTTCTGCGCCAATTCTAACCTAGGAGAACTGGCTTTCCTGTGGTAAAATCGGGCTTTTGGAGCCGAAAGAAGTTTATGAAGTACGAAGTTGGCGAGACCGTTGTTTATCCACACCACGGAGCCGCAGAAATCATCGAAGTCTCCGAAAAGACCATTCGTGGTGAGACCAAAAAGTATTTGACCCTGAGAGTTGTGGTCCAGGGATCCAAGTTGGAGTCCAGCACCGAGGCCCCTGACCGTCCAAGCCAGGAGCTGATCATTCAGGTTCCTCAGGACAGCGTCACTGAGGTCGGCGTTAGAGACGTCATCGACAAAAAGGGTGTCCAGCAGGTATTCGATGTGCTGCGTGCCGAGTTTGTTGAGGAGCCAACCAACTGGTCACGTCGCTACAAGGCAAACCTTGAGAAGCTTGCAAGTGGCGATGTCGTGAAGGTTTCAGAAGTTGTTCGTGACCTATGGAGACGTGACCAGGATCGCGGTCTTTCTGCGGGTGAAAAGCGCATGCTTGCCAAGGCGCGTCAGATCTTGATTTCCGAGCTGGCTCTGGCTCGCAAGGTCGACGAGGAGAAGGCATCTGCTGAGCTTGACAAGGTTTTGGCCTCCTAGTCGTGGAATCTGCCATCGTTCTGGTAGCTGCCGGCAGAGGGGAGCGACTGGGACTCGGTATTCCCAAAGCCCTGGTGCAAATCCAGGGCAAAACCATTCTCGAGCAAGCGCTGGATCGAATCAGCAAACTCAATCCACCGCAGCTGATTGTTACCGTACCGGCGGGTCTTGAATCCCAATTTGAAAGCTTGATCGCTCCGTATGGTTTGAACCACAAAGTTGTCGCCGGGGGCGAAACCAGGCAGCAGTCAGTGGCAAATGGGCTTGCGCATGTGGAAACCAGGACAGTTTTGGTGCACGATGCTGCACGTTGCTTTGCACCTGCAGAACTGTTCGAATCTGTTGAGCAAGCGCTTAGCTCACACCTCTGCGTGGTTCCAGGTTTAGCAGTAGCCGACACCATCAAGTTGCTCGATGGCCAACTGGTTGAAAAGACCCTGGATCGCTCAAAACTTGCTGCGGTTCAAACCCCGCAGGGGTTTAGGGTCGAAGAACTCAGGGCCGCTTTGAAAACTGCAAGCTCAGATTTCACAGACGAAGCAGGACTGATGGAATCGTTTGGGCACAAGACTTTCGTGGTGCCAGGTGCTGCCGAAGCGTTCAAGGTCACCACCGCGGCCGACCTCAATCGAGTTGGCACAGCTCCGATTCGAACTGGTATTGGAACCGATGCCCATCGCTTCTCAGCTTCGGGAGAGCTGGTTCTGGGATGCCTCAGCTGGCCCGAACTTCCCAAGCTCGAGGGTCACTCAGATGGCGACAGCGTTGCTCACGCCATTGTCGATGCGCTGCTCAGTGCCGCGGGACTGGGGGATATCGGAAGCAACTTCGGAGTTGATAGGCCAGAGTTTGCGGGAGCAGCGGGTGAAGTGTTTATATCGGAAACCCTCTCGATGCTCACCGCCAAAAACTTCTCCGTTACAAATGTTTCAGTTCAGGTAATCGCGGACAAACCAAAGATTGGACCTCGAAGAGAGGAGCTTGAAAAACACCTGAGCAGCTTGATTGGAGCGCCAGTTTCGGTCGCGGCGACCACTACCGATGGTCTTGGATTCTTGGCAGATAGCCGCGGTATTGCCGCGGTGGCAACCGCGCTATTGAGCGAGCGTGGTTAGGCTTTAGCCCATGAAGCTGTTTGATACCAAAGCCGGAGAGATTCGGGATTTTGTCCCGATTAGGGCCAATCAGGTATCAATTTATGTATGTGGGCCAACCGTTCAATCGGCCCCCCACATCGGCCACCTTCGATCAGCCTTGGTTTATGACCAGTTGGCTCGCTGGATGGAGCATCGCGGTTACAAAGTGACCTTGGTTCGAAACGTCACTGACATCGATGACAAGGTTTTAGAGAAGGCTCAGGAGTCTGGCAAAAACTGGTGGGCACTCGCGCTGGAGAACGAGCGTTTGTTCAATTCCGATTACCAGAAACTGGGTATTCAAGCTCCGGCATATGAGCCGAGGGCAACCGGCCACATCCCGCAGATGATTGAACTTATCCAAACTTTGATTGAGCGCGGTCATGCCTACCAAGCGCTAGATGGATCTGCGAACGTTTACTTCGACACCGAGTCGTGGGGTCGGTACGGGGAGCTCACCAATCAGGGCATCGATCAGATGGTGTCCGAAGAGGCCAGTTCCGACAAGAAACGTGCCGAAGACTTTGCGCTCTGGAAGTCAATAAAGCCGGGAGAGCCCAAGACTGCGGGCTGGAACACTCCTTGGGGATTCGGTCGCCCGGGTTGGCACATCGAGTGCTCGGCGATGGCAACGAGATATTTGGGTGAGCACTTTGACATCCACGGTGGAGGTTTGGACCTTCGATTCCCGCATCACGAGAACGAGCTCGCGCAATCCCAAGCCGCAGGACACCAGTTCGCCAACTACTGGATTCACAATGGACTGATCACAACCTCGGGTCAGAAGATGTCAAAGTCTTTGGGTAACTCGGTTACCTCACAAGATTTGTTTGCGCTTGCCTCAGCGAGCGCTGTGCGCTACTACCTGCTGAGTGCCCACTACCGCTCAGTGCTCGACTATCAGCCCGCTGTGCTTCAAGAGGCACAGACAGCCCTTGATCGTCTTCACGGCTTTCTGGATCGGGCCGAAAGGGAGCTTGCTAACACAAGGTTTGCCAAGCTCGAGTTAGCCGTATTGCCAACCGAATTTGTGGCCGAGTTGGATGACGATCTAAACATTCCGGCAGCGCTCGCTGTAATGCATGAAATTGCTCGCGCGGGTAATGCTGACTTGGATGCCGAGAGAATTCGTGAGGCCCAAGAAAAGCGCAATCAGCTAAATGCCATGCTCGAGGTTCTGGGGCTAGGCCCTAGCCAGTGGAGCACTGAGCAATCCGAAGAGCATCGGGCATTGGATACGCTTATGGCTGGCTTGATTCAGGAACGCAATCAGGCCCGACTGAATAAGGATTACGCGCGCGCTGATCAGATCAGAGATCAGCTAATCGCAAGTGGCATCGAATTGTTCGATACTTCCGACTCAACACACTGGAGATTGACTGATGGCTAAATTGGGTAGACCTGGCGCCGCTAAGGGTAAAAAAGGTGCTACCAAGGGAACCGGTGGCCACGGTAAGCAGGCCCTGGAGGGCAGAGGTCCAACGCCCAAGGCTGAGGATCGCCCCTATCACAAAGCCCACAAAGCCAAGCAAGCTGCTCTAAAGGCGGGTGCCAAGGCGCCTAAGACCGCAAAGCCGGTTCGCAAGGGTGAGTTTGTGGCCGGACGCTCGGGCATGGGTCAGCGCGCAATTTCTGGCGAGGTGCTCTCTGGCAGAAACTCGGTCGTAGAGGCGCTGAAAACCAAGGTTCCAGCAACCGCACTGTTTATTGCGCAGCGCATCGAAATCGATGACCGAGTCAAAGAGGCAATCGCAATTGCGAACCACCGCAACATCCCAATCAATGAGGTCACCAGGCCTGAGATTGATCGAATGACCGGAGGTGATTCAGTTCACCAGGGCATCGCGCTGCAGGTTCCCCCCTACAGCTACAAGCACCCGATGGAGCTGCTGGATAGGGCAAAGGCATCTGGTCAGCCACCACTACTAGTTGCCCTGGACGGCATCACCGACCCAAGAAATCTTGGTGCCATCATTCGCTCGGTTGCGGCATTTGGTGCTCACGGCGTCATCCTGCCGCAGCGCAGAAGTGTTGGCGTTACGGCCTCAGCATGGAAAACAAGTGCTGGAGCGGCAGCTCGAATTCCAGTTGCTCTGGCTTCGAATCTGAACCAGGCAATCAAGGAATACAAGCAAAAGGGACTGTTTGTCATCGGTCTCGATGGCGATGGAGATGTCAGCCTTCCAGACCTTCAACTTTCCGATAGGCCACTTTTGGTCATCGTTGGATCTGAGGGCAAGGGGCTTTCGAGACTGGTGCAGGAAAACTGCGACCAGGTGGTCTCTATCCCAATCTCGTCCGCAACCGAGTCATTGAACGCAGGCATCGCAGCCAGTGTCGCGCTGTATCAGATTGCGATGGCGCGCTCCTAGACCTTGTCGCGCCAATCTCCCTCTTCATCGTCATCCACGACGATGGTTCCGGAGGGCACTGGCTCACTCAAGGTGATCAGCTCTGTGGTCGGGCCAATCAGCGCTTCCTCATCGCGTCTAACGCTGAGCACCTCTGTGACATAGGAGCGCACCGCATCTAGCATCGGCACATCTTTACCCAATCGCTCAGACATGTACCAGCGGTGTTCGAGCACCTCATGGAATATCTCAGCGGGTTCTAGCTTCCCAGTCAGGTGCTGCGGTATGGAGGTGATGACGGGTTCGTAAACCTCGCTGAGCCACTCATGGGCCATCACTTCTTCATCAGCCCCGGGCCTTGAGTGTGAGAGGCGATACTCGTCGATGTCGTTCAGTAGCCTACGAGCCTGGTTTTCTTCAACATCCAGTCCCGTTAGCAGCAGTAGGCGTCTGGCATGGTGACCGGCATCAACCACCTTCGGCTGAATTCTTACGGTTTTGCCGTCCGCTTCCTGAACCATGGACAGCTCTTCGATATCGAAGCCAAGTTCGTTGAGTCGCTTCACACGCTTGGCAATTCTCCAGCGCTCCGAGGTGGCGAAGGATTCCGTGGCGGTTAGCTCTAACCAAAGCTCACGGTATTTGTCGACGATGCGCTGGCTCACCGCGGTGGGATCGATATCCACCGCCTTGCCGGATGCGAGTAAGTCCATCAGTTCACCCGCGATGTTCACTCGGGCAATCTCAAGATCATTCTCGCGCTGGCCATTAGAGAGTCTTGAGTCGTATAACTGCCCAGTCTCAGCATCCACCAGGTAGGCAGCGAAACGCCCTGCATCGCGCCTGAAAAGGGTGTTGGAAAGCGAAACATCGCCCCAGAAAAAACCAATTAGGTGCAACCGGACCAGCAGTAGCGCGAGTGCATCAACCAATCGTTTCGCGGTCGCTTCACGCAGACCCTGCGACCACATCGCTCGATAGGGGAGTGAGAACTTCAGATGCCTAGTAATCAGCACGGCAGGCAGCTCATTACCCTCAAGGTCTCTGCGGTTATTGATAATCGCGAATGGTTCAACGCATGGAACGTCGAGCTTCTCGAGTCTGCGCAGCATGTCGTATTCACGCTTTGCTAGATCAAACAGCGTTTCTTTGATCGCAATGACGTGATCTTCGAGGTGAGCAAATCTGACTGTGTGGCGCGATAGACCCTTGGGCAAAGCCGCAATGTTTTCTTTAGGCCAGTCTTCCAATGGCAAATGCCACGGCAGATCCAGTAGGGCTGGTTCTGCCGTGGCAGCCGTGATGCTTAGTTGAGAGGGCACTAGTTGAGTCTTAGGCCGCTCTCGGCGTCGAAGACGTGAACTGCTGAGGCGTCTGCCTGCAGGTGGATTCTCTCGCCAGCACGTGGGTGGCTGATTGCGTCAACGCGTACCACGATGTTGTGCTCGGTGCCATCTAGCTGTGCACGACCGTATAGGTAGCCGTCGGAACCCAGTTCCTCAACTACGTCAACGTCAACAACTAGACCGTGCTCGGCAACGGTTAGCTTCTCCGGGCGAATACCTACGGTTACGCGTGAACCCGATGCCTTGGAGAGAACCTCGCGGCTGATTGGTAGCACTGCGTCACCGAACTGAACGCCACCCTCAACGATTGGCAGCTGGATCAGGTTCATAGCTGGTGAACCAATGAAGCCAGCAACGAAGACGTTGCCTGGGCGGTCGTATAGGTTGCGAGGAGTGTCGACCTGCTGCAGGATGCCATCCTTCAGCACGGCTACTCGGTCACCCATGGTCATAGCCTCAACCTGGTCGTGGGTTACGTAGACGGTGGTTACGCCAAGACGACGCTGTAGCGAAGCAATCTGAGTACGAGTCTGAACACGAAGCTTCGCGTCAAGGTTCGATAGCGGCTCGTCCATTAGGAACACCTGTGGCTTACGAACGATTGCGCGACCCATAGCTACACGCTGGCGCTGACCACCGGAGAGTGCCTTTGGCTTGCGGTTTAGGTATGGCTCGAGGTCAAGCAGCTTTGCAGCCTCGAGAACGCGCTCTGCACGCTCTTCCTTGCTAACGCCAGCAATCTTTAGGGCGAATCCCATGTTCTCGGCAACGGTCATGTGTGGGTAGAGCGCGTAGTTCTGGAAAACCATCGCGATGTCGCGGTCCTTTGGTGGGATGTCGGTTACCTCGCGGTCACCGATGAAGATGCCACCCTCGTTTACCTCTTCAAGACCTGCGAGCATGCGCAGGGAGGTGGACTTTCCACAACCAGAAGGTCCAACCAAAACCAGGAACTCACCATCGGCGATTTCTAGGTTTAGCTTGTCTACTGCTGGCTTTGCTCCACCTGGGTACAGGCGGGTTGCATTACGAAATGACACTGATGCCATGATTACTCCTTCACCGGCAGGTACGTGCCGGACGATCCATAGTGATGGGTGTTTGCCGTTGGCGAACTTTATAAGTATGTCACCGCGTTTAGAATTTCAATGGCTTGTAATAAAGCCGATACCAAACAGTCAGGAAGCCAGTCATGACCAACCCGAAGCTAACTCGTTCTGAGCAGCGTGAGCAGGCCCGTCAAAAGGCGCGTGAGCTGAGAGAGCAAAACTCCAAGAAGGAAAAGCGCAACAAGCTAGTTCTTCAGCTTTCGGTGGTGGGTGCGGCGCTCGCAATCGTGGGTGGTGTCGGAGCGGTTATCGCTTTTGAGGCTGCCAACCGCGCCGAGGCCCCAGTGGTTGACGAGAAGCCAGCCAACTTGACTGAGCTGGGTGGCCTAAAGGTGGGAGTTGGTCTACAGGCCTTCACCGCGACAAACACGCCAACCCCTGACAGCACTGAGAAAACCCCAGAAATCATCCTTTACATCGACTATCAGTGCCCAATTTGTCAGGCGTTTGATCTTCCAAACGAGGCTCAGTTGCGCTCCTGGGTTGACACCGGTGCTGCAACTGTTGAGTTCAGACCACTGAGCTTCCTCGACCGCGCGTCTTTGAACGAGTACTCATCCCGTGCAGCAAACGCCGCATTCTGTGTGGCAAATTTCCAGCCTGACTCTTTCTTTGACTTCCACCAGATCCTGATGCAGAACCAGCCGAGCGAGGGCACAGAGGGTGCCAGCGATAATCAGCTATTTGATGCTGCATCCCGTGCCGGAGCCGGAACCGAAGAAGTCAAGGGCTGTATCCAAAACAAGAGCTTTGGTGACTTTGTCGAGCAGCACACTCA
>CAZQZY010000001.1:0-88914 GCA_964597935.1 uncultured Aquiluna sp. | reverse complement strand
TGTTGATTGCGCAGGTGGCCAACTCCTGGTTGGTCATCTGGAAACAGCCATCGCCATCGATTGCCCAAACCAAACGCTCTGGCTGCGCAACCTTTGCACCCATTGCAGCCGGAACCGAGTAGCCCATGGTTCCAGCACCTCCTGAGTTGATCCAGGAGTTGGGACGCTCATAGCTGATGAACTGTGCCGCCCACATCTGGTGCTGGCCAACTCCTGCTGCGTAAATTGCCTCTGGTCCCGAGATCTCGCCAATGCGCTTGATAACGGTCTGCGGTGCGAGCTTGCCGTCATCGAGATCCACATAACCAAGTGGATAGCGCTCCTTGAGGCCGTTGATGAACTGCCACCAGGCCGAGTAGTCAGGCTTCTTGCCACCCATTTGCTTCTCAAGCTCTGTAATAAGCATCGCGATGACAACCTTGGCGTCCCCCACGATTGGAACATCAGCGTGACGTATCTTGCCAATCTCCGCTGGGTCGATATCAACGTGGATAACTTTTGCCTCGCGAGCAAAGCTCTTCACATCTCCGGTCACTCGGTCGTCAAACCGAGCGCCCAGAGTGATCAGAAGATCAGACTTCTGTAACCCGGTAACTGCAGGCACTGTTCCGTGCATGCCCGGCATACCCAGATGGTTTGGGTGCGAGTCAGGGAATGCACCACGAGCCATCAAAGTGGTGGTCACCGGTGCGTTAATCAGCTCGGCGAGCTTCAGTAGCTCTCGGTGAGCACCGGCACGAATAACACCACCACCGACATAAAGAATCGGCTTCTTGGAAGCGAGAATCATCTCGGCTGCAGCAGTTACCTGCTTGCCGTGTGGGTCGGTGACTGGCTTGTAACCAGGTAGGTCAACCTTTGGTGGCCAGCTGAATTCAAACTTTGCGTTTTGAGCATCCTTGGCAACGTCAACCAGAACCGGGCCTGGACGGCCTGTGGTCGCGAGCTCATACGCAGCAGCCATGGTGGCTGGGATGTCCTCGGCCTTGGTCACCAAGAAGCTGTGCTTGGTGATAGGCATCGTGATACCGACGATGTCGGCCTCTTGGAAAGCATCGGTGCCAATGGCGTGGGAGTTCACCTGGCCGGTGATCGCTAGTAGTGGAACCGAGTCCATCATGGCGTCCATGATTGGTGTCACCAGGTTGGTTGCACCAGGTCCGCTGGTTGCGATGCAAACTCCGAGCTTTCCGCTGGCTGCGGCATAGCCTTCAGCTGCGTGGCCAGCACCCTGTTCGTGCCTAACCAAGATGTGTCGAATCTTGCTGGAATCCATCAGTGGGTCGTAGGTCGGCAGAATTGCGCCACCCGGCAAACCAAAGACGGTGTCGATGCCCAGTAGCTCAAGCGAGCGAATAATCGCTTGAGCGCCGGTCAATACCTCGTTTGGCATAAGTTCTCTCTCGTCTGAATCTCTAGCAGTACTCAGAGTGTGAATCGCCAGTTATCCGCAGTAGGCACCTTCAGAAGCCGAAGACACCAACTTTGTGTATTTTGCGAGCACACCCTTTGTGTAGCGTGGTGGTAGTGGAACCCATGTTTTCCTGCGGGCTTCCAGCTCTTGCGCATCAACGAGTAGTTCGAGCGAACGAGCTGCGATGTCGACCCGAATAAGGTCTCCATCGCGAACCAGAGAAATTGGACCACCTTCGGTCGCCTCTGGAGCAATGTGTCCGATGCAAAGGCCGGTTGTGCCGCCTGAGAATCGTCCGTCCGTCAATAGTAGAACATCCTTGCCCAGTCCCGCACCTTTGATTGCGCCAGTGAGAGCGAGCATCTCGCGGAAACCAGGTCCTCCCTTTGGACCCTCGTAGCGGATAACCACGACATCGCCCTTTTGAATCCGGCCCTCAACAAGGGCATCCATGGCTGGTCCCTCGCGGTCGAAGACCTTCGCCGGACCTTCAAAGAAGTTCAAATCAAAACCGGCAGTCTTCACAACTGCTCCATCTGGAGCCATGGACCCCTTCAGGATCTGGATGCCACCGGTTTTGTGGATCGGGTTGTTCATCGCGCGGATGATCTTGCCATCTGGGTCTGGTGGGTTGATGCCCTCAAGGTTCTCAGCCATGGTCTTTCCGGTGACCGTCATCACATCACCGTGCAGCAGACCCGCATCGAGCAATGCCTTCATCAGGACCGGCACACCACCAACTCGGTCAACATCGTTCATTACGAACTGACCAAATGGCTTCAGGTCGCCAAGGTGTGGCACCTTGTCCGAAATCCGGTTGAAGTCGTCAAGCGTTAGGTCAACCTCTGCCTCGCGAGCGATTGCAAGCAGGTGCAAAACCGCGTTGGTTGAGCCGCCGAATGCCATCAGGACTGCGATGGCATTTTCAAAGGCCTTCTTGGTCATAATCTGACGAGCCGTAATGCCCTTGGCGATCAGATTGACAACCGCCTCGCCGCTTCGCTCAGCCCAGACATCACGTCTTCTATCTGCCGAAGGTGGTGCAGCCGAACCTGGAAGGCTCATACCAATCGCTTCTCCAATGGAAGCCATGGTGTTTGCGGTGTACATACCGCCACAGGCACCCTCACCGGGGCAAACCGCCTTTTCAATTCGAGTGAGGTCTTCCTCGCTCATCTTTCCAACCTTGCAGGCACCTACCGCCTCAAAGGCATCAATGATGGTGACTGGCTTCTCGGTCCCATCGGTTAGCTTGACCCAGCCCGGAGCAATAGAACCTGCATAAAGGAAGACTGAAGCTAGATCTAGACGAGCAGCCGCCATCAACATGCCAGGTAGGGACTTGTCACAGCCAGCGAGTAGCACGCTGCCATCGAGGGCCTCAGCACCCATCACTGTCTCCACCGAATCGGCAATCACCTCACGGCTCACCAGAGAGAAGTGCATGCCCTCGTGACCCATGGAAATACCGTCTGACATGGAGATGGTTCCAAACTGCATTGGGAAACCACCGGCTCTGCTGACGCCTACCTTGACGGCCTTTGCAAGTCGGTCCAGGGACAGGTTGCAGGGTGTTAGCTCGTTCCAGCTGGATCCAACACCGATTTGTGGCTTAGTCCAGTCGTCATCGCCCATGCCCACTGCACGAAGCATTCCACGTTGAGGAGCCTTCTCGATTCCGTCTGTGACGGCATGGCTACGGGGTTTCATAGGGTTCGTCATAAACCAATCCTAGCTATCAACTAGGGAGTAGCCTAGGCATGTGGAATCCCAAGACACCACCAAAGTGCCCACCGGTCTAGCTCTCTATACCCAGGCGGCACATCGGGCTAGCCGAGAGGTGATCTACAGCTACTCAACTTCTTTTGGGGCGGCAACCAGACTGCTCCCGAAAAACCTCAGACACCACATCGAAAACATTTACGCGATGGTGCGGGTCGCGGATGAGATTGTTGATGGCTCAGCACAGCAGGCAGCTCAGAGCGCTGATGGCATCGATCCGGGCAAAGAACTGGATGCTTTTGAGGCGGAGACATACCGTGCCATGCAGACTGGCTTTTCTACCAACCTGATCCTGCACTCCTTCGGTGTCACAGCGCGAGAAGTTGGAATTGGCAAAGACATAGTCGAACCGTTTTTCTATTCCATGCGTCAGGACCTGACAGAGTCCGAGCACGACCAGGCTTCTTTCGAGCGCTACGTCTACGGGTCAGCTGAGGTTGTTGGTTTGATGTGTCTGGCGGCATTTGTCCAGGGCAAGAGCTACACCAAGGAAGAGAAGGTGCTGCTAGTCAAAGGTGCTCGCGCCCTAGGAAGCGCATTCCAGAAGGTGAACTTCCTGAGGGATTTAGCAGCTGATTTCAAACGCCTTGGCCGCTCATACTTCCCAGGTGTGAACGTCAATAACTTTGATGAGGAAACCAAAGCTCGCCTGGTTGCGGATATAAACCAAGACCTGGAGCAGAGCGCTAGGTCACTTCCGCTTTTGCCGAGGAGTGCAAGGGTCGCAGTCACGGCAGCTCAGCTTTTGTTCGCGGAACTTAATTCCAAGATTGGAAACACTTCTGCCGCAGATTTGATTAACACCCGTATCAGCGTGAGCAATTTCAAGAAACTGATCTTGGTGCTGCGCGCGTACCTAGGAGCAAAACCATGAGTCAAAAAACTGCCATTGTGATCGGTGGCGGAATCGCCGGACTTTCCTCGGCAGCATTGCTTGCAAAGGCCGGCATGAAGGTGACTCTCTACGAGGCGAAGGACTCACTAGGTGGTCGCGCCTACCAGTGGGAGAAGGACGGCTTCCGCTTTGACATGGGACCTAGCTGGTATCTGATGCCGGATGCCTTTGAGCAGTTTTACAACCTCATGGGCACCACGGCCGAAAAAGAGCTAAGCCTGGTTCGGCTTTCTCCCGCCTACCAAACCCGCAATGAGGGCGAGAACGACAAGCTCTTGATGAGCGAAAACTTGGACGAGATTAAGTCCATGTTTGACTCCATTGAGCCAGGTTCTGGCCAAGCCCTTCAGCGCTACCTTGATAGCGCTGAAGATGCCTACCGCCTCTCAATCAAGCACTTCCTCTACACCAACTTCCGCGATGCCAGAAGCTTTGTGCATCCAGAGGTTTTGGCCAGGCTCGCGGAATTCCTAAAGCTGCTGGTCACCCCGCTTTGGACCTTCTCCGGGAAGTTTGTGAAGGATGAGCGACTAAAGAAGATGCTGAACTTCCCAGCGGTTTTCTTGGGGGCTTCGCCCTATGACACCCCGAGCATGTATCACCTGATGACCCACGTTGACATGAACCAGGGTGTCTTCTACCCGATGGGTGGCATCTACACCGTGATCGAATCCATCGAACGGCTAGCCAAACAGCACGGCGTTGAGATCTACACCTCGTCACCGGTTCGGGAGATCTTGGTTTCCGATGGCAAGGCAGTGGGTGTCCGGGTCGGTGAGTCGAAAATCATGGCCGATGTTGTGGTGGCGAGCGCCGATCTTCATCACGTTGAGACCAAACTGCTTGAGCCGAAGTACCAGACCTACCCGCAGCGCTTCTGGGACAAGAAGGTGCCTGGTCCGTCAGCCCTGCTTATCTACCTTGGCATCAAGGGCAAGATCTCCGAGCTTGATCACCACACCCTGCTCTACACCAAGGATTGGGCGTCCAACTTCAAGGAGGTGTTCCGCAAGGCAGATGGCAAGAGCAAGGTGCCATCACCCGCGTCGCTCTACCTCTGCATGCCTTCTAAGACCGACCCGAGTGTTGCACCTTCCGACCATGAGAACCTCTTTGTGCTGGTGCCAACCGCTGCAGACCCGGCAATAGGTCGCGGTGGCATCAACGGCGATGGCGACCCGCAGTTTGAGGCAGAAGCTGATCGCATAATCGATCAGATTGCAAAGTGGTGCAATATTCCAGATCTCAAGGACCGCATCGTGGTTCGAAGAACTGTTGGACCGGCAAACTTCGAAGCGGAGTTAAACGCTTGGAGCGGCACCGCGCTTGGCATGGCACACACTCTCACTCAGAGCGCCTTCTTCAGACCTTCCAACAAGTCGAAGAAGGTTAGGAACCTGCTCTACACAGGACACAACACCATCCCAGGCATCGGCTTGCCGATGTGTTTGATTGGAGCCGAGCTGGTTTATAAGCACCTGGTTGATGACCGTAGCTCCGGCCCGATCAAGGGTGAGCTAAAACCAGTGAAGAGCTGGAGAGGCCTGAAGTGATCCAGGAGGTAGTCCCCTACCTGTACCTGATTGCACTTTTGTTTTCGATACTCGGGGTCGGACTTTTGGACTGGACGCACCGAGTTGCGCTTTTTGTTGACCCCAGAGCCACTTTGTTGGCAGTTGGACTCTCGGTGGTGGTATTTCTTATCTGGGACGTAGTCGGAATTGCGAACGGCATTTTCTTCCGGGGTGACGCACCCCACCTAAGTGGAATACTGCTTGCTCCGGAGCTGCCACTGGAAGAAGTGTTCTTTCTAATCCTGCTTTCCTACAACACCTTGGTGGTTTACAGATGGGCGGCCAAATGAGCTACCCAATGTTGACCGCTATTGTTCTGGGCATCTTCACCATCTACACCTTGCTGGTGCGAAAGCAGCTCAAACTAAAGCCCGT
Organism: uncultured Aquiluna sp.; assembly: GCA_964597935.1. GTDB lineage: Bacteria > Actinomycetota > Actinomycetes > Actinomycetales > Microbacteriaceae > Aquiluna. Next base: position 82,874 of record CAZQZY010000001.1, on the reverse strand, counting down.
TCTGATAACCGCCTTGGTGATGCTTACTTTGACCTTGATTTTCGATAACGTCATCATCGGCACCGGCATCGTGGCATACGACACCTCTAAGCTTTCGGGGATCATGCTCGGCTATGCACCAATTGAAGACTTTGCCTACACTCTGGTGGCACTGGTCTTGACTCCATCACTTTTTGAAATGTTCAGGAAAAAGTGATGCTGAAAAAACTTTTCGTTTCCTCGAGGCCAATCTCTTGGATCAACACCGCATTCCCGTTTGGCGCGGCCTACTTTCTTAGCTCCGGGGAGATAGACGCGCGCCTGATTGTTGGCACGCTTTTCTTTTTGATTCCCTACAACCTTCTGATGTATGGGGTAAACGATGTTTTCGATTACCCCTCTGACCTTCGCAATCCGCGCAAGGGTGGGATAGAGGGTGGGCTACTTGAACCCAAGTACCACCGCCCCACACTGCTTATCTCTTTCGGGCTGGCAATCCCCTTCACGATCTATCTTCTGCTGGCGGGTAATTTACTCAGTGGTTTAGTGCTGCTGGCTGTTTTGTTTTTGGTAGTTGCCTACAGCCTTGGCGGACTGCGATTCAAGGAGATCCCATTTCTCGACTCCTTCACATCCGCAATGCACTTTGTCGGCCCGATGCTGTTCGCGCTGACACTTACCGAAACTAGGTTCGACCTTCGAGTCTGGCTTGTGACACTGAGCTTCACGCTCTGGGGGATGGCATCCCATGCATTTGGTGCGGTGCAGGACATCCGCGCAGATCGAGAGGCCGGCATTGCTTCAATCGCGACAGTGCTGGGTGCCAAGGCCACGGTTCGAATCGCATTTGTGATGTATTTGGTCGCCGGAGTGACCACGCTTTTCCTGGGTGATCGATATCCCCAAGCAGCGCTTGCAGCGTTGCCTTACCTGTTTGTTGTTGGCAGGGAGTGGCAGATCACGGACGACACCTGCGAGCAGGCAAACCGTGGTTGGCGCAGGTTTATCTTCCTGAACTTCCTTGCCGGAGCGATTGTCAGCGCAGTGATTATTGGGCCTCAGCCCAACTAATTAGATAGCGCCTCGAAAAGCTCGGTGCGCAAAGCTTGCACGAGAGCTGCCTGGTTGGACGTCTTGATCTGAAGTGCTCGTGATTTCCAGGACATACCCCGCGCCACTTTGCCGAACTGGCTGCCAGCGAGGCTCCATCGATTCGTTCGTGACGATAGCCAATTTCGCTGGCCTTCGCTCGCCACAGCCTCCCATGACCAGCGGCTTTACCAACTAGTGCGTGGGCTATTTCGTGGAGTAAAACCTGCTCGATTTGCTCCATGTCGCCGTTGGCAACCAGGTGCTTCGAAATCGTTATTCTGCGCTTGGTGTAGTCGCACAGACCCGCTCTACGGATGGCTCGATCGAATCCAAATGAATAGTTGACAATCCCATGCTGCTGAAAAAGCCTGGCTGCAAGATCGACAACTTTTGATTCCACGCTGCAAAGACTATGGGTTTGCGGGTATGTTTTTGGGCAATGACAAAGCGCAATCGCCCCTGGGGTTACAACACATCGAGTTCAACGCCAACTGAGCGTGAACTCAGGCCGGACACGATTGCGCTGCGTGGCGCCCTGACCCGCACCGGTTTTCAAGAGACTTCGGAAGCACTCTTTCTAAATTCCGGCTTCACCTACGATTCTGCCGAGCAGGCCGAGGCAAGCTTTGCCGAGACTGAGGAGCACCACCTTTACTCGCGCTTTTCTAACCCAACGGTTCAGATGTTTGAGGAGCGCTTAGCGCTTCTGGAGGGTGCAGAAGCTGCTCACGCAACCGGTAGCGGCATGAGCGCGATGTTTGCATCGGTTGCCTGCCTGGTCGCAGCCGGAGATCGAGTTGTTGCATCGGGTGCCATGTTCTCCTCCTGCTATGTGGTGCTGACTGAGATCTTGCCCAAGTGGGGCGTGACTGTCGAGGTGGTGACAGATAACAGCTACGAGGCATGGAAGAGAGCGCTTTCCACCCCGGCTAAGGCTGTGTTTATCGAGACGCCATCGAACCCGATGATGGAGATTGTCGACATCGCGATGGTTGCCGAGCTATCCAAAAAAGCGGGTGCGCTGTTGATCGTCGATAACGTCATGGCGTCACCGGTACTCCAAAAACCACTCGAGTTTGGCGCTGATGTGGTGATGTATTCCGCGACCAAGCACATCGACGGCCAGGGTCGAGTCTTAGGTGGGGCGCTGCTTGGCTCAAAGGATTACATCGACAACCACCTAAAGCCGTTCACCCGCCACACCGGTCCATCGCTGAGCCCATTCAATGCCTGGGTGCTGTTGAAGTCACTGGAAACCATGGAGCTAAGGGTGAATAAGATGGCCGACTCTGCGTTGTCAATTGCCCAACATCTTGAGGGGGCAGCTGGCGTCAAAGCAGTCCATCATCCATTCTTAGATTCACACCCTCAGCGCAAGCTGGCTCAGAAACAGATGCTCAAGGGCGGCACCACTTTGGCTATTGAGCTTGAGTCCAAGGAACAAGCATTTGGTCTGATGAACCGCCTCGAAGTGATCGACATCTCCAACAACTTGGGAGACTCCAGATCACTGATCACTCACCCGGCATCATCGACGCACCGTCGATTGGACCCTGAGACCCGTCAGCGAATGGGGATTTCAGAGGGGACTCTGAGACTTTCCGTCGGATTGGAAAACTCGCAGGACCTAATCGAAGACCTGCTACTTGCCCTCAAGGGCTAGACGCATTCGAGAAACTGCCTCGGTGATCCGCTCCTTCGAGGTTGCGAAGTTGAATCTCACAAACTTGGAGTATTCGTTTTTGGGTGCATGATCATCCCCCGGAACAACCGCAACCTTTTGCTTGAGAATCTCCTGCTGCGGATTTTCGAATCCGTAGTCACTCAAATCAATCCAAGCTAGGTAAGTTGCCGCGTGGTCAAACATCTTTGCCTTTGGTAGCTGTCTCGCAACCTCAGCCCTCAGGTGCTCAAGGTTTGCCCGCAAGCGTGCATTGGTTTCATCAATCCAGTAACCGCAGTCGCGGAACGCACTGACCATTGAGAACGCTCCCAAGAGTGAGCTACGCCAGTGCATGGCATCGGGAATCGCCTTGAGCTTTTCTCCAACCTCCGCGGATTGGAAGATGAGGAAGCCGGCCTTTAGGCCTGCCGTGTTCCAAGCTTTTGAACTTGAGGTGATTACCACACCGTTTCGCTCGGCTCCAGGAACACTCAAGTATGGAGTGAACTCCTCGAAACTAAGGGGTGCGTGTATCTCGTCGGAGATCACTAAAACCCCGTACTGGTTTGCCAGATCCGAAACCGCCTGCAGCTCTTTCTTGGTGTGGATCGTGCCAACTGGGTTCTGCGGCGAGCAAAGCAGGTAGATCTTCACACCAGCTTTGAAGGCAGCCTCAATGGCCGCAAGATCCAAACGCCAGGAATTTCCTTCGATTCGAAGTGGGGCATCGTATTCGACTAATCCGACCTCGTGGATCCAGTGGTAAAAACTTGAGTAGACGGGCGAGTTGATCAGCACCCTGTCCCCTGGCTTTGCCACAGCTCGCAAAATCTCGACCGCTGCAACTCCAACATCAGTGGCTAGTTTTAGATTTGCCTTCTCAATTTGCCAACCCCAAACCTTCTTGGCATACCCCTCAAAAGCTTCGGCAAGTTCGGGAATCGGACCCAGATAGCCAAGGTCTGACCTTGAGACCAAGTCGGCCAAAGTGGCTCGAATCTCGTTGGCGACCTCAAAGTCCATCTCGGCAACATGCATCGGCAAGACATCGGGTGCAAACCTGCGCCATTTAGAACTGGAGCGACTAGCGAAGTTAGTGAGTGAACTCTCGTCAAATCCCATGGGCTAATTCTCCGCCTAAAACTCGTATGTGAGAAGCAGCACTGCGATGCTGAACATAACTAACGCAATAAAGCCATCGAGAATTCGCCAAAACTTGGGGCTCGAGACAAATCGAGAGAGCAACTTGGCGAAGTAACCCAGTGAGAAAAACCAAACGAAAGATGCCGTTGCCGCACCGATGGCAAAGAGCCACCTTTCAGATCCGAATTGGTTGCCGATCCCGCCCAACAGGATCACGGTGTCGAGGTATACATGAGGATTCAGATAAGTAAGCGCTGCAACGGTGGCAATGGCCTTAGCTATCGAGATTCCTGAACCCTGGCCCGCTTCGAGCACGCTTGGGTTCAAAGCTCGACGAAGCGCAGAGACACCGAACCAGATGAGATAGGCGGCACCGAAGTATCTGATTACCTCCAGAGCTATTGGGTAACCCTGGATAACAGCACCTAAGCCTGCAATGCCAACGATGATCAAAACTGCATCGCTGACTGCGGCAAAAAGCACTATCGCAAAGACGTGTTCTCGCCTTAGGCCTTGCCTCAAAACAAATGCGTTCTGGGCACCGATGGCGACTATCAGAGATAGACCTGTCAGAAATCCGGTGGCTGCAGAAATCAACTTCTTACTCCCATCGCTTTGGCATCCAATCTTGCGGTTAGCGCCATGTGTGGCACGGTAAGTGCCCAGATCACCACCAGCAGCAACCAAAGAAGTTCCGCAGGCAGACTAAATCCAGCCACCTGGGCCCAAACCACCGTGAATCCAAGCACCAGCAAGAGCGCTGGAACGCCTGCGTTGAATGCTTTGAAGAAACTTGGCCAGCTCTTGCCTTGGGCATGCAGAAGCTGCGACTTTTCATACTCCAATGTCAATCGTCCGGTATGACGCAGGGCGTGCCAGAGACCAAAGTAGAAAGCGAAGGCGACCAGTGGTGGCGCTACCAAACTGATGCCAAGAAGTAGCAGCAGATCAACCACCTCATTCCAACGCCTTCTCAAGGCCATCACGGTTACCGCTACCAGGTTGAGCGCTGCGATCAACCAGAAAAGCTCGTTTTCAAAACCAAGTGCCCAGCCAACGAGGTTTGGGTTAACGGCCGTCAACGCCTCGGTCGAGCCATCTCCAAGGAGCGGTAGAAATACCGGGGTAAATCCAGCCGCTAGAGCGTAGGTGATTTTGGGCAGCCCGATGTTGGTTGTCCGATTGTCAATCTCAGAGATAAACGATGCATCACCGATTCCGAAATGGATCGCGCTAATCAAAACGATCAATTGAAAGCCCAGCAGGTTGTTTGCAATCAGGAACCAGATTGCGAGACCTGTCACGGCGAGGTAGCCAAGGATGAAGAGTGTCATCTTGAGAAACCTGAACTTGGGAACCGTGATGAGGTGATCGACGGCTCCGTGTGGGGTTCCAATCGCAAGAGCGATCAGTGCCAGTACGACCTGCCAAAGCAGCTGATTCGGAAAGAAAAAACTCAGCGGAATTGAAATAAAAGTTCCAAACAAAATGCTGTATCTAGAGATGGTTCGAAGTTGAACCAGCAGCTTCAGTTCTGATTGCAGCACAGGGCTGAGTTTAGTCACAGGAGCACTATGTTCGGGCAGTGGTCATACTTCGCGATGCTGCTGTTTGTGGTCTGCGGTTCTTGGTGGCTGGAATGGGCTTTCAAGCTGCGGGTGCTGAGAAATCCAATTCGTCTTGGTGCCACTGTTCTGCTTGTTGCCCCCTGGTTCATCATCTGGGATGCCTACGCAGTTTCCCAAGGTCACTGGTTTTTCGATAAGGATCAGATCCTTGGCATTTATGGACCTTTCGACATCCCCCTGGAGGAATACCTCTTTTTCATTCTGATCCCGATTGCCTCGGTGCTAACCATGGAGGGGACCCGTGCGGCCTATCGAATGCTGCTTGAGTTTCAAGAGCGCCGGGCAGAAAGGGTGACTCCATGACCTATACGGTTCTAGCCCTATGTGCTGTTGCAATCACAATCTTTCTGGAGTCCAACGTTCTAAAGACCGGGCTCTTTCAACGCACCAGCTTTTACATTGCTTACTCGATAGTGATCTTCTTCCAGCTGATCACCAACGGCTATCTCACCGGCACCGAAATTGTCACCTATGGCGAAAATGCCATTATGGGTATCCGGATTGTCAACGCACCACTCGAGGACCTGCTCTTCGGCTTCAGCCTCGTGGTGCTCACGATGTCGGTATGGCTAAAACTTGAGCGACTCGCTCCCAAGGAAACGAAGCAAAAGCAGGATGAAAGGCAACTGACATGAGCGTAAAGATTGGTGAAGTAGCACCCGGATTCTCCCTGAGGAATCAGGACGAGCAAGAGGTGAGCCTGTCCTCATTTGCAGGGCAGAAGGTTGTTGTTTACTTCTACCCCGCCGCTGCAACTCCGGGTTGCACAACCCAGGCCTGCGAAATTAGGGACAACATCAACTCGCTAAAGTCTGCCGGTTACACCGTCTTGGGAATCTCGCCAGACCAGCCCGGAAAGTTGAAGAAATTCAAAGACAAGGAGAGCCTGAACTTCGACCTGCTCTCCGACCCCGATAATGCGGTTCAACAGGCATACGGTGCTTACGGAGAGAAGAGCATGTATGGCAAGACCTACATGGGTACCATCCGCTCGACCTTCGTAGTGGACGAGACCGGAAAACTCAGCCACGTGTTTTACAACGTCAAGGCCAAGGGTCACATCGAGATGCTCCGCAACGAGCTAGGGATCTAACCGCGCAGCGGAAGCAGCACGCCGATTGCTATAAACACAGAGCCAAAAACTCGGTTGAAGTTTTTTCCTACCCTGCGAAGCCACGGTGTGATCCTGTCGGCAAATGCAGCCACGGTTAGTTCATAGCAAAACTCGATCACAAAGAAGGTTCCGGCCATAATCAAGAACTGAAGGAACAGTGGTTTTTCGGGCTCTATGAACTGAGGCAAAAATGCCACGAAAAACAAAATGCCCTTAGGGTTTGAAACCGCGGAGTAGAGCCCAGCTTGGAACAAGGACCAGGGCCTAGATTTTTCACTTTTCGCAGCCGCTGTTCCGATCGGCTCAGACCTCCATACCTGAATTCCCAAGAAAACCAGGTAAGCACCCCCCAGCCACTTCAGCCAAAAGATAAGTTCGGCATTGGCGGCAAGTAGTGCCCCAATTCCAAACATCGAGAGCCCGATCACGATTGTGAACCCGAGGCCACCGCCCAAGATTGTGGCTATCGTTCGCCGAGTGCCATAGAGTGCGCCGTGAGTGAGTGCCAATAGACCATTAGGTCCTGGGGTTAGTGATAACCCCAGGGCAGCGGCTGTATAAAGAAGCCAGTTACTCAGCTCCATCAATACCCCAGCTTGGGATCGACCACCCCGGTGAGTGGCTGCTTATTGAGCCAGGCCGAGACGTTTTCCCGAAGGCGAAGTGCAAACAGGCGGGTGACAATCGGTTTGGTATCGGCTGTGTGTGGGGTGATGATTAGGTCATCCCTCCCCCACATTGGGTGTCCCTCAGGAAGCGGCTCCGGGTAAGTTACGTCCGTGGCTGCGCCGGCAAGCAGCCCAGAATCTAGTGCCCTCAGAAGATCCTCCTGATTCACCACCTCACCTCGAGCAACGTTGATTAGGTAGGAATGCGGCATCATCTGCTGAAATCGAGTGGCATCAAACAAGAAGCGAGTCTCAGCAGTGAGTGCGCAGGCCAGGAATACAAACTTTGATTTGGCAAGCACCTGATCAAGTTGCTCAAAACCAGTCACGCGAGCGATGCCGTGACCGTCAAAGTCTTGGTCCGGACGCTTTCTGACGACGGTAACCCTGGCGCGAAACGGTGCTAAGAGCTTGACCAGCTCCTGTGCGATTCCGCCGCCGCCGACAATCGCAACCTGCTCGTCATAAAGCGAGTCTGCATACTTCTCGCCCCAACTCATCGCTTTCACGCGCTTGGGTATAACCCTCCCGAGCGCCATGGCGAGCATTAGTGCGTGCTCTGCAACAGGCTCCGAGTAAGACCTTTTTGCTGAAGTAAATGTCACTGGTAGTTCAAGTAATTCTGAGAACGCATCGACCCCAGCAAAGGGAAGCTGCACCCACTCAAGCTGAGGGTTCTTTGCGATTGCATCGGCAAGGCCTTCGGGATCTGAGTAATCGGTCCAAACCAAAGCCCTAACGTCGACGGTTAGTGGTGATACTTTGCCTCCGGAGGCCTCAATCGCCTCGACATAGGCTGGAAATTGTTTGGGCTCCAGCGCAACTAGGTTGTTCAAGATAGAACCTCTTGCAGTTCGGCCTGCACTCGATCAGAAATAGCGGCTGCAGGTGTTGGATCGTCTGAACCGGGAAATCCTCCGTCGTAGGTGGAGTGGAGTTCGCGTTTGACAACAACATCAAATCCGTTCCGCTTGGCTCCCAAAGCGCTGGACCTCAGGCACATATCAGACTGCACGCCAACCAGTTCAAGCGAAGTTATCCCCCTGGCCCGCAAGTTGTCCGCGAGGTCAGGGTTGGATTCGAAAACGTCCTGCGTGGTTTTGCGAACCACTAGCTCATTTTCTTTAGGTGCCAGAACCAATTCCCACCACGGCTCACCCGGGGCATCCATCTCATCCGCAGGTCCATCGTTTTGAACAAAGATGACCGGTTGTGATGCCAGTCTGGCCTCAAGCACTCGATCGCCAATTCGCTTCAGAAGGGCCTGCGCATCGGAGACCGGCCAAGGACCAAAAAACATGCTCACTTGAACATCGACAACCATTAAGGCAGAGCTCATCGAAATCTCCAATCAGTCAAAGCCTATTGGCATGCGAATCGAGGTCTAGTGTTTAGCTATGAACACGAATTGCCCTCACTGCCAAGCTGAGATCACCGAGCACGATTTCCGCTGCCCGAGTTGCAACAAATTAACCGCCACCTCTCGGGAGGACCTAAACAAAGTTGACCCTCGTGTCACCAGGGGCATCGGATTCAGCCTCATTGGCGTCGGGGTCTTAGGTTTGGGCTTCGTGATTGCCAACAGTTGGACCGATTGGTTCTCAGGTTTGGACTTTGTTGGACCACTGGCCCTAATTGTCGCCGGTGGCTACGCCCTGACTACAGTGAAGAAGCGCTAGACACTCAGGGTTAGCTGATTGCCCCAGGGATCCTCGGTCGCAAAAGCCTGTTCACCAACCTGCTGAATCCCAGTTATACGATCCACTGCAGCGGCGAGAGCATCAGCATCCGGAAGCACCAGAGAAACATCTCTCAAGCCAAGCGTTGGCTGCCTGCGGCCGGCTCCTCGTGAGCGCCACACGTTCATAGCCATGTGGTGGTGGTAGCCGCCAACCGAGACAAAGAGCGCAGTCCCGCCCCAATTCATAGTCACATCGAAACCAAGCTGGTCGACGTAGAAATCCTTTGCCTGGGCAATGTTTCCGACACTTAGGTGCACGTGCCCAATAACCGGGACATCACTGGCCTTCGTCTCAGCGATGTGGGTTTTGAGGTATTCGTTTGGATCCAAAAACAGAGTGTCCATTTGGATCTGGCCATGCTGCCAAGACCACGAAGTGCGTTCCCGATCGAAGTAGAGCTCTACCCCGTTACCCTCGGGATCGTCGAAGTAAAACGCCTCAGAGACCAGATGGTCTGCTGATCCAGTAAATGTGTTCGGATAGTTGCTGGCGGTTGCGGCAACCGCTTGAGCTAATCCAGCCTGCGTTTCAAACAAGAAGGCTGTGTGAAATAGGCCCGCCTCACTTGGGCCAGCGTGCTTCAGTTCCGGAGAGTGTTCGAGAATCAGAGCTGATGATTTAGCTCCACCTAGGACTCGGCTCCCCAAATTCTCAGCTATAACCACCAGACCCAGGTTCTGTGTGTAGTACCTGGTCATCAGATCGAGGTCAGCGACGCGAAGCGTCACAGGACCCATGGTCAAATCGCTAGCCAATTGATTCACGGACTTAGTCTAGGGGGGCTAGACAAAAATACGCAAACATGACTCACATGGCCAAGAGAAGGGATCTGAATCGGCTGAGGATTAAATGAGAAGTGCGCCCCCTGGGACTTGAACCCAGAACCCACTGATTAAGAGTCAGTTGCTCTGCCGATTGAGCTAGAGGCGCAACGAGGGGAAATCCTAGCAGCTCAAACCGACCCCTGCAATGAACTTTTTTTGGCAAACGCTAATGGCGAACTCCCAGTCTGTAACCCAATTGGTTGAATAATGTTTCTATAAATCAACCTTGGGGTGTGAATGTCCAACGAAGTGCAGCGATTGGTTCCTGGAGCCCAAGCTCCTGACTTCAAACTGCTGGATCAAGACGGCAAGTCGGTGTCCCTAAAGGACCTCTTCGGCACTAAAACGGTGCTCTACTTTTACCCAGCGGCAGGAAGCCCGGGATGCACCAAAGAGGCGGCAGATTTTCAAGACGCCCTACCTCAGTTTGTGGCTAAGGGCTACCAGATTGTTGGAGTCTCGCCAGACAGCGTGAAAAAGCTGAAAAGCTTCGAAGACGCCCACGAGCTAACTTTCAAACTACTAAGCGATGAGAACATGGAGGCTCACCGCGCATACGGCGCATACGGTGAGAAGTCGCTCTACGGACGCATTTACAAAGGCGCTCTCAGATCAACGATTTTGATCGACGAGAGGGGTGTGGTCTCGGACGCGATGTACAACGTCAAGGCAACTGGTCACACCAATATGCTGCTGAAGCGAATCGGTTAGTCCTTACCGAACTCGACCCTCACCGACCTGGAGAACAGCAGGTAGAAGCTGAGCGCGGCTGGGATTAGTAGTGACCACCCAATTACAGGGGATGCAAATTCACCCGAAAAACTTGCGGTAGCTATCGAGGCAATAAGAAGCTGCAGCACCATCGCTGCGGTGTGTGACCAACGCTTGCGTTTGATTAGACCGTAGGTGATGTTGCCAGCCCAAAGCGATGCTGCAGCCAGCAGTCCCAAGAGGAAAAGCGAACTGGTAAGTGAGAAGGTATTGCCCTGCAGAATTGCCAAAAGCGACCAAAGTGTAACCACTATCAACGCCAAAGATTCCAGCGCCAATATGGCGATTGCGGCGATTAGTTTCTTGTTCATACTCACAATTTTGGGTCTTGATTTCTGGTCTTCGGTGTGAAACCATTTTGGCTGTTGCAGATGTGACTTTACCCCACCGGGGTACCTCCTGTTTCGACCCTTAGGAATAACAGAACACTATGGATATGCAGTGGCTAAACCAGGCCCGATGCCTAAACGAAGACCCTGAGCTCTTCTTCCCGGTAGGCAACACTGGACCCGCCCTCGAGCAAATCGAGCAGGCAAAGTCAATCTGCAGACAGTGCTCCGTTTCGGCTCAATGCCTTGAGTATGCAATCAAAGAAAACCAGGACACTGGTGTTTGGGGTGGTCTGAGTGAGGACGAGCGCAGATCTCTAAAGCGTCGCTACGCACGTGCTCGTCGCGCCAGCTAGACCGGTAGGTCAATAACTACTCTTGTTCCGCCTCTAATTGGCGAGGTCCAGTTAATCTTTCCGCGAAGCTCCGACTCCACCAGAGTGCGAATGATCTGAGTTCCAAGACCAGAGCCCACTTTGCCCTCGGGGAGGCCGGAACCGTTATCAACGATTTCGATGTGCAGGTTTTGTTTTTCACGCTCTGCACTGACGGTTATGGTTCCGCTTCGATCACTCAAACCATGCTCGACGGCATTCGCAACTACCTCGGTGAGGACAAGGGCTAGTGGCGTGGACCTAGCGGCTTGCATCTCACCAAACGATCCGACAAACTCCGTCTTTACGGTCGTGTGGTATCCGGCGATGTCTGGAATCAGCAGCAGGATGCGCTTGAAAATCTGATCGAAAGACACCTCTTGATCGATTCCCTCAGACAATACGTCGTGGACCACGGCAATCGCGCTGACTCGACGCATGGCCTGAGATAGGGATTCCTTAACCTCTTCACTGGCACTTTGTCGAGACTGGATACGAAGCAAGCTTGCGACGGTTTGCAGGTTGTTCTTCACCCTGTGGTGAATCTCACGAATGGTCACATCTTTGGTAATCAGTTCTCGTTCACGAACCCGAAGTTCTGTCACGTCACGGGTTAGAACAATTGCACCACTGCGCTCTCCGCCCTTACTTAGCGGGATTGAGCGAGCGGCAATCGTCAGATCTGGAAACTCAATGTCGGTGCGCCATGCCGCCTTGCCGGTGAGCACGAGTGGCAGCCCCTCATCAATTTGAACCAACTTTGACTGCAGGCTGGTGATCTCTTCGGCAAGCAGCCTGCCCTCCAGCTCTCCCTGGACTCCGGCTCTATTGAAAACAGACAGAGCATTAGGGCTGGCAAAAAGAATTCGACCAGCCTGGTCAAGACGAATGAACCCGTCGTTGGGTCTTGGTGCTCCACGTTTGGCAGCAGTTCCGGCCTCGAGAATCGGGAACTCCCCTCGGGAAACCATCTCGAGAAGTTGAGTGGCACACTCATTGAAGTTAATTTGAAGGCGATTTGTGTAACGCGGTTGTGAAAGATTTGTATGTCTGGAAATAACCGCGATTGGTTTTTTGTCACCAGGCGAGAAGACGGGGAAAGCGGAAATTCTTGCGGCCGACTCATCCATAGTGGTTACCTCCCCCAGCACCTGCGGGACCCCGGAGGAGAAGGCCGCTTCTATCAACTCAATCCAGTCATACTTTGGTGATGAGTCAGTGAGGTCGCGGTAGAAAAGAGTCGGGGCGGTGGATGGTCTTGCGTGAGCGAATGCCTGCAGCTTTGGCCCGCGTGGAACCCAGAGCACTAGATCGGCGAATGCCATGTCAGAAATCAGCTGCCAATCAGCAATCAGCGTTCTCAGCCACTGCTTATCGCCACCGGATTTACTCACGATTGTTGAGTTTAGTGCGCTAGGACTTGATCATCTCTATAGCCAATTGTCGTATTGACTCCCGCAACTTCGAGCCTTTGGCGGCAAGCATCAGTGGCTGCGCCTTGAACATCGATGCATCAACCGCGGAGGTGTCATCTGGCAGTAGACCAAGCAGCTCTCGACCCAGCAACTGGTAGAAAGTGTCTCTAAGTTGCCTCGAGGGATCTCGACCAAGCACGCTCGATCGAACCCTGTTGGCCACCAATTGATAGTCAACGTCCAATTCTCGAACCAGCATCAAGAAAAGATTCACCGAGACGGGATCACTGCCGGTTAGAGCAACGACCCGGCTGGACTTTTCTAGAAACCACCGAGTTGGTTGATTTCGCTCAATGGTTGACTCCAGTGAGACCAGTCCAGTTTCAAGGTCAGAGTCCAAATCAATGACCACTGCATCGCAGAGCTGTTCAATTCCGCTGAGCAGCTCAGCGATTGCGTGTTCATCAAACTCGGCCCAGCGATTGAGTTGGGTCATGCCCGATAAAAGTCTCAAACTGTGCTTCTCGAAGCTCACCTCGTGACTAAGTCGCTCGAACTGTTCACGGTCAAAGCGGCCCTGCCTGGCCATTCGAAGTAATCCCAGGATGCCGGGACCCGGTTGGGTAATCCCCAGCCAAGGGGCAATTGCTGGTCTTCTTGTGGCGGCGTCAATAAGGCAAACCTTGTGACCGAGTGAGGCAAGCTCGAAGGCGAGATTTATCGAAGTGTTGGTTTTTCCAACTCCGGCTGGGCCCCAGATTGCGATGCTCGATGTGGCTCTTGAGGGAACTTGAATACCCTGCTCCCGCTCTCGATCCAAATCAATCAGCGTCATACGATTGGCACCACAAAGATCTGATTTTCAAGTGAAATTGCGTGCATCACCGCGATGGCTTCTTCAAGTTTGAGTCGGAGCTCAACCTCAGGATTCTCCTGAGCAAAAAGCCCCTCACCATACTTAATCTCAAACACTTCAGATCTCGGGACTATGAGTTCAAGCTCGGTTCCACTCTCGCGCTCAATCGCCCGCCACACCGATACGAAGCCACCCGCTGCAACCGATGCGGGCTTGAGCTCCGGTGTGATTCGAATCGCTGTGTATTCGGGGTCAATGATGGTGGTGAGGTCTTCTTTGGCAATCAACTCACCCTTTCGGACTACCCTCTCGACACCTATAACTGAGCTAACATCCTCGGACATTACGTAACTATCGAGCTCGCCGAGGTCAACTGGGACCGAGGTGAAGTCCTCCGCTGTGAGCATCTCCCCGGGCTTGAGGTCGGTGGCAGCCACCAGATACTCGGGCAGGGGTCGAAGCAGGGTACTAATGAGCAAGCCAACCAACACCACTGCTCCTGAAACCGCGAGTATCAACCAATTTGGGATTCTTCTCCCCATCCGAATTGCCATAGCTGCACAATGACAAAAAGGGGAGATTGCCGCTTGCCGTTATCCACAATCCGAAGCCAGAGGGCTGTCAAAGAAAGTTTTCCACAGACCCCGGTTTGACTCTTTTGAGATTTGTTTGCTAAGGCCAAACTGCTACCACGACTTTTGAGAAGGGGGCCTTATGTCAGACCAAGTCGCTATCAAACACGTTGACCCAGCGCCATTCTTTGCCGAGATCTCAGCTGCGTATGTTGAGGTTCTCGCGGGGGTTAGAAGGCCAGAGCAGCTAGCTAGGTGGCTATCGGATCGCACGTATTACGACGTGTGCCAAAGGGCTCAGCGCGAAGCGAGGCAACGTTCGCTCACGGGATTGCGACAACGGCCAGATGTCAGCCTGAGATCAACCCAGACCTTCCTAACCGATCACCACGCCTTTCAAGGAGTGGTGATTCTTCGTATTAGCGGAGCCACAAAGGCGGTGTCGATTCGAGCGGAACTGATTAACGCTCGCTATCGAATCACCGATCTCAGTCTGATCTAGTTTCTAAAGAAGCTTGATCCCTTGCCATCGGTCTTGGGAGCTGGCTTCTGCTGAACCTGCTGCGGAGTTCCCTGTTCCGATGGAGCAGTCATGGTCAAGCCCGCTGGAATCGGTTGAGGCTGAACCTCAGTCACGGTCTGCTTGATCTCGACGTTGAACAGGAACTGGACTGCTTCTTCGCGAATGCCGGCCATCATGTCGGAGAACATGTTGTAACCCTCACGCTGGTATTCAACGAGTGGGTCGCGCTGTGCCATGGCTCGCAGACCAATTCCCTCCTTGAGGTAATCCATCTCGTAGAGGTGGTCGCGCCACTTGCGGTCAATAACTGAAAGCATCACGCGGCGCTCTAGCTCACGCATTACCTGCTCGCCGACGTCTTGGGTTCTGCGCTCGTAGGCGATTCGGGCATCAGAGAGAATCTCCTCTACCAGCCAGGAAACCGAAGGCTTAGAGACACCCCTTGCCTCCTGCAGAACTTCTTCGACCTCAAGACCCACAGGGTAAATCTGCGAGAGGGTGTTCCATAGACCTGGAAGATCCCAGTCATCAACCGAGGTGTCGGTGACCTCTGAACGAACTACCTCGGTCACAACCTGCTCCATGAACTTCTGGAAGGTGCCGGAGATATCATCGCCTTCAAGAATGTGTCTGCGATCTGAGTAGATGGCCTCACGCTGACGGTTCATGACATCGTCATACTTCAGAATGTTCTTGCGAATCTCAGCATTTCTAGCTTCCACCTGCGACTGAGCTGAGGCGATGGCCTTCGAAACAACCTTTGACTCAATTACAGAATCATCGGGAACCGAGGATCGGTTCATCAATGCAGCTGCCGCACCCGAGTTGAACAAGCGCATTAGGTCATCAGTCAGGGACAGGTAGAACCTGGATTCACCCGGGTCACCCTGACGACCCGATCGACCGCGCAACTGGTTGTCAATGCGGCGAGACTCGTGACGCTCGGTGCCAAGCACGTATAGACCGCCAACCGCCAAGACCTTCTCAGCCTCAATGGCCACCTGTGACTTGATCTTCTCAAAGACCTCATCCCAGGCCTTCTCGTAGTCATCGGCCTGCTCCACAGGATCGAGTCCCAGCTTCTGCATCTCTGCTACCGCTAGGAACTCGGCGTTTCCACCGAGCATGATGTCGGTACCGCGACCGGCCATGTTGGTGGCTACGGTTACCGCACCAAAGCGACCAGCCTGAGCGACGATGGCTGCTTCTCGAGCGTTGTTCTTTGCGTTCAACACCTCGTGCTTTACGCCGCGCTTGGCCAAAAGCTTCGAGAGGTACTCGCTCTTTTCAACCGAGGTGGTTCCAACCAAGATTGGCTGACCGGTCTGGTGACGCTCGGCAATGTCCTCCACAACCATGCGGAACTTGACCTCTTCATTTTTGAAGATTAGGTCAGACTGATCCTTTCGAATCATCGGCATGTTGGTTGGAATTGGCACGACGCCGAGCTTGTAGGTGGACATGAACTCTGCGGCTTCGGTCTCCGCGGTACCGGTCATACCCGAGAGCTTCTCGTACATCCTGAAGTAGTTCTGCAGGGTAATGGTCGCAAGCGTCTGGTTCTCGGCCTTGATGGCTACACCCTCTTTGGCCTCGATTGCCTGATGCATACCCTCGTTGTAGCGACGACCCGGCAGAATGCGGCCGGTGTGCTCGTCAACGATTTGAACCTCACCGTTGACCACGACGTAGTCGCGGTCTTTACGGAATAGTTCCTTGGCCCTGATTGCGTTGTTCAGGAAGGAAATAAGTGGAGTGTTCGCACTCTCGTAGAGGTTTGTGATACCTAGGTAGTCCTCAACCTTGTCGATACCCGACTCCAAAACACCTACCGTGCGCTTTTTCTCATCGACTTCGTAGTCAACATCAATCTCTAGGGTCTGAACCAGCTTGGAGAAAACCCCGAACCAACGGTTTACCTCAGGTGATGCTGGACCCGAAATGATCAGCGGGGTTCTCGCCTCATCGATCAGGATCGAGTCAACCTCGTCAACGATTGCAAAGAAGTGTCCTCGCTGCACCAGGTCAGCCTTGGTCAAAGCCATGTTGTCGCGCAAGTAATCGAAACCAAACTCGTTGTTGGTTCCGTAT
The DNA here is from genome assembly GCA_964597935.1 of uncultured Aquiluna sp. Classification (GTDB taxonomy): domain Bacteria; phylum Actinomycetota; class Actinomycetes; order Actinomycetales; family Microbacteriaceae; genus Aquiluna. The sequence goes on along the minus strand of CAZQZY010000001.1, from coordinate 66,090 downwards.
GTGATGTCGCACTCGTATTGAGCCTTGCGCACCGCGGGGTCCTGACCCGAGATCAAGCAACCGGTGGTCATTCCAAGAGCTCGGTAAACGCGACCCATCAGCTCGGACTGGTAACCGGCCAAGAAGTCGTTAGTGGTAACGACGTGAACACCCTTGCCAGGGATGGCATTTAGGTAGGCAGCGGTAGTCGCAACCAAGGTCTTACCTTCACCGGTCTTCATTTCCGCGATGTTGCCAAGGTGAAGCGCAGCTCCACCCATCAGCTGGACGTCGAAGTGACGAAGCCCAATGGTGCGTTTGGCCGCCTCGCGGACAGCTGCGAACGCCTCAGGGAGTAGATCATCCAGAGTTTCACCAGCTGCATAGCGCTCGCGGAACTGCCTGGTCTCGTCGCGAAGCTCCTCGTCAGTCAGATCAACGAAGTTTTGCTCGAGAGCATTGACGCTTTGCGCGATAGAGCTCAGCTTTTTGAGCAGCTTGCCTTCGCCGGCGCGCAGCAGTTTGTCGAGGATTGAAGCCAAAATGATCTCCCTTGGGTTTCGGGTGTAATTGTAGTTGCTGGTCCTTGGGTTAGGTCAGGCTGATGACGCCGTAGCTATATCCCTTGCGGCGATAAACCACAGCGTTTTTTCCGGTCTCGGAGTCTTGAAACAAGAAGAAGTCGTGGCCCACCAACTCCATGTGATCTACAGCCTCTGCTTTGGTCATCGGCATCGCAGGAAACTCTTTGGTTCTGATCTCGATTGGAGACTTGATTATCACAGGCTCGGGAGCCTCGTCGACGCTAATTCGCACATCCAGCGGCTTGATGTCCAACTGGGAAAAATCCGCGGCAGCGAGCTCGCTAGCACCAAGGTTTTTGTGACCTCCACCGCGGTGAATCTTGTGCTTATCGGAGTAGCGGCGAAGACGTTCAAGAAGCTTTCCGAATGCAATGTCGAAGGCGGCAAACTTGTCTGCTGATCTTGCTTCAGCTCGCACCACGTGACCGGCTTCATACACGGTGAGCTCTACCTGATCCTCGGGACCCGATGCGTGGTGTTCATGGCGAGTCACTTTGATGTTTAGCTCCTGCGGGCGATGAGCAAATTGCTCAACTTTTCCCGACTTCTCGGATACGTATTCTTTGAATCGGTCCGAGACATTGAGGTTTCTGGCTGAAATTCGAAGTTCCATTTTTTACCTCCTTGGGGGCAACTTTGCCCTGATTACAAACTACGCCTATTTGGAACCCGTAGCGCCAAATTCTGAAAATCTCCTAGCTAGCACACAGCCAGCAATCACCTCAGCACCAGCATGTTTGGATGCCCTTATCAGTTCGCGCAAAGTTGCCCCGGTGGTGAGAACATCGTCAAAAACAAGAACCCGTTTGCCACCCAGGGGCGGCAAGACGAATGCGCCTGATAGGTTCTCCTCTCGCTGTAGTGCCGTGAGTTTGCGCTGGTCACGCAGAGTTTTGGTTGTCCGCGCTTCAATCACGCGATAGCCGAGTTGCTTGGCCACTAATGCAACCGGGTGATACCCGCGCTTGCGATAGTTCGATTTGTTGACCGGTGGAATCACGAGAATGACGGTTTTATCTAGTTCCAGTTGTTCAAGTGATCTCCTGGCGACCACCCCAAGAACCTTTGCCAACGCCGTCACGCCCGAGTCTTTAAAGGCGGTTAGTACTGATAGGCGCAGGTCATCAAGCGGGAAAGCGTTGTGTACCGGGACTCCTTGAATAATCTCTACACCCGGCTCCCAGAGATGAGCCTCGCAGCAAAGCACCGCGTTCTTTGCGCAGCATAGACAGCGAATCGGAGCGATTATCTGCAGCAGCAACTTGAGCATCGAGTTAGCCTGACATGACCCTCTGCCAGGGTGTGGCCTACTCGAACAGTTGTGAATAAGGGTTGGTATGGGGTGTCTGCTAGCGAATCTTTGCGATGTCTAGCACTTCACTCGCGACTCTGCGCCAAGAACCGCCGGTGAGGTTCCACAGCTCACCATTTTGTCCCAATAGATAGCTAGATCCAGCTGACTGGCCAGCAACGACCTTGCTACCAGGGACGAGCGGGGCTGGCAACTGAACCTTTGGCCCGAACAGTGGGTAGTCACTCAGCGAGCTTCGACCCTGCGAATTGGTTTCCAAAATTCTGAGCGTGACCGGAGTTTGCCAGGTCAGTGAAATGGGGTCCACCAGGCTGGTTTGAACGATGGTGCCGGGGTTGATAAATGCCGGCAGGTTTCGAACATCACGGTTGATTGTGAAAATCTCGAGCCTGGTCTCCGACTGGGTCCTGACTATCACAGCCAGTCTCGAACCTTCTGGGCTGAGCGCTGCGGCAAGCCTGGTGCCGATAACGGGCAAAACCAAGCTGGCAATTTGAGTCCCGCCCTCGAAAACCCGAACTGCAGAACCCGACTGCTTTGGGATCTCCCAAAGTAAATCCTCGCCATCGAACTCGAGAGCTGCCAATTGGGCAGTGTCGCTCACTCGTTCGCTTTGGACACCAATGCCCGAACCAAACATGACCTCCACGCCAGCAGGCGAGCTAAATGCCAGTAAATTCCCCGATCGGGCCGCCGCCAACATGGTCGGTTTTGATAAGGCCACCAGGTTCGCTGTGCCAGTGATCGGAAGGGCATCGGAACTACCTAGGCGATAGACAGCATCTCTGAGCGAGACCACCTCAGTACCAGATCGCTCAGGTGAAATGCCCGCCGGGATGATGTCCTGCCTGGAGCTATTGACACTGAGCACGACATCGGAGACACCAGAGAGCTGAAGCAGCGTCGCGCGAAGTTGAGAGAGCATCAGTCGACGATCGATTGCGTCAGCCATGAGTGCCAGCGAGTCAAAGTCGACCTCAGCAATTCCCTGCTGAATAGTCACTGCTCCGATTGTGAGCTTGGTGCCCTCCGGGATTGCACTTTGGACCCCAACATTTAGATACTCAGATGGCCCTGCCAACAAGGCATTTACCAGCCTGGTACCGGTCGAGGTTCGAGATGGGAACCACCTTAGGTCAGGCACCAGTTCGGTGCCGCGTGAATCGAGGAAGTAAACGCTGTATGGCTTGAATACCACCTGAAACACCGGTGGAGTAACAACGGTCAGGTTTGGTGCGGAGTCGATCCTCCACTGTCCATCCTCCTGGACCAACTTGAATCGAAGGGATGTGGTGTCCGCCTTGGAATAGCTGGTGTAGCGACCGTGCTCGTCCAGTCTTGCCTGAACATCAAGTGCCACCAACTGGAGCCCAACCCCGCCCTCGCGGAAAGTTGGAGCACCACTTCTGATCAAAACCTGGTTGTCTGGTTTCCACTGCTGGGCAAAATCTCGACTGAGGAATTCCCTAGCAACCGAATAGTCATTTTGCGGGCCTGTGCCGGCAGCTAGGAAGCCGCTGACTATCTCTTTAGCTGATGCCCCAGGAACTGGACCGGATGGGGTGTAGTAGGCGACTTCCTGTTGCTCGTAGGCCGCAATTTCGGGTCCCGATTTCACATCCAATCCGGTTGGAATAGCGGCACAACCGGTTAGCACAAGCAGTGACAGAGCTGCGAAAAGTTTTCTCATCACGGCTCCATCGATCTCGGCGGTAGTGGGAGTGGAGAGTTTGCGATAACCAAATCTGCGCGTTTTGGAAGCGTCAACCTAAAGCTTGAGCCACGCTTTGGTTTAGACCAAACCTGCAACCAACCGCGGTGCAGGATGGCATCTTCCTTGGAGATTGCCAAGCCCAGACCCGTGCCACCGAGCGAACGCTGTCTAGCTGGATCCGCCCTCCAGAATCGATCGAAGATTCGCTCCAGCTGCTGCTTTGTCATGCCAACGCCAAAATCGGTAACGCAAACCGCAACTGCGCTGGCGTTTTCGCCAACCTCCACCTGAATGGGCTTTCCTTCACCATGTTCAACCGCATTGGAGAGCAGGTTCACTATTAGGCGCTCAATGCGCTTGGAATCGATTTCTGCCTCAACCGCCTTGGCTGGAAGTTGCACCTGTATTGGCATGTTTCTGCTTGCCGCCAGCGGCTCAATGCTGGCTATAGCAGACCCCACAACCGCATTCAGATCGCGAAGTTCCAACTCAGCCTGGACCGCTCCGGCGTCGTATCTTGAGATTTCCAAAAGGTCCGCCAGCAGCCTTTCGAAGCGTTCAATCTGGTTTTGCATCAACTCTGCTGAGCGAGAGAGCGCGGGATCAAGTCCCTTGCGATTGGCGAAGATAACCTCGCCGGCAAGTTTGATCGTGGTTAGTGGAGTTCTGAGCTCGTGCGAAACATCAGATACGAATCTGCGCTGCATGCGAGAGAGCGAATCCAGCTTTTGAATTTGCTGCTGCAGGTTGGTGGCCATCTTGTTGAAGGAGCGGGCTAGCTGCGCAACCACGTCATCGCCGCGCTCACCAAGTCGCTCATCAAGATTTCCCTGGGCTAGCAGTTCGGCGGCCTTTGCAGCTTGCTCGACCGGCTGAATAACTCGCCTAGTGACCAAATAGCTGACTAAACCGATGATGAAGATTAGAAAGATTCCGCCGACGGCCAGTGCTGATTGAACTAGCGCCAGGGCCTCCTGCTCCGGGGAGAGGTCATAGACGAGATAGAGCTCAAACTCACCAGCCAGTGGAACTGAGATCGCACCACCTACTGTCACACCGGGAACCACGACGCCATTTTTGTTCAGCTCAATCGGGGTGTAGCTCAGGATGGCAGGATTCTCCCTAACCTCAAGTCGCAGCTCCTCGGGTATGGAGTTCAGATCCAGATCTGGGGATATCGGAGACTGAAACAGGTCTAGCTGGGCCTGGCCGGGAGATCTCAACAGTGCCACCTGTCGATTGGCAGTCGATCCGGAGACTTGAAGGGATGGCACGACTGAATTCAAAACTGTCTGGAGACTGGTCTCGTCGTTGAGTGATGCCGCTGCGATGGTGGACTGCACCGAACCAACTGCTCGCTCCGTCTCAGAAAGTATCTGCTCTACTCGGTTTTGGTAAAAGGCATTTGCTAGCGAAAAGGAGAGGAACCCACCGAGGGTCACCAGTGCCAGAAAACTCAGACCAAGGGTGGTTAGTACCGCTTTGGCCGTTAGAGATTTTCTAAGCCACTTCACGCAGTTTCGGTGCCAACTCGGTAACCGTGACCGCGAACCGTAAGAACAATCTTTGGATTCTCTGGGTCAACCTCAACCTTCGAGCGCAAGCGCTGCACGTGAACGTTGACGAGCCTGGTATCAGCCTTGTACTGGTAGCCCCAAACCTGCTCTAGAAGCATCTCCCTCGAGAAGACCTGCTGCGGCTTGGTGGCCAAGGTGTGCAGCAGCTTGAACTCAAGTGGGGTGAGGGAGATCGGGGTGTCGCCTCTTCTAACTTCAAACGAAAGCGGATCCAGCGTAATTTGGCCAACCTGAAGGTTGTTGCCCTCGTCCACAACTGGGCGGAGTCTCGCCTTGATGCGAGCTAGCAGCTCAGCGCCGTTGTGCGGCTTAACCACGTAGTCATCGGCACCCGCCTCTAGGCCTCGAACCACATCATCGGTGTCACCTTTTGCAGTGAGCATGATGATTGGGGTACCGCTGTGCGACCTAATTTGCGAACAAACCTCAATGCCGGACTGGCCAGGAAGCATGATGTCAAGCAGCACCAAATCTGGGTGCGACTCATTGAAAACATCGATTGCGGTTAGGCCATCCGCGGCAAACACCGGCTCGTACCCAGCACCCGAAAGCACCAGTCCGACCATCTCGCGCAGTGCATCATCATCGTCAACGACAAGAATCTTGTGAGACACTGCGACCTCCTGTTAGTAGCGGTAGTGATCCACCTTGTATGGTCCATCAACTGCTACACCAATGTATCTTGCCTGAGAGGGGGTTAGTTTTGTCAACTCGACGCCCAAAGCATCTAGGTGCAAACGTGCCACCTTCTCATCCAGCTGCTTAGGCAGAATGTGGACTCCGAGTCCGTATTCGGCAGCACGCTGGTAGAGCTCAATCTGTGCCAATACCTGGTTCGAGAACGAGGTAGACATCACAAATGATGGGTGTCCGGTTGCGTTTCCTAGGTTCATCAGGCGACCCTCGGAGAGGATCAGCACGGCACGACCGTTTGGCAATCTCCACTCGTGCACCTGTGGCTTGATCTCGACCTTCTGAACTCCTGGGATCTGGGCGATTCCTGCCATGTCGATCTCGTTGTCGAAGTGGCCAACGTTCGCAAGGATTGCGAGGTTCTTCATCTTCAGAACATGCTCTGGGGTGATGATGTTCTCGTTACCGGTTGAGGTTACGAAGATGTCGATCTGATCGATTACCGATTCAAGGGTTGCCACCTGGAACCCGTCCATGGCAGCCTGCAGCGCGCAGATTGGGTCAATCTCAGAGACGATGACTCGTGCACCCTGACCGCGAAGCGCCTCGGCACAACCCTTACCAACATCGCCGTAGCCAGCAACAAAGCAAACCTTTCCACCCATCAGCACGTCAGTGGCACGGTTTAGGCCATCTGGCAGTGAGTGGCGAATGCCGTACTTGTTGTCAAACTTTGACTTGGTCACAGCATCATTCACGTTGATTGCCGGGAACAGCAGCTCACCGCGCTTGAAGAACTCGTAAAGACGGTGAACACCGGTGGTGGTCTCCTCTGAGACTCCGATGATTCCGGCAGCAACTCTGGTGTAGTAGCTGGAGTCGCGCTTAAGAGACTCAGTCAAGGTGTCAAGAATCACCCGGTACTCGTGAGAGTCATCTAGACCTGCCGGTGGAACTGAGCCGGCCTTCTCAAACTCAACTCCCTTGTGAACCAACAACGTGGCGTCACCACCGTCGTCCAGAATCAGGTTTGGACCATCAAATCCCTCTGCTGAGAAGTCAAAGATCTTCTCGGTGCACCACCAGTACTCCTCCAGGGTCTCGCCCTTCCAAGCGAAAACTGGTGTTCCAGCTGGCGACTCGGTGGTTCCCTTGCCGACCACAACCGCTGCGGCAGCCTCGTCCTGGGTTGAGTAAATGTTGCAGCTCGCCCAGCGAACTGAGGCTCCAAGCTCAACCAGAGTCTCGATTAGAACTGCGGTCTGCACCGTCATGTGAAGTGAGCCTGCAATGCGGGCACCTTTCAACGGTTGAGTCGGACCATACTCCTTGCGCAGTGCCATAAGGCCTGGCATCTCTTGCTCGGCAAGGCGAATCTGGTGCCTGCCGGCTTCAGCTAGGGAAAGGTCAGCGACCTTGAAATCAAACTGGGTAATTGTCTGGCTCATTACGTGCCTCTTTCGATACTCGATTCAAAGATTGCGAATTGCTTTGATTGCTTTGTCTCGAATCTCAACCATCGAGGCCTCGTGGCTGGACTCCACGTTTAGTCTAAGCAATGGTTCGGTGTTTGAGGGACGAATATTTGCCCACCACCAGTTTTTTTCATCTTTGTAGCTGAAGGTGGTTCCGTCAAAAACCTCTTCGGTAGCCTCGGGAAGCACCGACCTAACTCTGGCTAATGCGGCTTCACGGTCCTCGACGGTCGAGTTGATCTCACCTGATGCGAAGTAGGGAGTGAAGCGCTCACCAAGCTTTGATGCAGGTTCTTCAGAGCCGGCGATTTCAGCGACCAGGTGCATGGCGGCCAACATCCCATTATCTGCACCCCAGAAATCTCTGAAGTAGTAGTGGGCCGAGTGCTCCCCACCAAAGACTGCCTTGGTCTCGGCCATGGCATCTTTGATGAGGGAGTGACCCACCCTGGTCCGAAATGGCTTGGCACCCATCTCGCGAATGACCTCCTCGACAGACCTCGAGGTCAGCGCGTTGTGAATCACCGTGATATCGGTTTCACCAAGCGCTTTGACTCTTTCAATCTCACGCTTAGCAACAATTGCAGCAACCGCAGACGGGCTTATGGCAACACCATTTTCATCAATTGCGAAACAGCGATCGGCATCGCCATCAAAGGCAAGACCCAGATCCGCCTTGTGCTGAACAACTGCCTTTTGAAGGTCCACAAGATTTTTCGGATCCAGTGGGTTGGCCTCGTGATTTGGGAAACTGCCGTCTAACTCGAAATACATCGGCACAATCTCGAAGTCCAAGGCATCCAAACCCGCAGCCTCACCAAAAACGGCCGGGACAGTCAGCCCGCCCATACCGTTGGCCGCATCGACGACAATCTTGAGCTTGCGAGCGCCTTGGAAGCTGACCAGGGAACGAAGGTATTGAACGTAGTCACCCATCACATCAACCCTTGAGCTTTCCCCCGGTTGAGCAACTGATTGAATCCCAGAGTTCAGGTATGCCTCTGCCCGCTTGGAGATGGCACCCAGCCCGGTGTCCATGGAGATGCCGCGAGCGCCGGCTCGAGAAAACTTCATTCCGTTGTAGCTGGCAGGGTTATGACTAGCGGTAAACATCACCGCTGGAAGTTGCATCGAGCCCGATGCGAAATACGACATGTCTGTTGAGCAAAGACCGAGAATCTTGGAGGAGGCGCCACGCTTGGCAGCCCCTTGAGCGAATGCATTAGCAAAACCCGCTGAGCTATCACGCATGTCATATCCGATGACGAGCTCTTTACCGCTGAGCTCAAGCTCATCTGCAAAACCAGCCCCAAAGGCCTCGACTATCTCTGGAGTGAGTTGGGATCCAACCAAACCTCTAACGTCGTAGGTTTTCACGAAGTCACTGAACTGAACCAAAGAATCCTCTTAGCTGTAAACGGGCACGGCAAGAATACAATGGCGACATGGACCAGGGCCCGATTAGCCGCGACCGCCACGGTCGAGGAATGCGCCGTCCACTCCCCTCCAAACTCTTTCACCACGGCATCGCAAGACGGCACTTTTTTGAAGACGTTGTGGTCGAGACCTGCGAATACCTCAAAGAGACTTTTCCACAGAAACTTGGTTCATTGAGCTGGGTGATTGAGGACGTGCCGCAGGTTAGCGAAGACGAACCGATTCGCAGGTTCCACTCCGATAAACAAAACATGAGAATCACGCTCTATCGGATTCCAATTCAACGAATCGGTAAGTTTCGGATCAGCGACCCTAGGCTTCAGATCGAGCAAGCCGTTATTACTGCTGCAGCTGCACTAATTGATGTTGACCCCTGGGATCTAATTCACCCAAACTAGCGAACTGAAACTTCGATGCTTTCGCCAATGTTTCGCATCTCGGTTGGCTGAACAACCTCATAACCAGCCTTAGACAAAATCTCGATGGCAGCCAGGAAGCCGGTGCCTTGAACTCGAAGCGGTCCGCGTTCGATCGGGACAGCAACCTGTGATCTGGCAGGCAGCGTTACAGAGGCACTTTGCTCACCCACCACAACCACCGTAAACGTCTCCAGAGTCGGGTTACCCAACAGCAGCTGTGAACTACCGGGAGCAGCGAGGTAGAGATCGCGCTCAAAGAGTTGGCTTGGAATCAGCCAAGAAAAGTCGACCTTGGGGGAGATTACGTCGTTTCTGATTGCAACTAAAACCTCTCCGGTTGCCTCAAAGCTGACGAGGTTTGAACCCGCTTTCAAATTGAGTTCCTGCTCCACCAAAACCCCAGCCGGAACCCGAATTTGAATCAATTCAAACTCGCCCCCGGCGATTGCCTGAAGACTCAGTTCAACGCCCTCAAGCCCTGGGTTGAACACCCTCAGTGCAGGACCCTTGATGGCGTTTTCGGCAACTACGAGTCCCGAAATTGCGCCCTGCTTGACTGGCTTTGTTGGTGCAACTAGAGCCACTCCAGTTGCGCTCAGGCCGCTTACCTCACGGTGTTGCAAGAACGCGGCAACCGGCAGGCCGCTGGTTTGGTAGCGCACCACATACTGTGAATCCGCACCGCTTAGACCAACCAGGGAAATCATCTTTTGCTCATTTGCGGCGAGCGAGACTTTGTCGGTTTCGATTCCGTCCTCCAGCGAGAGCTCAAGCTCAACCATCAAATCAACATCGTTTGGATTGGCAAGGTGAAGCACGGTTTCGCTGCCAGGCCCCGAATCGCCAGTTACGAAGAAGCCGGATACGCTCGGCATTGGGCAGTAGGTGGCCGCAAGACCGGCGAGACGTGGGCGATTGATCGCCTGGGTTTGATTTACCGATAGCACCTTGGTCGATTGCTCAGCTGTATCAACCCGAGCAAACAAACCGCCATCCTCTGAGACCTCTGCATCGGTGCCCCAAAGATTGAAGGTGGCCTTTCCAACACTTGAAATCTCACCCAAATCAGTGCCCTGCTCCCCACCAACCTCGGCAAGCGGCCCTGGGCAGAAAGCGGTAACTGGCATCGGATCAACGCTTGCCGAAGCAAGTTGTGCCTCACTGGCCTCGGGTAGCTCAATTCGGGGGGCTAGATACAGCGAACCTACGAGGCCGAGAGCAGCAAGGTAGGCAAGCGCTTTGAGGAATAGCTTCATCGCTCACCCCGCTTTGATCGACGATATCCGCGCACCACTGCAGGGGTTGGTAGCGCAAGCAAGGCAGCGATTGCCAAGCTCCAAACGACCTCTTGCTTGAGTGGGTCATCGGTCACCCGAGGCAGTTCTTTAGATACAACCTCGGTTCGCCACAGCAAACCAAACTCCGAGCTACCTGCGGGCTGCAGGTATTCAAGGGACGAAATTGCCACTTCGCTTTGGCCCTGGATAACAGGATCTTCGGCATGCAGTAGGACAAAGCTAATCCCAAGATCTTGAATCAGTGCTTCCAGTCCAACGCCATTACCGGCAAGTAATCCTGCAGTGAGTTGCGCAACATCCTGAGCTCTAGTGTCGGCAGCCAAATAGTTAGTGGCGAGCCCACGTTGCTCGAATTGATTACCGTCCCCCCAGACCAACTGAGCCTCAACCTGCTCGGCTTGGGTAATTCGAAGGGTTAGCACATCGCCTGAATTCGCTGCGGATTGCGCGATCACCAAAGCTGGCATCAGTCGCGCCTCTGCGCTTATCAGGCGAGGTGTATTCAAAGCTTGCCAAACACCCGAACCGGTGATCAGCAAAAGTGCAGCAGCTCCGACCGCTGCGAGCGCTTTGCCATTCAAACGCAGCCCCGACACTGAAATAGCCAGCGCAATCAAGGTTGCAAGCCCAAAGGCAACGGTAGAGCTGAAGCTCAGGAAGTATCCGAGGGCAACCAAGCCAACCATGAAAGTGAGGCCAGCAGCAAAGGTGGCTGATTTTTCGCTGGCTATCCCAAGCCCAGCCAAAACCAGTGCGGCTGCAAGGTAAATAGACCAGGGTGCTATTGCGAGCTCAAGGGGCTGAGCTTGTGCCCAAGAGGATTGCAGTCCCACGACCCAAGATTCCTGTGTGATCCAAAACCCAACCCAATTCCAAAGTGCCAGCACTGCCGGGATCAGTGATAGCAGCATCAGGTGTAGGCGCTTGAAATGCCAAGTCCCTAGCGCGAGCAAATAAAGAGCCAGCAGCAGAGCCACCGCAGTAGAAGAAACAGCCAGTGCAAAGAAGGAGATTGCTAGAAGTCCCGCCCACCGAAGCGCCCGCGGATTGGTTTGACTCTTCACCGATCGATACCCAAACAGCATTACAAGTGGGGCAAAAATCAGCGCTGTGACGGTGACGAGGTCGGCTTTGAGTGCGGAGCCCAGCACCAATGGCGAGAGGGCATACCCAAGACCAACCAATGTCCTAAGAAATGGTCTGTGGGAAAACAATCCGGCAAACTGCCAAGCGACAAAGAAGGCCAGGGTTGGTGCGGCAAATAGCCAAAGCGCAATGGCCCAATCCGCTCCCAGGGGCGAAATCGCGGAAAGACCGAGCAGAGCCCAGTTAAATGGGTCGCTGGGGGCATTGAGTCCATAGCCCGAGAGTAGACCGGTGACCGCAGTGGCCTGAAATAGTTCGGTCCAGCTCTTTGAGATCGGAAGTAGGCCCTGAAAGAAGGTGCCCCCCTGAGGCCACAGGCTAAAGCTGAGAATCAGCGGCGCTAGGGCAAACCAGGCTTGGTTGGATGCGAAGATGCCGCTGTTGGTCTTTGGCTCATCCGGGAGCTCAATGAGGGCATCTAGTCTGCGCTGCCTGAGCTGCTTGCTCGTTGCCAAGAGACTGCGGGCAGCATTCAACGAGCCAAATGATCTGGTCTTTTTCCGAGCCGCAAATCGATTTGATGCGGATCCCCAGGCCCAGAGCCAACCCCTGAGTTGACCCAAGATTCTTCCGGGTCGTTTGCTCCAGAGGTGGAATGGGATGCCAGCCAGAACGATAAGCGGCATCGCCAAATAAAGTGCGACGACCGCAGGGAGCGGAAGCAGAGTGGTCGCAATATGAATGTGTGCCTTTGACCTGGCCACATATCTAGAACCGCCAGTCCAGGAGCGATCTCGCTCGCCCTGCATCGATAGACCCGCATGGTAGACGCGAGCACTGGGCTCAATCATTACGCGGTAACCCGCCGCTCTTGCTCTCAGCCCCAGCTCAAGGTCCGCGGCATAGACCGGCGTTGAGTCTTCGAAACCGCCCAACCGTTCCCAGGCCTCAACGGCTACCAACATGCCAGCAGAGGAGGTCGCCAAGGCATCCGCAATGCTGTCGTGTTGACCCTGGTCGTACTCATTGGCGACCGGGAGAAAAGGCTTTCCGGTCCTGGTCGCAGTCAACCCGAGCTGCTGAACCCTGGAGCGCTCCTCCCAGTGAAGAAGCTTGGGACCAATGAGTGCGACGGATGGCGAAATCTCCGCGGCTTGGGCGAGCGCGAATAGGGCACCCACTTCAGGAGCTGAGTCCTCATGGAGTAGCCAAACCCAACCAAAGTCCCTGGGCAGGGCGTCCAACGCCGCGGAGACAGCAGCGCCAAGTGACAGGTTTCCCGGTGTAATCAGCTGCAGTCCGGCTGCGCGAGTGAGCTCAATGGACTGCGGATCGCTGGCGGTCTCAACAACGATGATGTGTTTCGGCCGAAGCGACTGGGAGGTTACCCCGGAGATAGTGGTCTTAAGGTAATCGGGCTTGGCGTGAGAGACAACAACAGCCGCTACCGATAGCGCGGACATAACTAACTAGGCGCGCTTGCGAAGGCGGCGACGCTCACGCTCGGAGAGCCCGCCCCAAATTCCAAAGCGCTCATCATTCTTTAGTGCGTACTCGAGGCACTCAGACTTCACGGTGCACTGGGCGCAGATGCGCTTGGCATCGCGAGTCGAGCCACCCTTTTCTGGAAAGAAGGCCTCTGGGTCGGTCTGCGAGCAGAGAGCGTCTGCTTGCCAGGCTAGGGGATCGGTCTCGCCATCGCCGTATGCCCCTGAAACCCCCAGCTTTAGGACATCGATGAACCAGTTTGCAGGCACCTGACCGCGTTGTTCCATGCCTTTTTCCTGCCTTCTTATGAATCTTGTTGGTGTAATTACAACGGTGTAAGTATGCCCGTGTCAAGTCCGGAAATTTTCCGTTGGCAACAATTGTTATCAAAGCCTCAAGGTAGCCTTTAGGCATGAAACTCTTGGTTACAGGCGGTGCCGGTTACATTGGCTCCCATGTTGTGCGGTCAGCCGAACAAAATGGCTACGAATGCGTGGTTATTGACGATCTATCCACCGGTGTTCCAGCCAGAGTAAGTTGCCCTGTAATCAAACTTGACCTTGCCTCCCCCACCGCGTTCAGCGAACTCACCAGCCTGATGCGAGAGCAGCGGTTCGATGCAGTCATTCACCTTGCAGCTAGAAAGCAGGTGGGTGAATCTGTACAAATACCAGAGACCTATTACCTGGACAACCTAGGCGGGCTTGCAAACCTGCTGCTAGCTATGCGTGAGGTTGGCCTGAAGAAACTTGTTTTCTCCTCCTCGGCAGCAACCTATGGCATGCCAGATGTCGAAAAAGTAGATGAGGACTACCCGGGAAAACCCATCAACCCCTATGGCGAGACCAAGTTGATTGGCGAGTGGATGGTTCAGAATGCGAAGGTTTGGGGCCTCAAGGGAGTGAACCTCCGTTACTTCAACGTTGCGGGCTGTGGACCCAAGGAGCTAGCCGACACCGCGGCACTGAACCTCATCCCAATTGCGATCAATGCTCTGAAGGCTGGCAAAGCTCCAATCGTCTTTGGTAACGACTACCCCACCCCCGATGGCAGTTGCATTCGCGACTACGTTCACGTCCAGGACCTGGCTGACGCACACCTCGCAGCCGTTGAATACCTTGAACGAGAAGATCGGCCCTACGACACCTTCAACGTGGGAACCGGTGAAGGTGCTTCAGTTATCGAGGTGCTGGAGCAACTGAAGCTTTCGTCAGGAATCGACTTCCAATACACAATCTCAGATCGACGCCCCGGAGACCCACCACGACTGGTTGCCAAGGTGGAGAGAATTCAAAAGATTCTTGGCTTTACGGCTAAGCACGGTCTAAAGGAGATTGTCGACTCGGCCTGGGCTGCTAGCTAGGCACTCTCAGCACCTGACCGACGCGGATCAGATTCGGGTTGGTAATGCCGTTTAGGGTTGCTAGCGCGGTCGCGCTCACGCCCAATGCCCTAGCGATAGAACTAAGGGTGTCACCGGATTTGACCGTGTAGGTCCTTGGTGTTGTTGGACTTGAGGTGTTGCTTGAAGTGGAACTAGATGCACTGACAACGGGTGGAATCTTCAGAACCTGACCAATCCTCAAACTATTTGGATTGGTGATTGCGTTGGCAACCGCAATCGATGCAGTGCTGACCGAGAACTTACGGGCGATGGACAGCAGCGTGTCTCCCGAGACCACGGTGTAGGAGACAGTTGCCGAGCGAGTCGGTGATGCAGTGGCGGTGGCACTGACGGTTGGCCGAGGCGTTGTGGTTGGTGAAACTGTGGGCTTAGGCGTAGTGGTCGGCTTGGGAGTTGCCGTTGGAGTTGGCGTAGGTGTGGGCTTTGGCTCTGCAACCACACCGCCAAAAACCAGTCCCGGGAACTCCGCGGTTGGAATCTCGGTATTCGAAGCAAGCTGGAATGTAGCGGGAGCGCGGGGACCATCAGGGATCGCTCCAGCGAAGTAGTTGCTGGCCTGAATAAACCCTGGGGCGTCACCACGAAGCGCTGCAAACTGAGTCCAGTTGCTGATTCTTCGCTTGACTCCTGACTCCACCAAAAACAGCTTGCCCGAGCCATCCCGGAGGAACTGACCGACTGGTTTTCCAACCTCGAAAGACGCACAGGTAGACAGCGCTAAGGGGTAGGGCTTTCCAGGGAACTGGCCTAGGGCAGCTGCTGAGATTGGGTAGAGCGTTCCGTTATCGAGTAGATAGCCATCGCCATTGCAACTAACCTTCAGCGAGTTGAAGCCGGTCCTTGTTGCAAGGGCGTCTAAGTCAGCCCGCTCAAGAGTGAAAACTGGTGCCTTTATTTGAGCGTTGGCTTGCGCCTCCGATGGCATTCTGATTTTTCGATTCAAATCATCGACCATAAAGAGCTGACTCGAGGTTCTTGATCTGACTAATACTCCCGGTGCGAAAGCATTTCCAACGCTCTTTACCGTGTTGATGGCCGAGAGCGGGAGTTCGATCGCACGAGGTTGAGCCATCAGATCCAGGAATTCGCTCGTCATGGCCGAGCTTTGAATGACCCGACGTTCGCCTTGGTTCACCAGGTAACTGAGTTTGTTTCCCTTTGAGGTGACCACCGCTGGGGCCGCAAGGCTGCCGGGGGCGTCAGGGATTTTGGTCAGTGCGGCGTCAGGGAGCATGACTACCTCACTGGTCCAGTTACCAATGTCGGAGACAGTGAGCTTCCCCTGAGGGGTGAGGACGTAGGAACCACCGGCGTTGTTTGAAATGAAGCCGCGAACCATTCGGGTCTGATTCTCGGCCCCCAGGGCTGAGATCTGCAGTGAGACGCTGGTTGATTCAAACCAATTGCGAAGCGGCAGTGTGCTCACCAGATTTGCACTAAATCGGTAGGCGGTTCCCTGGTAAACCATCGCCAAATCTGAACTCGAAGCAACGCCAAAGAGCACCAGGTCAGAAGCCAATGGGGCGCCTGGCGTAAGTCCAAGAATCTCGGTCACGTCGAGTTTGGTGACCGGGATCGTTTCTCCGCCAACGGCTCGGAGCGCTAGATCTCCAACCACGGCTCGATAGCTACCACCCTCAATCCAGTAGCGGACCGAGTTCGTCTCGATGACCCTGGTCAGGTTTCCGCCTGAGATGAAGACATTTATCTGCGCCCCAGTGAGTGGAATTGCCTGATCGCAACTGAGTCCAAATTGACCAATGGTTGCGCAGTCGACCCGATAGCGCAGTCCATCAACCAGCAGGAAGACTTCCTGATTATCCCGATTTCGAACAATCTGCTTTGCCTCACCGGAGGTGGTAAAGCTGTCCAGATAGGCCTGCGAGATGGTGCCAAGCGGTCCCAGCGGAGCAATGTTGTCGATCAGTTTTCGATCGGTAATCAAGTACTTGAGGTTGTCGACAATCAAATAGGTCTCTGGCCCCTCAGCCTTGAGGATGTAGCCACCACCGATTGGAGATCCAAACCAGTCGTGGAAAAAGCGCCAGAAGTTTCGGTTTCCGTAGGCGCTGCAGCTATCCCCGGTGCCGTAGAGGTTATCTAAGGCTGCCTTATTTGGGGTGTATGGGGTGTAGTAGTAAAGGTTCGCAGTTGCTTGCGACTTCAACGGGAAGCTGGTCGAACCACAGGATGCCTTTGGGTTGTAACGCATCGAAATGGTGCGACCGGGCTTCCAGTAAGTAAAAGACCCTTCCGGGTTTCCATACCAGCGGAACTGTTTTGCGGCACGGTAGACCTGATTGAATAAACCGACAAATACCTTGCCGCAAATCGCCGGATCGGAGTCTGGACAGCCGAACCCCATCGCCGCTCGATACATGTACGAGGTGGGTCTGGTTGATGTGACTAAACCCTGCTCCTTTTGCAAGGTGACAATCAAAACCTCGGGGTTGATACCGCAAGCCTGCGAGATCACATAGATAACCTCAGCGGCGGTTGCATTGGCCTTGGCAGGGATCGCCTTGCAAGGTCCAACCTCCCGGGGGCCTGTTGCCGGGGTCTCGGGTATGTCCATTCGGTAGTTCTTTAGGCAATCAATCGCTGGGTCGGTTGCTCGGCAATTCGACACTCTCGAATCCAGGAAGTCCTCTACCTGCTTTAGGGTCATTGAACCAAAGTCATAAAAAACGCTGTCGGAGATGATCAGCCCGGGGTCAAATGCCGAGCCCGGAGGAGCTGCTTCCGCTGGTTGCTGCGCTGACGGTAGCGCAACAAAGCCAACCGCGATCATTGCAGCAGACGCAATAAGACTGAGGAGCTTGCGCACTACGGGATCACCACCGAGCTAGCTGCCGAAGTGCCGACATAGTTATCCGAGGAGTAGCTGACGGTGACAATCCCCTCCCCCGCTACTAGATCTTTTAGGGGGATTTCGATTGGGTGACACTGGGTGTAATCGGCTGAGGGTTCAGCCTTTACGGTGAACTTTTTGTCAAAGTTTCCAGACTGGAACCGAACTGTGCACTTGCCGCCTTCGTCGATTACCTCAGGTGCGCGAGCTACCACAGTCAGGACCCCGACCTCAGGTTCGGCAACTGCCATGATGATCTCGACAGTGGTCTTCTTTGGTTCAGGCTTTTGGGTTTCTGATTCAGTTGGCTCCGGCTCTGCGGTCTCGGTCGCGGTCTCGGAAGCAGTTGGCTCCGGCTCTGCGCTAGCAGTCTCGGTAACCTGTTCGGTCGGTTCTTCGGGAAGTGAGGTTGCGCCCCAGTTTGGATAGAAAACACTGCATCCAGTTAGAAGCAGGGCGCTGGCAGAAAGAGTTAGAAACGCAAAAAACTTAGTCAAAGCTCACCTCCGGCCAGCTTCAACCCTAAGTTGAGATTCTTAGAAAACCCTCCAAATAAAGGCGGTTTCGGATTATTGGAGCCTGGAGCGCAGATCCGAGTTCTTCTGAGCGACGATCGCTTTTAGTGATTCGCGATAGTCATCGAGTTTGCTTTGGATATCGCTGTCCGTGGCACCAAGAATCCGAAGCGCCAGCAGCGCTGCGTTCTTAGCGCCATCAATCGAGACCGTTGCCACCGGGACCCCGGCTGGCATTTGGACTATGGAAAGCAGTGAATCCATCCCATCGAGCTTGCCGAGCGAGACTGGGACCCCAATCACCGGCAGGGATGTTACCGATGCGATCATGCCCGGTAGATGCGCAGCACCTCCGGCGCCAGCAATCACCACCTGAAAACCTGACTTGGCTGCCTGGGTGCCCCAGCTGATCATCTCCTCCGGCGTGCGGTGAGCGCTCAGTACATTTACCTCACTGTCAACGCCAAACTCCGAGAGGGTCTGGTGTGCTGCCTCCATGACTTTCCAGTCCGAATCCGAACCCATCACGATCGCTACTTTGGCCATCAGCGCTCCACCCCTTCGTTATAGATCTGCTCTCTCGCCGCTCTGCCAATTCTGACCAGTTCGCTGGCATCTTCGCCAAAGAGATTTAGATGCCCCATCTTCCTACCTGCGCGGGCCGCCTTTTGGTAGAAGTGGAATTTGATTTGCGGGAAGCGCTTCATGACCGATGGGAAGTGCTCTACCAGATTGTTTTGATCGTTCACCCCGAGCAGGTTGATCATCACCGCAGCCGGGTGGGTTAGTTCGGTGTCTCCCAGGGGGAGATCCAAGACAGCTCTCAGGTGCTGCTCAAACTGTGAGGTAACGGACGCATCCTGGGTGAAGTGGCCGGAGTTGTGAGGACGCATTGCCAGCTCGTTCACCAGCAAGTCGCCATCTGATGTGACAAACATCTCGACTGCCAATACTCCAACCACACCGAGCTCAGTGCTGATTGCCTGAGCGATTCGAACCGCTTCAGCCTGGAGCTTTGAATCACCAAATGGGGCAATCACCTCTGAGCAAACCCCAGAGGCCTGAATCGTCTGAGCAAGCGGCCAAGTGACAAACTGGTTGGACAGATTACGAGCTGAAAGCTGAGCACACTCGGAAGTGAATTCAACCTTCTGCTCTACAAGCAACGCTCCGCCAAATTGCTCCAGGTTCGCGAGCCAGTCAGAAACTTCGGAGACTTCGCTAACCACTCGAACCCCCTTGCCGTCGTAACCGCCGATTGGAGTCTTGACGATGACCTTCGGGCCGAAGGAGTCAATGAAGTTCTGAATTTCTGCAGCGCTCTCAGCTCTGGTCCAATTGGGCTGCGGCATCCCAAGCGCTTCCAGCCGCTGCCGCATGACAAGTTTGTTTTGGGCATGGATCAGAGCTTGAGACCCCGGCCTCACCTTCACGTTTCGAGCTTCGAGAGCCTGCAATAGCGGTTGCGGAACATGCTCGTGATCAAATGTGAGAGCATCCAGATCGTGGCAAAACTCGATCAGGTTTTCAAGATTGTTGTAGTCACCTACTCGGTAAGCGGCTTGGTGAGCGCTTGAGTCCGCTGACTCGGCAAAAACCCGAAGTTCGATGCCGAGATTGATGGCGGCTGGTTGCATCATGCGGGCAAGCTGCCCACCACCGATGACACCGATAATCGCCACGGGACCTCCTAGGGAAACCCTAGTTTCTCAGATGAATGATGTCTGCTGCGGAAATTGTGTGGATTACATCGGATTCGATCAGTAGATTGCCATCCGCATCGATGTCGATTGCCAAACCCTGAATTTGCGAACCACCCGGCAACATCGCAATCACATTCGAACCCAGGGTTGCCGAGTTCTCGCGAAACTCCGCAGCCAGGTCTGAGACCGCCCAGTGAGCATCCGACTGGAACTTCGCATATCGAGCTCTGAACTGAGTCAGCAGTTCAAACAAAACTTCGTCGAAGCTTGCGTCACAGCCAAGCTCATCAAGCGCAATCGCGGTTTCTGGCGCACCCTGTTGGGACTTTAGGTTCAACCCAACTCCGAGAACCACCTCATCGCCCAGCGCTTTGGCCAGAATTCCGGAAATCTTCCGCTCGACCACCAGCACATCGTTGGGCCATTTGATCAGCGGTTTACTCTCGGGAGCAAATTGCTCAACTGTGGCGCGGACCGAAGCCGCCATCATAAGAGTCAACCAACCCTTGCGTGCTAGGTCATTTGGCCTCAGAAGTAAGGAAAGTGAGATTGAACTGCCTGGTTCTGAGACCCAAGTTCGGCCAAGACGACCCTGTCCAGCAGTTTGGCTCGCTGCCACAAAAGCTGTGAGCTCAGGCATTGCGCCACGATCCGCACGCTCGAGCATCAGGTTGGTGGAATCCACCGACTCAAAAAACTCAAGCCTGGGAACAGCTCGACTGGAATTGGTTAGCACAGCAAAACGCTAGCGGAAGAGCCCTGGTTGTAGGTAATCACTACGATTTTGGGATTTACTTGTAGCTAGTGCTAAAAACTGGTGCCGCTATGCCCCGATAAAGTAGGCGAGCAGCAAGGAGCAGATGTGTCTAACACCCCAGATTTATCAACCACCTCGGGCAAGCTTGAGGACTACCGTTCTCGCTATAACGAGGCAGTGACCGCTGCGGGCGCTGCGGCAATCGAGAAGCAGCACGCTAAGGGAAAGCTCACCGCTCGTGAGCGCGTGGCGATGCTTCTGGACGAGGGTTCGTTCGTCGAGTTCGATGAGTTTGTTCGTCACCGCTCCACAGCCTTTGGCATGGATGCCAAGCGGCCCTACGGCGATTCGGTAATCACTGGTGTTGGGACCATCCACGGTCGTCAGGTAGCAGTTTTCTCCCAAGACTTCACAATCTTCGGAGGTTCGCTCGGTGAAGCCGCTGGAAACAAGATCATCAAGGTAATGGAGCATGCCATCAAAACCGGAGTGCCCCTGATTGGAATTCTTGATTCCGGTGGTGCTCGAATTCAAGAGGGTGTGATCGCCCTAGGTAAATACGGTGAGATCTTCAAACTCAACACCATGGCTTCGGGTGTAATCCCACAGATTTCTATCATCATGGGTCCGGCCGCAGGAGGTGCGGTTTACTCCCCGGCGCTAACTGACTTTGTGATCATGGTCGACAAGACCTCAAACATGTTCGTTACCGGCCCTGATGTCATTAAGACAGTCACCGGCGAAGACGTAGGCATGGAAGAACTTGGTGGGGCGAGAGCCCACAACGAGACCTCAGGTGTTGCCCACTACCTCGCCGATGACGAGGCTGACGCGATCGACTATGTGAAGTCTTTGGTCGGATACCTGCCTGAGAACAATCTCTCCGAGACAGTGGTTTACCAGTCCGAAGCTGAGCTTGAGATTACCGAGGAAGACAAGAAGCTAAACAGCATCATTCCTGATTCTCCGAACCAGCCCTACGACATGAAGACCATCATTGAGTCAATCGTGGATGAGGGCGAATTCCTCGAAGTTCAACCGCTATTCGCGCCAAACATCATCATCGGTTTTGCCAGAGTGGATGGTGCGAGCGTCGGTATCGTGGCCAACCAGCCATCTCAAATGGCTGGAACATTGAACATTGATGCTGGTGAGAAAGCAGCTCGTTTTGTTCGATTCTGCGATGCATTCTCAATCCCAATTCTCACGCTGGTAGACGTACCTGGTTATCTACCGGGGACCGACCAAGAGTGGGCCGGAGTGATTCGACGGGGAGCCAAGCTGCTCTACGCATACGCTGAAGCAACCGTGCCACTGGTGACCGTTATTACTCGCAAGGCCTACGGAGGCGCATACATCGTGATGGGCTCGAAGCAGCTGGGAGCCGATATCAACCTCGCATGGCCCACCGCCGAGATTGCGGTGATGGGTGGCCAGGGAGCGGTGAACATTCTTTTCCGCGACAAGATCAAGGAGGCCCAGGAACAGGGTCTAGATATCGCGAAGGTTCGAGATCAGCTCGCCAAGGAGTACACCTACAACGTGGCAAGCCCATTCCTAGCGGCGGAGCGAGGTGAGCTTGATGGCATCATCGAACCATCGCAAACTAGAACCGCAATCATCAGATCCTTGCGAGCGCTAAAGACGAAACGGGCAAGCCTGCCTCCAAAGAAGCACGGAAACATTCCGCTCTAATGAAGCAGTACTCACCTGAAGAAATCCAAGCTCTCCTGACCATTAGGGGTGGAGATGAAGAGGATCAAGCGGCCGCGCTGGCGGTAGTTGAAGCTGCAATTCTGGAATCTCGCAGACTGGGTCGCATCGCACTTCGCCCACCAAAGACCACCTGGCACCGCTCTCCCGAGCAGCTGCGAGGCCAAATTTCAAGCGGTTGGGGCAGCTGGCTCGGAAAGTAACTGTCCCCTAAAAAAGGGGACAAAAAATGTCCGTTTTCGCATTTCAAGCGCGGGTCGAGTTCAATAGCTTTTACCTAGAACCAGTCAGCAGTAAGGGTGCTGGGTTCTCGACCGATTCGGTCGCTGGGGTGTGGGGCGGAGAAATCCGCCCCTTACACCTTTTTAGAGCCTCAAGAAAAGGTCGGGGCGATCGGCTTCTTTACGCAGCGCCGCCATAGTTAATTTCCAACCTTCACCCTGCGATGCCCGGATTACCACCTTGCCCGCGGTGATTTTGTTGAGCTCTTTCGCAACTTTTTTCAAGGTAGTTGAAATCTCAATCGGATCAACATTGTCAAACCCACCATCATCAAGCAGCTGAACCTCAACACCCCGACTGCGTGCTTCCCTTGCCGCCTTGATCAGCTCGGGATGCATCAGAGACCTACCTCTAATTTGATCCCTGAGCTCATGCTCTTTCAAAACCGCCAGCAACCGATCCTTCGCTGAAAGCCGGCCTCTGCGTTTGGCGATTTGATCCAGCAGCGGGAGCGATTCTGCAAGCGTGGCCTGGATTCGAGCCTGACGTTCCTGGCGGGCAGCTGTAGTTGCGGCAGTCGCTGCCTCGGTCGCAACCGCCTGCTCAAGAAACTCCTGTGCCGCATCCGCCGACCGAGCAAGCAGAGATGCCGTGGCCTGAGCGGCCAAAACCAAAAGGAATGCACCCACCACTCCAGAGTTGAATGCGACTTCAAGACCACCCCAGATCAGCGTCTGGATAATCAAGAAGGCGGTTCCGAACCAGGCCATGAAGGGGTGCTGCCTAACGGCAAGGATGGCCATCACGGTTGCGACTCCAGAAACGTGCCAGGTGGTGTAACCGAATGTGGCACCTGGATAGATTGCTGCCGACATAAAAAGTGGCACGAAAACATTGGCGACCAAGACCCACCAGGCGACCATGTTTCTAAGTCTCAGACCCGGCATCGTTGCAACCGCTGCGACCAACCCGGCGAGGTAGACCAAGATTGCAAACAGGGCGTAGCCTGCATCGCTGTACGCACTGAGATTTGTGAGACCCAAAATCGCGTGGTAGACCCCAAAGGCGAGGGTAAAGATGCTCAGTGCCAGTCTTGGAACCCTGATCATGGTTTCCACTCCAGGGTGATTTCGGTACCTTCGCCCAAGCCGGTTATTACGCTGGCTTTGCCCTTCACGGCCTCAAGCCTTGCAAAAATGCTGGTCCTGACTCCGATGCGATCTCTTGGAATTCGGTCGATTCGGAAGCCAATCCCGTCATCTCGCAACCTAACCTTGACGCCACGCTCTTCGATGCTTTGCAGGGTGAGTTGAATTTTGCTGGCCTTGGAGTGCCGAAGTGCGTTATCGATGGCCTGAATGGTTGCCTCCGTGAGTGCCTGAGCAACCTGCTGCGGGATTGCCTCGGTGCCACCAGACTGAATATCAACCGCTATGTCTTTGTTCATCTGTTCCGCAACCCGCTTGAGGGCCCTGAATAGACCGAGCTGTGAAACCGTGGAGGAATCATCAGGTTCTCGCTGGGCCATGCGAAGCGAGTGGATCGCCTCCTTCGCCAGCTTTGCCGCGGATTGCTCCTCGTCCTTGGTTTTGGCCTTTGCGGCAAGCAGCAGGGTATTCAAAACCTTGTCATGAACCAAGGCATCGATTCGCTGGCGCTCGCGCTCAGTGGCGTCGACAGAGGCCTGAGCTACCGCCGCCTGAATCACTGCAGAGTTTGCGAGGTCAACTTTCTTTACTGAGTCACGAACCAGAATGAACAGACCGAGAATCGTGCCACCGAACAAGAAGATATACGTAGAGTCCTGCAAGGTCACCCACGGATCGGCAGCGCCCCCGAAGTATGAGGTGTTGAGTAGGAACCAGGAGAAAGTGGTCACAAGCAAATAGCCAAGGGCCACCCATGGCCTCGCAACCACACCCATGGCCACAACGCCCATGCCGATAACCCACCAGATCCAAGGTTGGAATTCCGAGGGTAAAAGAGCCGGATCCGATACCGCCAGG
Organism: uncultured Aquiluna sp.; assembly: GCA_964597935.1. Classification (GTDB taxonomy): domain Bacteria; phylum Actinomycetota; class Actinomycetes; order Actinomycetales; family Microbacteriaceae; genus Aquiluna. The sequence continues at coordinate 41,916 of CAZQZY010000001.1, read as the reverse complement.
GGCCAGGACGCCATGTATAGAAGTGACAGCACCGAGTAGAAATACAGAAACAGATCAGTTCCCACCCTGGGCCATGTGGTGACCAATATCAGAACTACAACTAGCAACAGCAGCCAGACTGAAGCTTGGCCCAGTGGGGTTAGAAGTTCTAGTTGGTTGAAAGCATTGGCAAAGGTTTCAATGCTCGCTAAAGCGACGGTTAGTGCAAAAAGCCTTCTGATCAACTGTTCTAGCTTTGAGCTAGCAGCAGATGAGAGCTGAGTGTTCACTAGAGCATTTCTCCAGAGAGGATCCCGTCCTCAACGGCTCGCTTGAAAAGATCAACCTTGGTGGCAGCCTCTCTACCGAGCCTGGCGTACTTGACCCTGACTCGATCGATGTGCTCCTTGGCACTGGACTGCTTGATCTGAAGTTCGTATGCCACCTGCTTCAGGCTCATGCCCGAGGCGTAAAGGGAAAGGACCTCACGCTCCCTGGCAGAGAGCTTGGCCTCTTTGAATAGCAGGTCGGCATCGATCATCGCTGATGTTTCAGGGTTGTTGATAATCACACCCTTGGCAGCTAAACGAATTGCCTCCGCAAGCTCAGACATTGGCTGTGACTTGGGAACGATAGCCGTGGCACCGGCCTTTAGTGCGGCACGCATCAACGATGGCTTATCCGCGATGGAGAAAATCAAAACCGCGGGGCCAGCTTGAACGAGTTGCTCCACGTTGTCAGATACCAGAGAGCCGTCTGAAAGCGAGAGATCGGTGACGACTACCTCGACGTCTTTTCCCTCGATTTGGGTCAGCAGTTCTGGCACGGTGGCTGCCGAACCGAGCAGCTCAAAGTTGAATTCTTTACAGGTGCCTGCAAAACCCAGGCGCACGGCTTCATGGTCATCCAAAATCGCTACACGTACAGGTTCCATAGCTTCTAAGGCTACTCCCGAGAAAGCGTCGCTACGCACTCAAAATGGTGCGTGTGAGGGAAGATATCGAAGCTTTCCAGTCCCCTCATTTGGTAACCCGCTGCCATGAGCAGTTTCAGGTCGCGAGCCAGGGCAACCGGATCGCAGGCGACATAAATAATGTTTCTTGGTTCAAGCTTCACCAAGGCGCCGATAACCTTGCCGGCCGCACCGGAGCGTGGTGGGTCCATGATCACAGTGTCATAGCCGGGTTTGGTGCGCTTTAGAAATTCAAGAACATCAAACTTTTCGAACTTCAAATCGGTCAGGTCGCGAGCGCTCTTTTCGCCATCAGCGACAGCCTGTTTGTTGTTTTCGACCGCCAAAAAGCGAGCGCCTCCATACGCCTGCGCCAAAGTTGCACTGAACAAACCGGCACCCGCGTACAGATCTAGATTCTGCTTCTCGGGATTGAAACCCACAGACTTGGCAGCGGCAATCACGGCGCTAGTCAGTGCTCGAGGGGCGTCGGTGTGCACCTGCCAAAATGCTCCTGAGCTGAGGCGGAAAGTTCGGTCCGCCACACGCTCTACCAAACGCTCTGAGCCGTTGATCTTTTTGTCTACCAGCCACTGGAGATCCCCGGTAGAGCTTGCGGCTACTGAGATTTTCTCAACCCCGGACCAGTTCTTTAGCTGAAGTCCAAGTTCCTCAATCTCGGGAACCGCAAGCGGCAGGTCTTTGGTGAACACAATCTCATTGCTTCGCACCCTGCTGGGTCCGGCTGTGCCGCCGGCATCAACGTTGAGCTGAACCCTGGTGCGGTAGTGCAGCCCGTTCCGCTGAGCATCTGACGGCATCGCTTGGACCTCGGTCGGCCTGTCGATGCCGGCCATGCGCTCCAGCGCCTCAGCAAGAACCTGAGCTTTGAGTGTGCGCTGATGTTCGAGGGCGATGTGGCCAAACTCCGCCCCGCCGGCACCTTGTGAGGCCGCTTTCCAAAAATGCTTCACCCGGTGTTCGCTGGGCTTCAGAACCTCAATGGTCTTGGCCCGGAGGAAGCTGCCCTGATCCTGATAGACCTGAGCTTTCACGACCTCGCCATCAATGGCGTCTTCGACAAAGACAACTTTTCCCTCGTGCCTTGCAACGAACACACCGCCGTGAGCTACGCGCTCTATTTCTAATTCCAGAATCACTCGCCAAGTGTTCCACAGCTAACCTTGAGAATGTGCAAAAACTGGTCCTAGCTTCTACATCACCCGCCCGCAAGAAACTGCTAACAGATGCGGGAATTAGGTTCGAAGCAGTCTCACCCGGCGTTGACGAGGAAGCACTGGTCGACTTACTAAAGCCCAACACCGCAGCAGAGCTGACTGGGCTGCTTGCCAAGGCGAAGGCGGAGGCAGTCGCCGATTCCTACCCGACATCGCTGGTTCTTGGCTGTGATAGCGCGCTGGAGTTTGAGGGTCAGATTTTAGGTAAACCGCTCTATCCAGAAGTCGCTTTCGATCGCTGGCAAGCACTTCGAGGGAACCACGGGGTACTGCACTCTGGCCACCACCTAATCGACACCACTTCAGGAGAAGGTGTGACATTGGTCACTCAGACCAAGGTTCACTTCGCGAACCTGAGTGATGCACAAATCACAAAGTACGTCGCAACCGGTGAGCCGTTGAATGTGGCTGGGGCTTTCACGATCGATGGAATCGGTGGTGCATTTGTGGAGCACATCGAGGGCGACTATCACACTGTGGTGGGCCTATCCCTTGTCGGTCTTCGCAAGATGGTGACTGACCTGGGACACGACTACCAGTTGCTTTGGAGATAACCCAAACGATTCCTTAGTTTTTTTGTCGCATGCCGCCAAAATAACGCACCAAATCGCCAATAAGCTATCCAATTATGAGCTTTCGCCGCATTGAGAAACTACTTATCGCTAACCGCGGTGAGATTGCCATTCGAATCATTAGAGCCGCCAAGGACTCCGGGATCCTGACCGTTGCGGTGTATGCCGATGGCGACCGCGATGCCCAACACGTCAAGCACGCGGATGAGGCTTACTCACTTTCGGGCACAACCGCAGCCGAGACCTATCTGGTGATTGACAAGTTGATCAAGGTGGCAAAACGAAGCGGTGCGAATGCAGTTCACCCGGGATACGGATTTCTATCTGAGAATGCCGATTTTGCCAGGGCAGTAATCGAAGCAGGATTGATTTGGGTTGGACCTCCTCCTGCCGCAATCGAACAGCTGGGCGACAAGGTTTCCGCTCGCAAGGTTGCCGAAAAGGTTGGGGCTCCGCTTGCACCTGGAACCATCAACCCAGTCGAGAGCGTCGCAGAGGTAGAAGAGTTCGTCGCCAAGCACGGTCTTCCGGTAGCGATCAAGGCCGCCTACGGCGGTGGCGGTCGTGGCATCAAGATCGTTCGCGAGAGCTCTGAAATCAAGGAGCTGTTCGAGTCTGCAACTCGCGAAGCGATTGCCGCCTTTGGACGTGGCGAATGCTTCATCGAGAAGTACCTGGACAAGCCAAGACACGTGGAGACCCAGTGTCTCGCAGATGCCTACGGCAACGTGGTCGTGGTCTCTACCAGAGACTGCTCGCTGCAACGTCGCCACCAAAAGCTTGTCGAAGAGGCACCAGCTCCGTTTCTGACTGCGGAGCAGAACCAGCGCCTCTACGAATCCTCCAAGGCCATCCTGAAAGAGGTTGGCTACCAGGGAGCGGGAACCTGTGAGTTCCTAGTTGCCCAGGATGGAACCATCTCCTTCCTAGAGGTGAACACCAGATTGCAGGTTGAGCACCCTGTGTCAGAAGAGGTCACCGGCCTTGATTTGGTGCGTGAGCAGTTCAGAATTGCGCAGGGTGAGAAGCTCGAGTACTCAGACCCCGAGGTTCGCGGACACAGTTTTGAGTTCCGCATCAATGGTGAGGATCCGGGTCGAAACTTCCTACCTGCCCCAGGTCCCGTGCATCACTTCCAGGCTCCAAGTGGACCGGGTGTTCGAGTTGATTCCGGAGTAGTTTCCGGTGATGTGATCAGCGGTAACTTCGACTCGATGATGGCGAAGCTGATTGTTACTGGTGAAACCCGTGAGCAGGCTCTTGAGCGCTCCAGACGAGCGCTTGCTGAGATGCAGGTTTTGGGACTGCCAACCGTATTACCTTTCCACCGCGAGATTGTGAATCACGAGGCCTTCACCGCACCCAAGGGTGAGTTCAAAGTATTCACTCGCTGGATTGAGACGGAGTGGGACAATCAGATTCCGGCCTGGAGTGGCCAGGCCGAGGAGCTCCCCACCGATGAGCCAAGACACGAGATCGTGGTCGAGGTTGCAGGCAAGCGACTTGAGGTATCGGTTCCAAAGCGTCTTCTAGTTGGTGAGGTTGGTTCAGCCGCCGGTCACGCGCCTAAGCGAGCCAAGAGTTCCTCATCTTCATCACACACCGGTGCCAAGGGCAACAGCTTGGTGGCACCCATGCAGTCCACGGTTGTGAAGATTGCGGTGTCCGAGGGTCAACAGGTTTCAGAGGGTGACCTCGTGGTGGTTCTCGAGGCTATGAAGATGGAGCAGCCACTGACTGCGCACCGATCTGGCAAGATCTCAGCGATAAACGTTGAAGCAGGAACGACTATCTCGGCTGGAACCAGGCTGCTAGATATCGTCGACTAATCGATTGGCTGGTGAAGTGCCGAGGCTGCCTCGGCAATTGAGCCAGAGAGCGATGGGTAAACCGTGTAGGTGCGGGCAAGTTGATCCACCGTCAAACGGTTTTCAACCGCCATTGCGATTGGGTAAATCAGGTCTGATGCCCTCGGCGCAACCACAACACCGCCGATTACTGTGCCTGACCCGATAGACGCGTAGAGCTTGATAAAGCCTTCGCGGATTCCCTGCATCTTTGCTCTTGGATTTACCTCGAGCATGACTTTCTCGATCTCACCTCGAACCAGACCCTGCTCGATCTCTGACTGAGACCAGCCGACTGATGCAATCTCTGGAGAGGTGAAGACGTTTGATGCAACGTTGCGAAGCCTGGTGGGGGCAGCAACATCACCCATGGTGTGGTAGACGGCGGTGCGACCCTGCATCGCGCTCACCGAAGCCAGCGGCAACGCGGTCGAGCAGTCTCCGACTGCATACACATTCGCACGAGAGGTTCTTGCAACCTTATTCACGATTACGTGCCCGGTTTCGGTGAGCTTGATGCCCGCCTCTTCCAGGCCAAGACCCGCGGTGTTTGGAATTGCACCAACCGCCATCAGGCAATGTGAGCCCTCGACCACCTCTCCCGTTGCCAAGGTGACACGCACACCAGTTGGTGTTGCCTCAACCCTCTCAGCACGAGCCTTGTTCAAAATCTGCATGCCGCGTCGAAGAAAAACTCCCTCAATCAAATCCGCCGCATCGGCATCATTACCGGGGAGCACTTTGTCGCGTGAAGAGATCAGCGTCACCTTGCTACCAAGGTCAAGATAGGCGGAGGCGAACTCGGCACCGGTGACTCCAGAGCCAACCACAATCATGTGTTCTGGGAGGGTGTCAAGGCTGTAGAGCTGTTTCCAGGTAAGGATGCGCTCGCCGTCTGGGACCGCGGTTGGTAGTTCTCTTGGGTGAGCACCGGTTGCGACAATGATTGTTTTGGCCTCTATGCGCTCTGGCTCGCCACCCAAGGTTGGCTCAACAATTACGTGGTGGTTTCCATCCAGGCGACCACGTCCGGAAATGACTCTGACACCCTCATCCTTCAAAGTGGTGAGCATGTCCTCGGATTGGCTTTTTGCCAAGGCAAGGAGTCGCTTGTTTACCGCAGCCATGTCGACCTCGACCTTGGGGTGAACCTCTTTGCCGTCAACCGAAAAGTTGACTCCTAGGGTTTGTGCCAGCGCAACTCGCTGAGCAGCCTCCGCGGTTGCGATCAGTGTCTTGGATGGGACAACGTCTGTTAGAACGGCGTTGCCACCGATTCCAGATTCCTCAATTAGCACCACCTCGGCACCGAGCTGACGCCCAGCCCTGGCAGCTTCGTAGCCACCTGGGCCACCACCAATAATGACAATTCTGTGTTGTACTGAGTTTGAGCTCACCATGACATTCTGGCCTAGTTCTGGCGTCCCTTGGGTTAGCTAGACTGACTTTTATGGTTAATCCGCTCAATGATGCGCAAGCAAACCCCTTCGAAATTGCAGCTGAGGCTGCCAAACAAATTGCCGAGAAATCAGGCATTCCGCAGCACGACATCGCCCTAACTCTGGGTTCTGGCTGGGCTAAGGCGGCTGACCTGATCGGTGAGACAGTCAGCGTTATCCCTGCCACAGAAATCATTGGTTTTTCAAAGCCCGCAGTTCACGGACACGTTGGCACCTTGCGATCCGTCAAACTACCCAGCGGGAAGCACGCCCTGGTAATCGGTGCTCGCACCCACTACTACGAAAACCACGGTGTTCGCGCTGTGGTGCACTCCGTGCGCACCGCTGCTGCCGCAGGGGCAAAGGTCATGATTTTGACCAATGGCGCTGGAGGCATTAAACCCGAGTGGGCCGGTGGTGCAGCAGTTTTGATCTCGGACCACATCAACCTCACGGCCAACTCTCCTCTCGAGGGTGCAACCTTTATCGACCTCACCGACCTTTACTCAAAGCGTTTGCGAGCGCTGGCCCGTGAGGTCGATCCAAGCCTGGATGAGGGAGTTTATGTTCAGTTCCGCGGCCCTCACTATGAAACTCCAGCCGAGGTTCAGATGGCGAAGATCATGGGTGGTCACATCGTTGGAATGTCAACAGCGCTCGAGGCCATTGCCGCCCGAGAGGCTGGCATGGAAATCTTAGGTATGTCTTTGATCACCAACCTGGCGGCAGGAATTCAAACCACCCCGCTTAGCCACGAAGAGGTGATCCAGGCCGGTAAGGATGCTGAGGCTCGTATTTCAGCTCTACTTTCAAAGATTGTTGCCAAGATCTAATGGACTTCAAACAACTTGCTCTCGACTGGCTAAACCAGGATCCAGACCCTCAGACGCGGGCTGAGCTTCAAGCAATTCTCGACGAGAACAATCTGGAGGAATTGCGTTCAAGATTCTCAACTCGCCTTGAGTTCGGAACAGCGGGACTCCGCGGGGAGCTTGGAGCTGGCCCCAATCGCATGAATCGCATCGTGGTTGCGCAGGCAGCCTTGGCAATCGCGAGATTCTTGGAGGCAAACCGTGCCGAGTTTTTGGACCCAACTGGCGAACTCAGTGTTGTTATTGGTTACGACGGTCGTATCAACTCAGACATTTTTGCGCTGGATTCGGCAAGGATTTTTGCCGCCCAGGGCATCAAGGCCAAGTTGTTTGACTCCAAGGTGCCGACCCCGGTTGCCTGCTTCACTGGAGCAAGACTGGGTTCCAGTGCCACGATTGTTGTGACAGCAAGCCACAACCCACCACGAGATAACGGATACAAGGTTTACCTAGGTGGAGACCTTTTCGGTTCACAGCTGGTCCCTCCGCAGGATGCTGAGATCGCCTCGCACATTACTGAAATCGCACAAACAATTCGATTCGAAGAAATCCCTCAGTCGGATCAGATTGAGATGCTCGGATCGGAGGAGCTAGAGCATTACATCCAACGTGCGATCAGTCTGGCTCAATCTCCAAAGACGCCACTGAAAATCACATACACCGCGATGCACGGCGTTGGCTATCGGGTTATAAAGCCAATCTTTGAAGCCATGGGGATTGAGTGGAGTTCCGTTTCGAAGCAACAAGAACCAGACGGTAGTTTCCCAACGGTGAGTTTTCCTAACCCCGAGGAGCCAGGGGCGATGGATCTCGCTTTGGCGGCTGCGATTGAGAATTCATCCGATTTGATAATTGCCAACGACCCAGATGCAGACCGGCTCGCGGTTGGGGTGCGAAGTGCAAACAGCTATCGCATGCTTACCGGTGACGAGGTGGGCCTAGTCCTCGCCGAGGAGCTCGTTAGTTCAAAACGGGCAACCGTGATTGCGAACTCAATCGTTTCTGCATCCCTTGCCAACTTGGCCAAGTACCACTCAGTCAAATACGAGCAAACCTTGACCGGATTTAAGTGGATTTCAAAGGTGAAAAACCTTGGCTATGGCTATGAGGAGGCGCTGGGCTACTGCGTGGATCCCTCTCACACCCCAGACAAGGATGGCATCACCGCCGCGGTTGTGATTGTTGATATTGCGAGGCGGCTAAAGGCCAAGGGTATGACTTTGATCGATCACATCGACAAGCTCAACCAGCGCTACGGCTACCTAAAGACTTCGCAGGTTTCAATTCGCGTTACCGAGCTGAGTGTTATTGCCAAGATCATGAGTGGGGTGCGAGCCAAGCCACTCGCCGAAGTGCTGGGCCAGAACGTAGATTTCGAGGACCTAAGCCTTGGTCTAAGACTTCAAAAAACCGATGGTGTGATCATTGCAAATTCGAATCTGAGAATGATTATTCGACCTAGCGGTACAGAGCCAAAGCTCAAGTGCTACCTGCAGTTTTCCGCTGAGACAGACGAACTGGCCACCAAAGGCCTAGCAGAACTCAAGAGTTTCGCAACCGATTACCTGGATAGTCTGCGATAAAGCGCTTCACGCTCTCCGGTAGCGGGAGCGCCGCTGTCTCTGCATCGGATGGCGTTGGTTCGCCAACCACAGTTTGAATCGGAACCAAGCCAGCCCAGACTGAAGTCCCCAGATCTTCTGGTTCGTCTTCGACGACACCGTTGGAAATCTTCACCGAGGTTTCATCCAACTCAACCTCAATGATCAGAGTTGCTGCTGCCTCTTTTTTACTGCTTGGTCGAACCTCGGCCATGCGGCCCGGGAGGATTGCATCGCTGATGGCATCCAGTGCCCAGGCCTTTTTCTCATCTGGCACCAGAGCCGCATTTCCAAAGATGACAACAGAGTCATAGTTCATGCCGGAGTGGAAAGTGCTGCGAGCTACCTTCAGGGCCTTGAGGTGAGTGATGGAGATGCAAACTGCGGGATTGGCACTCAGGGCGCGCATCAATCGAGAGCCCGATGAGCCATGCAGATATAGGGTGTTACCAACTCGCCCATAGGCCATCGGAATCACCAGAGGAGCGCCATCGAAGATTATGCCGACATGGGCAACTAGGTTGGAATCCAGGATTCGATAAAGCTCGGTTTGAGAATGTGAAGCTTTGTGTGCAATGCGCTTCAGCTCGGTTCTTTTGGTATTTCCGGGGTTAGACATGCCCCTCAGATTACCCCAGCGAGAGCTGCAGTTTGGTCGTCAACTCTTCGAGGTCGAAGATGTTCTTCACCGGTATTACCTCTGATCTAATACCACTTAGCTTCTCAACCAGCTCCTCAGTCGCAAGCACAATTTGAGCCGGTGACTCCGCGGCCAAAGCAGCTTCGATGGAAACGGCGTGAACCTCGGCTTCAATACCGAGCTGGGATAGGACCCGATCGGCATTGGACTTCAATAAAACACTCGTCCCAATACCTGCTCCGCAGACCGCATAAATCTTCATGCCTAAAACCTAACCTTGAAGCCTTAGAGCAAGCTCCGAATCACGCTCTCAGCGGAAGCATTTTGCAAAGAATTCACAATTCCTGGTGTCGATAGCCAGTTTGCAAACTCTCCAAGAATTTCGATGTGTGAAGTGGAATCCACGGCACAGAAGGCAAAGACCAGCCTCACTGGATCGTTCGCGGAACCTGACACAAGCGGCTGTTCAAACTTTGCCAGCGAAAAACCTACCTCTAAGACTGCAGCTGATGCTTTGGCATGTGCCAGTGCTATGCCGGGTGCTATGACGAAGTAGGGACCCAAGGTTTTGAGGTTACCGATTACTTCGTCAAGGTATTCAGGCCGGGCTCTTCCGTCGGCTACCAGATTCTGGACAGCCAGCGCAACGGCAGATTCAAAATCAGCAGCGTGGGTATAGAGGGAAATTGAATTTGAACCAAATGCGCTAGCTAGCGGCACTTGCAAAACCCAATTCGATCATGTCCATCAACTCTTCGCGCTCCGGCAGACCTTGGAACGCAGCTGAGGCAGCATTGAGCTGGAACTGCTCCAAATCCGCGAGACTGTAGCCGAAGGTGTCGACCAGAATCTCGAGCTCCTTGGTCAAGTTGGTTCCGCTCATCAAGCGATTGTCGGTGTTGACCGTGACCTTGAAACCTAGCTCATACAGAATGTCGAATGGGTGGTCACTCATGGTGTCACCGAGCATTGCAAAAGCGCCGGTTTGCAGGTTTGAAGACGGCGAGGTCTCCAGGGCAATCTCCCGATCATGCACCCACTGGGCAACCTCACCCAAAACCACCAGATCAGTATCACCATCGGTTCTGGAGAACATGATGTCCTCAACCAACCTGACACCGTGACCTAATCTCAAGGCGCGACCCGAGACAATGGCATCGCGAATTGACTCAACGCCATCAGCCTCACCCGCGTGAACGGTTACCGGGAACAGCTCACTAGCTAGGTAGTCGAAAGCGATCTTGTGACGAACGGGCATGAAGCCCTTCTCGGCACCAGCGATGTCAAAACCAACCACTCCGTTGTTGCGGTGGCGAATTGCAAGCTCAGCAATCTCAAGCCCACGGTCGGCGTGACGCATTGCGGTAACCAGCTGACCGGTGCGGATAAATCCGCCGCGCTGCTCCACCTCTTCCATGCCGCGCTCTAAACCATCCTGCACAGCCTCAACGGTCTCATCCAAAGTAAGCCCCTTGGATAGATGCTGCTCTGGTGCCCAGCGCAACTCGCCGTAGATGACGTTGTGCTCGGCCAAATCCAGAACAGCCTCGTAGGCGACCCGCTCCAAGCCCTCGCGAGTTTGCATGACAGCAACAGTGTGATCAAAAGTCTCCAGGTAACGAACTAGGGACCCCGAGTTCGCACTCTCGGTGAACCAGTTGCCGAGCTCGGCTGCATCTGTGGTTGGCAGCTTGTGGCCAACCTCGGCTGAGAGCTCAACAATTGTGCTTGGACGCAAGCCACCGTCGAGGTGGTCGTGAAGTGAGATTTTTGGCAGTGACTTGATGTCCAACGTGATTCCTAACTGATTCTGTTCAGGATGAGCTTACGGCTCACCTGGTGATCGCCGATTTCAAAGCTTTGCTCTGCAAGTTCGATGGCTCTTGGGAACTTGTCCTCAGTATCGGTAAACAGGGTCATCAGCGGCGCCCCGGCCTCGATGCGATCGCCAAGCTGTGCGTGTAATTCGATACCCGCGCCAAACTGGACTGCATCTTCTTTGCGCTCGCGTCCAGCCCCTAGGCGCCAGGAAGCTACACCAACATCTAGCGCATCGAGCTTGGTTATCACACCGCTGGTCGGTGCCAGGATCTGAGTTGAGTGTTTGGCCTTTGGAAGCGGGGCATCGGGGTTGCCACCCTGAGCTGAGATCATCTGGCGCCACTTGTCATAGGCCTTACCGTTTTGCAGGTTTTGGCGAGGGTCAGTATCGATACCAACCAGTCGAAGCATTTCGGCAGCTAGCTCAACGGTGAGGTCCACGACATCCGCCGGACCGCCACCCTGCAACACCTCGACCGATTCCTCAACCTCGAGAGCATTGCCAATCTTTTTTCCAAGTGGTGTTGACATGTCCGTGAGCAGAGCCGATGTCTTAACTCCTGCATCTTGGCCAAGCTGAACCAAAGTTTGAGCAAGCTCGGTGGCACGATCCAAGGTCTTCATGAATGCCCCAGACCCCACCTTTACATCCAAGACCAGCGCCGAAGTTCCCTCAGCAATTTTCTTGGACATGATTGATGATGCAATTAGCGGGATGGCCTCTACCGTTCCCGTGACATCTCTGAGGGCGTAGAGCTTTTTGTCTGCTGGAGCCAGGCCCGAACCCGCAGCACAAATCACCGCGCCAACCTCGGCCAGCTGTGAGTAGAGCTCGGTGTTTGAAAGGTGCGCCTGCCAGCCAGGGATGGCCTCCAATTTGTCCAGGGTGCCACCGGTGTGACCCAGGCCTCTACCGCTTAGCTGTGGCACGGCCACGCCGTAAGAGGCAACTAACGGTGCAAGCGGCAAAGTGATCTTGTCGCCAACCCCACCGGTTGAATGCTTATCTGCCGTGGGTGCATTTAGACCATGGAATTCCAGCCGCTCGCCGGAATCAATCATCGCGAGGGTTAGATCACGAATCTCACGACGGTTCATGCCGTTGAGCAAAATAGCCATCGCCATAGCACTCATCTGCTCATCGGCAACAGAACCGGCGGTGTAGGCAGCTACCAACCAGCGGATCTCATCCGTGGTTAGCTCACCGCGTTCGCGCTTTTTGATGATCAGTTCAACGGCACTAAAACTCACTTGCGCTCCACTAGGTCTTCTGGCCCGAAGGCATCTGGCAAGACCTCGTAGATGGTCTTGATTCCCGAAACGGTGTTCAACAGCATGCCTGGTGCGTGGTGCTCATAGAGCAACTGGCGACACCTTCCGCAGGGCATCAGTTCGTTTCCATGCTTATCGACACAGGCAAATGCAACCAGCTTGCCGCCACCGGTTCTAAACAGCTCGCTGACCAGCGAGCACTCGGCGCAAAGACCTAGACCGTAGGAAGCGTTCTCGATGTTTGCACCAGTAATAAGCCGCCCATCATCGGTCAGTGCCGCGGCCCCAACCGGGAACTTGGAATACGGGGAGTAGGAGCCATCAAGTGCCTTGATGGCTGCCTTTTTCAATACATCCCAGTCAATCTCCATGATTACCCCTTGGTGTAAGGCTGAGCCAGTGCCTTCGGCGGCCTAGACCTGCCCACGAAACCGACCACCGCGATGATTGTCACGATGTAAGGGACCATGGTGATGAAGTCCGATGGAATACCCGGGCTTACCTGGTTGGCCCAAACACGCAGGATGATTGAGAAGCCGAATAGCAAAGCAGCGAGAGCGGCATAGATTGGGTGCCAACGACCCAGGATCATTACCGCAAGTGCGATGAATCCAAGGCCACCTGACATTTCACGACCAAAGGCACCACCGCCACCGATGGTGAGCGCGGCACCGCCGAAGCCTGCAATTGCGCCTCCGATGGTGACCCACCAGAATCTGGTTCGACCAACGTTCACGCCAACGGTGTCAGCAGCAAGCGGGTGCTCGCCCACCGCTCTTGCCCTCAAGCCGAGCTTGGTCTTGAACATGACAAACCACAGTAGAGGAACAATCAATAGCGCTGCGTAGACGGTTAGTCGGTTCTCAAACAGCACCGGACCAATGACCGGAATATCGCTCAAAATAGGGATCTTGATGATGTCCAGGGTGCCGGGGAAGTTGACGTTTTCGCTGTCCTCAGTGAGCCACTGCTGGTAGAGGAAGTTTGTGATTCCGATCACCAACACGTTCAGTACAACACCAACGATGATTTGCTGAGCCAGGTACTTGATAGCGAACACCGCCAAGATCATTGACATCAGCGCTGCGGTGAACATGGCAGCGAAAATACCCAACGCATAGTTCTTCGTGATTGTGCTGACCACCGCGGCCATAAAGGCACCGGTCAAGAGCTGACCTTCGATTGCGATGTTGGTGATACCCACTCGCTCACTCATCACACCGGCCATCGACCCAAGAATGATTGGCACCGCAAGAACCAGAGCGGTTCCAGCGATGAATGCAACGGGAACAGCATTTCCGGCAGCAAGCCAACCGAGGAGCGAAACGACTCCGATGACTCCGAACAAAATGGACGTCCAGATTGGAGTCTTGCGATTTTTCAGGGATAGGTAGACCGAGGCCCCGGCAACCAAAAGCATCAGCGATCCGGCGAAGGTGCCCAGCTGCATCGAGTCAACCGTGATGCTCGGAAGCTGAATCGCATCCTGGCGCCGAGACAGCTCGAATGCCACCTCGCCAGGCTTACCCGAAATTCCGAAGAAGTAGAGCACCAAAAGTGCCATACCCGACATCACCAACGGGGTCTTGAAACCCACCTTCTCTTCCTTCGAGAGGTTCACTTGGCACCCCCTCTCTTGAACAGCTTCGCAGTTAGGGCACCGAGTGCATTCGTATTCTGCGGCTTTGGCAGCCTAAATAGCGCCCTGATCAAAGGTGGAGCTGCGATGAATAGAACAATCGCACCCTGAACGATGCCCAAAACCTCGGGAGATATTCCAATCACCTGCATTGATGGAGCCCCGGCCTTGAAGGCACCAAACAGCAAACCGGCCAATAGCACACCCGGTGCTGAGGATCCGCCGAGCAGTGCCACGGTGATGGCGTCGAAACCGATGTTGGCATGCGTGGATGGAGTAACACCGATGTTTACACCCAAGGCCTGATTGCCCGCGGCAACACCCACGAACGCTGCCGAAAGTGCCATGGCAACTACGTAGGTGCGATTGACATTGATTCCCGCCGTCTTAGCAGCGTCTGGGTTGAAACCGACCATCCGCAGTCTGAAGCCAACAGTTGACCGCTCCATTAGCCACCAATAAACAACGACTGAAACCAATGCGATTACCAGACCCCAGTGCAGCGCGTACTGATCTCCAAACAGCTTGGGCAGCATTGCTGTTTCCGCTGGAGGCGCAGCCTTGGGGTTACCCGCCGAGTCCTCCGCCTGCAAAATCGCTGGGTCTCGCATCAGGAAGGTAAAGAACGAGAGCGCAATGTAATTGAGCATGATGGTGAGGATCACTTCGTGAGCGCCAGATCTTGCCTTTAGGTATCCGACCAGAGCACCTAAGAGAGATGCACCGAGGATTCCAGCAATCATCGCGACGACCATGTGAATCAGGAAGGGCAACTCAACTCGGGTTGCAATCCAGGTCGAGAAGATCATTCCGAAAATTAGCTGACCGGTACCACCGATGTTGAATAGCCCCACTCGGAAAGCCAAAGCGATGCCGAGGCCTGCGGCAACCAAAGGTGCACCGAGTCGAAGCGTCTCAGTCAAAGGACGGATTGCCTTCTCAAACGTGTCCGCGTCGGCGTTGTAGATCGCACCCTTGATCAACGCACCGTAGCCGGTGGATACGACGTTCCAGGCAGCTGCAAATGCATCACCCGGACGCGAGAGGAAGTAGCCAAGCGAAGCTAGAAACTCTTTGTTGGAGCCGATCATGAAGAGGGCACCGACCACGAATCCCAGCACTACCGCTAGCAGCGTGCGAGTGAAACTGCCGGAGAGAATCTCTTTCAGCGCCTGCGAAAAGCGATCTTCTTTTTCCGTCATGCGCTTACTCCCGCCATCATCTTTCCTAGCGTCTCTCTTGATGTCTCAGGCCCAACGATTCCGACAATTTGGCCTCGATACATCACGGCGATTCGATCCGCGAGGGCCAACACTTCATCAAGCTCGGTAGAAATCAAAACCACAGCCTTGCCGGCATCGCGCTCCGCAACGATTTGTTCATGAATGAATTCGATGGAACCAACATCTACGCCTCGAGTCGGCTGCGAGGCGATCAAGAGATTCACATCTCTAGAAAGCTCTCTCGCCACAACAACCTTTTGCTGGTTACCGCCAGACAACTTTCCGGCTGGGGTGTCAATCGATGGGGTTCTCACGTCAAAGCGCTCCACCAAATCAACTGCAACACTCTTGCGAGTTGGGAAATTGATGTTTAGCCCCTTGGTGAATCTGGAACGGAACGACTGATTCAGCATCAGGTTCTCCGAGATGGTGAATTCACCAACCAGACCGTCCTTCTTGCGGTCCTCGGGGATGTAGCCAACTCCGGATTCAAGCACGGTTCGAACACTGGCTCCGGCTAGCTCCTTACCGGAGATCTTGATTGAACCGCCCTTGATTGGCGACCTCAGTCCTAGAAGAGCTTCCGCCAGCTCAGTCTGCCCATTGCCTTGAACTCCAGCGATGGCAAGCACCTCGCCACCTCGAACCGAGAAGCTGATGCCGTTCACAGCGCGCTGCAGTCGGTCATCGAGTACCGCGAGGTTTTCAACACTCAGCACCTCGTTACCCAAAGCAGCCTTCTCTTTGTCCACCACCAGGTCAACTTCGCGACCAACCATCATCGAGGCGAGTTCAGATGTTGATGCCTCAGGCGATGCCGATCCCACCACCTGACCAAGTCGTATCACGGTGATGCGGTTTGCAACCTCTTTGACCTCACGCAGCTTGTGAGTGATGAAAACAATCGAAGTTCCGCTCTGCGCCAGCTGACGCATGATGGCCATAAGCTCGTCGGTCTCCTGCGGGGTCAAAACCGCGGTCGGTTCATCTAGAACCAAAACTTTTGCGTCTCTGGATAGCGCTTTGATGATCTCTACGCGCTGCTGAACGCCAACCGGCAGATCTTCAACCAGGGCATCCGGGTCAACATTGAAACCGAAGCGGTCGGAGATTTCGATAACGCGCTTTCTGGCAGCTTCCATGTCAAGCTTGCCACCGAACTTCGTTGGCTCGTGTCCCAAGGCTACGTTCTCGGCCACGGTGAAAACTGGAATGAGCATGAAGTGCTGGTGAACCATTCCGATTCCGGCGGCCATTGCATCGCCGGGTCCGCGGAACTTCTGGGCTTGGCCGTCGAGAACAATCTCACCCTCATCGGCCTGGTAAAGGCCATAGAGAACGTTCATCAGGGTGGACTTACCAGCACCGTTTTCGCCAAGCAAGGCATGGATTTCACCCGGCTCAACGGTAAGGCTGATCTGATTGTTTGCCACCAAAGTTCCAAAGCGCTTGGTGATCCCGCGCAGCTCTAATTTCACTTGGCACTCCTTCGTGCAGACACTCTATTCTGCCAAAGAAAAAGGGCCGCGAGTTCCCCCGCGGCCCTTCTACTTTTGACTGAATTACTTCAGTGGGTCGATCTCACCAGAGATGATGCCGGCCTCTAGCTCTGCAAGGCGAGCCTTGACCTCGTCAGAGACCTTGGACTCGAACTCGTATAGCGGGCTAAGACCGGTTCCACCGTTTGCCAAGGTTCCAACGTATGGGTCGCCAGTGAAGGCACCGCCAGCGGAAAGCTCAGCAAGGATGTCGTAAACAGCGTTGGTCATGCGCTTCTCAGCAGAAGTTAGAACCAATGGTGCGTACTCAGGAGAGGTTAGAGCGATGTCCTTGTCAACACCGATCATGACTGCGTTTACGCCAGCCTCCTTGATTGCCTCAGAAACTGCACCGAACTGGAATCCAGCTACTGGGAAGATAACGTCAGCGCCAGCAACTAGCTGAGCAGCTGCGATTGCCTTTGAGGTACCTGAGTTAGGAGCGAAGTCGCCCATGAAGTCACCCTTGTCTGGGGTGGCTGGGTCCCAACCGACAACCTTAACTGCGGTGCCAGTCTCCTTACCGTAAGCCATTGCTCCGTAGTAGAAACCGGACATGAAGTCGGTCACTGCTGGGATGTTAACTCCACCGTAGGTACCTACAACCTTGGTGGTTGAGTAGGCAGCTGCTAGGTAACCAGCTAGGTAGCTGGACTGGTTCATGGCGTAGGTAACTGGCTTTAGGTTTGCGTTGCCCTCGCTCCAACCGTCGATGGTTACGAACTGAACCTCTGGGTTAGCTGCTGCAGCTGCGTTTACGTCAGCAACAAGTGCGAAACCAACTGCGAAGGTAACGTCACAGCCCTGGTCAACCATGGCCTGTAGGTTTGGTGCGAAGTCCTCTGGGGTGTTGGACTCAGCGTCAGCGATCTGAACGCCAAGCTCAGTCTGAGCCTTCACTAGACCGTCGTAAACGGACTCGTTGAAGGACTTGTCGTTCCAGCTACCCTCGTCGGATACTGCACAAGCTAGGTAGTCCAAGGTTGGAGCAGCGCTGGTCTCAGTCTCGCTGGCGGTCGGCTCGGCCTCTGGTGCGGCAGCGCAACCAGTAAGCACTAGTGCCGATGCGCCCAGCAGGGCGAATGCGGCAGATGCATTCTTTAGCTTCAAGGTTTCCTCCTGAAATATGGATGGCGCGGATGCGCCGATTTGACCTAAGCCTAGCCGTTCGCGAGGACAGTTTTGAGCGCTAAAGCCGTGTGAAACAGAACCTTAGCGATTTCGTTACAAAAGCTCTGAGTGCCCCGATTGCTTCAGCACATCCACCAGTGACTTGACTTTCTGAGCATGCTCCTTGGTCGTCACCAGAAGCGCATCTGGGGTGTCAACCACAATCACGTCTTCTAGTCCGATAAGGGCAACGAGACGATTGGTGTCACTAACCAAGATGCCGGATGAGGAGTCGGCCAAAACTTTGCCATGACCCAGGACAGCAAGGTTGCCTTTTCTTCCCTGGGACTGAAGTTCGGCTATTGCAGCGAAGTCTCCAACATCGTGCCACTCGAAGACACCTGGAACCACGGCCACCAACCCCTGGGCTGCGGCCGGCTCGGCAATCGCGTAGTCAATAGCAATCTGGGTGAGCCTTGGCCAAATCTGACTGAGCACTGCCTGGCGGTTTGGCTGATCCCAGCTTTCCGCCAATGTCATCACGCCTTGATAAAGGGATGGCTGAGTTTGAGATAGAACTTCTAGAAGTAGTTTCGCCGGAGCGATAAACATGCCCGCATTCCACAGATACTCCCCCGACTCGACATACTTGCGGGCCAGCTTGATGTTCGGCTTCTCGACAAACTCGCTAACCGAGAAAGCGGACTCGGAATCTAATCGGTCTCCCTTGTGGATGTAACCAAATGCGACTGAGGCTTCGGTTGGCTGCAGGCCAATCGTCACGATCTTTCCGGTTGATGCAACCTCGATAGCCTCAGCCACCGCGGCATGAAACTTTGGAGTATCAGTGATCACGTGGTCTGCGGCAAAGGAGCCAATAATCACATCTGGCTCACGCTTCATCAGCACAGCGGCAGCCAGGGCAATCGCGGCGGTGGAGTCTTTAGGGCTCGGTTCGAGAATTAGGTCTTTTTGCTCAAGCGCCGGCAACTGGTCTGCAACCGCATGGGCGTGAACATCTCCGGTAACAACCATGATTCGAGAGTTGGAGATGGGGGTGAGTCGATCCCAGGTGTCCTGCAGCAAAGTCTGCCCACTGCCGGTCAGATCGTGGAGGAACTTAGGTGCGCTGGCTCGCGAGAGCGGCCAGAGCCTGGATCCCACACCACCGGCTGGAATCACGGCATAAAAACGCTCACTAGGAGATTGATTGCTCACCGAATCACCCTAAAGCAATCGGTGGTTCAGGGGAAGATAGCCACCCTGAAGCGGTTAGACTTCTTACTAATCCCTTACTATCCATGGAGGCTAGCGTGGCAGTTCGGCCAGCGGGGACCCTCTACCGAGGCAAAGTCGGTATGTGGTCCTGGGTGCTTCACCGCATCACCGGTGTTGCAATCTTCTTCTTCCTTCTTATTCACGTGCTTGACACTGCTTTGGTTCGCGTCTCCCCAGAGGCTTATAACGTGGTTATCGAGTCATACAAGACCCCGATTGTCGGTACCGCCGAGCTGGGCCTAGTGGCAGCAATCATGTTCCATGGTCTTAATGGTCTGCGCATCATCGCTGTCGACTTTTGGTCCAAGGGAACCAAGTACCAGAACGTAATGTTCTGGGCAGTGATGATCATCACCGTGGTTTCGGTAGCGGCATTCGCTCCGGTTCACCTAGCACGAGTCTTTGGAGCGCACTAATGAGCGTTGTAATCGAGACCCCTAACACTCCTCGCACTCGTAAGGGTGCCAACTGGGAGAAGTACGGCTGGCTGTTCATGCGCGTCTCCGGACCGCTGCTGGTTGTTTTGATCTTTACCCACCTGGTGGTAAACCTCGTCGTGGGCGATGGCATCAAGGCCATCGACTTCGCATTCGTAGCGGGCAAGTGGGCTGACCCGTTCTGGCAGTACTGGGATCTCGCGATGCTGTGGCTCGCAATGATTCACGGCACCAACGGCATGCGCACAATCGTGAACGACTACACCGAGAAGGTGAAGGTCCGTCAGGCCCTGAACACAACCCTTTGGGCGGTGTGTGGTTTGCTCATCATTCTGGGCACCTTGGTTATCTTCACCTTTGACCCTTGCCCAGCCGGCGCTGCCGCTGAACTGCTTCCGTCTTTCTGCCCAGCTAGCAACTAGTTAGGAACAAATTGTCAAACCAAAACGTGATCCATCACGAGCATGACGTTGTAATTGTTGGAGCCGGTGGTGCGGGCATGCGCGCCGCTATCGAGGCTGGCCCGCACGCCAATGTTGCAGTTGTGTCCAAGCTCTTCCCAACCCGCAGCCACACCGGTGCTGCGCAGGGTGGTATGGCCGCAGCACTTGCAAACGTTGAAGAGGACAGCTGGGAGTGGCACACCTTCGACACCGTCAAGGGTGGCGACTACCTGGTTGACCAGGATGCTGCCGAGATCTTGGCCAAGGAGTCGGTCGAGGCAGTTATCGACCTTGAGAACATGGGTCTACCTTTCAACAGAACTCCGGATGGCAAGATCGACCAGCGTCGCTTCGGTGGCCACACTCGCGATCACGGCAAAGCTCCGGTTCGTAGAAGCTGCTACGCAGCGGACCGCACCGGCCACATGATTCTGCAGACCCTGTATCAAAACTGCGTCAAGTTAGGCATCGAGTTCTACAACGAGTTCTACGTTCTTGACCTGGTCATGAATGGTGACAAGCCAGCCGCAGTGGTCGCCTACGAATTGGCAACCGGAGACATTCACGTGTTCGCTGGTAAATCCATTGTTTTTGCAACCGGTGGCTTCGGAAAGATTTACAAGACCACCTCAAACGCTCACACCCTGACCGGTGACGGCGTCGGCATCATCTTCCGCAAGGGTCTGCCACTTGAGGACATGGAGTTTTATCAGTTCCACCCAACCGGCCTTGCCGGACTGGGCATCCTGCTCTCTGAGGCTGCCCGTGGTGAAGGTGGAATTCTTCGTAACGCATCGGGTGAGCGCTTCATGGAGCGCTACGCGCCAACAATCAAGGACCTAGCGCCGCGTGACATGGTCGCTCGCGCCATGGCCAACGAGGTTCGTGAGGGTAGAGGTGCCGGTCCAAACAAGGACTACGTGCTTCTTGACCTGACCCACCTCGAGCCTGCGGTTATCGATGCCAAGCTTCCTGACATCACTGAGTTTGCAAGAACCTACCTTGGTGTTGAGCCTTACACCGAGCCAGTGCCGGTGTTCCCAACCGCGCACTACGCCATGGGTGGAATTCCAACCAACATCAAGGCAGAAGTGCTCTCTGACAACAACACCGTTGTCCCAGGCCTGTATGCCGCTGGTGAATGTGCATGTGTATCAGTTCACGGCGCAAACCGCCTCGGCACCAACTCGCTACTGGATATCAACGTATTTGGTAAGCGTGCCGGTCGTTATGCCGTTGAGTACGCCAAGACCGCCAAGCAGGTTCCGGTTCCTAAGGATGCCGCTCAGGGTGTTATCGACATGCTTGAGAAGGTGCGCAAATCCAAGGGCAACGAGAAGGTCGCCCAGCTTCGCAAGGAACTGCAGGAGACCATGGACAAGAATGCCCAGGTGTTCCGCACCGAAGAAACCCTCAACGAAGCCTTCGACAAGATTCAGGAGCTGCGCGCTCGCTACGAGAAGATCTCGATCCAGGACCAGGGCAAGCGATTCAACACCGACCTCCTCGAGGCAGTTGAACTTGGCTTCCTACTCGATCTCGCTGAGGTGACCGTTATCACCTGTCGCGAGCGCCGCGAGAGCCGTGGTGCTCACCTTCGTGAGGACTACCCAGATCGCGATGACAAGAAGTTCATGGTTCACTCCATGGCCTACAAGACTGAGAAGGCCGACAAGGCAACCAAGACCAACATCAAGGTTGACTGGAAGCCTGTCGTAATCACCAACTACCAGCCGATGGAGCGTAAGTACTAATGGCAGAGCAAGCAATCGCAGAAGTCACCTCTTTCAAGGTAACTCTCTTCATTCGTCGCTTTGACCCAGAGACCGACCAAGAGCCAAAGTGGGTTGACTACGACGTAGAGATGTATGGCACCGACCGCGTGCTTGACGCCCTCCACAAGGTGAAGTGGGAGATCGATGGTTCGCTAACCTTCCGTCGTTCCTGCGCACACGGAGTCTGTGGTTCAGATGCGATGCGCATCAATGGTCGTAACCGCCTTGCCTGCAAGACCCTGATCAAAGACCTAGACATCACACAGCCGATCTACATCGAGCCGATCAAGGGCCTTCCGGTTGAGAAGGACCTGATTGTCGACATGAACCCCTTCTACCAGGCATATAAAGATGTAAACCCATTCTTGATTGCATCGGACAAGCCACAGAAAGAGCGCCTACAGTCGCCTGAGGACCGCGCACGCTATGACGACACCACCAAGTGCATTCTCTGTGCCGCCTGCACCACCTCGTGCCCCGTCTTCTGGACTGACGGTCAGTACTTTGGTCCTGCTGCAATTGTTAACGCTCACCGCTTTATCTTTGACTCCCGCGATGAGGCTGCTCAGGTTCGCCTTGACATCCTCAACGACAAAGAGGGTGTCTGGCGCTGCCGCACCACCTTCAACTGCACCGAAGCATGTCCAAGAGGCATTGAGGTGACGAAGGCAATTGCCGAGGTCAAGCAGGCGATTCTACGCGGAAGACCATAAGCGCTTTTTAGGTTCTTCTTGAAATGAAAATTGCAAGAAGAGAAGCGCTTGGAATTGGAGCTGCCTCTGTAGCGGCCGTCACGCTGGCTGCTTGTTCAGCGGAGCCCGAACTTGCCAAGACCACCCCGCCGAGTGCTTCTGTTGACCAGGCTCCAGAGGAACTAGCCGGGGAGATACTGCTCGGTCCGGCATCGGAAATCATGGTTGGCTCAGGCAACAAGTACATGGTCGATGAAATGCTGACTATTTTGGTGACCCAGCCAAAGGCTGGCGACTATCGCGGCTTCAGCGCCACCTGCACGCACTCCGGTTGCATCGTGACCGGCGTGCGGGACGGAGAGATTGCCTGTGGTTGCCACGGTGCAAGGTTTGATCAAGAGACTGGTGCCGTTATCTCTGGTCCGGCCAGAACCGCCCTCGGAAGAATCACTATCGAGCTGCGCGGCTCTGATCTCTACGCGATTCTTTAGCTCCTAGGCTTATCTAATGCTCACCATCGCCACAGTCAACGTCAACGGTATTCGTGCTGCCGCAAAAAAAGGCATGGCCGATTGGTTCCGTTCTTCGAACGTAGACATTCTGTGCCTTCAAGAGGTCAGAGCTCCAAAGAACGAACTTGAGAAGGCGATGACCGAGGACCTGGGTATCAACTGGCACATTTATGACCATGAAGCCAGTGCTAAGGGTCGAGCCGGTGTCGCAATTGTTTCCAAACTGCCAGCCTTGGATGTTAGAACCGAGCTTGGACCACAGGAGTTTGATTCCGCTGGTCGCTGGCTAGAGGCCGACTTCGAAACCACCAAGGGGAAGCTCACTGTTGTTAGCTGCTACGTGCACTCCGGTGAAGCCGACACCCCAAAGCAGGTTGAGAAATACAAGTTTTTGGACGCGATGGAAAAGCGCATGCAGGAGCTTTTGACCTCAAATCCTTTGACAGTGATTGTCGGTGATCTCAATGTTGGTCACACTGAGTTGGACATCAAAAACTGGAAGGGCAACCTCAAGAATGCAGGCTTCCTGCCTGAAGAGCGTGCCTATTTCGACAACTTCGCTACCCAGGGTTGGGTTGATATGGGCAGGGCTGCACATCCAGGTGTCCCAGGCCCCTACACCTGGTGGTCATACCGCGGACAGGCTTTCGACACCGATGCCGGTTGGAGAATCGATTACCAGCTAGCGACCCCGAAGCTGGCTGCTCTAGGGCAGAATTATCGAGTTGATCGAGCACCGAGCTATGACGCCAGGTGGACAGATCACACCCCGGTTTTAGTTGACTACGACCTCTAGGAATTCGATGAAACCCAATCTGCTATCGGGCATGCAGCCATCGGCTGCCAGCCTCCACCTTGGTAACTACCTGGGTGCGCTGACTAACTGGGTAGCGATGCAGAACGACTACAACGCCTACTACGTCATCGTCGACCTTCACGCCATCACAGTTCCGCAGGATCCAAAAGAACTGCGCGAGAACACACGCAGAACTGCCGCTCAATACATCGCGGCGGGTATCGATCCTCAGAAGTCAGCGCTATTCGTCCAGTCTCACGTTCCAGCTCATGCCCAGCTTGCTTGGGTGCTGAACTGCATCACCGGTTTTGGTGAAGCCAGCCGAATGACCCAGTTCAAGGACAAGACCCAAAAGGGTGGGGTTGAGAACTCATCGGTGGGTCTATTCACCTACCCGATCTTGCAAGCCGCTGACATTTTGCTCTACCAACCCAAGGCAGTGCCGGTTGGTGAGGACCAGCGTCAGCACCTGGAGCTAACTAGAGATCTAGCGATGCGCTTCAACTCTCGCTTTGGTGAGACTTTCGTTGTTCCAGAAGCTCACATCTTGAAAGAGACTGCGAAAATCTACGATCTTCAGTTGCCCACAGCCAAGATGTCCAAGTCTGCCCAGGATCCCAAGGGCCTAATCAACCTGATGGATGAGCCGACGGCTGTCGCAAAAAAGATCAAGAGCGCGGTCACCGACACCGACGGTGAGATTCGTTTTGACCGCGACCAAAAGCCTGGGGTTTCCAACCTGTTGGGCATCTTCAGTGCCATCACCGGTGATTCGATTGCCAGCCTCGAGGCTAGATTTGCGGGCCAAGGTTACGGCGCCTTGAAGGGTGAACTGGCTGATGTTGTGGTCGAACACCTCAACCCAATCAGAGAGCGCGCAAACGAGCTGCTGAATGACAAGGCGCAGCTTGATGCACTGCTCGCGGTTGGTGCTCAGAAGGCAAATGAGATTGCCGAGCAAACTCTTGCCAAGGTGTATGACCGCCTTGGTTTTGTTCGCCCCTAGCCGACTGGGAATTTCCCAAGGCTTGGGAGTATTGTTCTAAGTACACAGTTCTTCGGGGTCAGTGAAAATCTGAGCCGGCGGTTAAAGTCCGCGACCCGACTGATGACCCTGCGGCCAGCAGGGCAGCCTCAGGCGGTTGATTCGGTGAAATTCCGAAACCGACGGTTAAAGTCCGGATGGGAGAAGAGCTCTGGGTGCGTTGCGCCCTCTATTTTCGCGTCCCCGCGGTGCTGTGTAGCTATCCGTAAGGGGACTTTTTGCTATCCGAGCAAGCGCTAGAAAAGGGCATGACCAGGGCCCTTGAACTTGCGCTACGCGGACCAGCTCAGGGCGTAAACCCCCAGGTTGGAGCTGTAATCATGGCAGCCAACGGGGAGATCGTCTCTGAGGGTTGGCACTTAGGTGCGGGAACCGATCACGCCGAGGTTATGGCAATCAAAAACCTCAGGGCCAAACTCCCCTACCCCTTCACCTCAGACTTGACTGCGGTGGTCACTCTCGAACCCTGCAACCACACCGGCCGCACTGGACCTTGTGCTCAGGCGCTGATCGAGGCTGGTATTTCTAAAGTTGTCTACGCCGCTTCCGACCCTGGAGACGCATCGAGTAATGGTGCTCAAACCCTGCGCAATGCCGGGATCGAGGTTCTGGGCGGCTTCATGGCTAGAGAGAGTGAGCATCAGCTTCGAGTTTGGCTCACGGCCAACAAGAAACAGCGTCCGTTTGTCACACTCAAATGGGCTACCTCGCTAGACGGCAGAGCTGCCGCAAATGATGGATCTAGCCAATGGATAACCGGACCTGAGGCTCGAGCAGATGTCCACCACCGACGCTCACTGGCAGAGGCAATCCTGGCCGGCACCGGAACCGTGATTGCTGATGATCCAGAGCTCACCGCAAGAAAACCCGATGGTAGCTACTACGAGCAGCAACCACTCCGCGTCATTTTGGGTGAGCGAGACCTTGATTCCACGCTTCGAGTTTTCAATGACCGTGCCGAGACCATACATCTAAAAACCAGAAACATTCACGGAGCACTCGCTGAGCTATGGGCCAGAGGAATCAAGCACGTGTTTATCGAAGGCGGTCCGGAGGTCGCAAGCTGGTTCGAGCGCCTCGAACTTGTCGATGAGTATCTGATCTATCTTGCCCCGGTTCTTCTTGGAGGCGACCGGGTTGCGCTTCGCGATATCGGAGTAACAAACATTTCCCAGGCTCATCGCCTGGAGATCTTCGAGCAAAAGCTGCTCGGTAATGACCTATTGCTAATCGCAAGGAGAAGCTGATGTTTACCGGAATCATTGAAGAGCTGGGCAAAGTGCTGGCGATTGAACAGCAGCCGGATGCCATTCGACTAACCATCGGAGCCAGCAAGGTACTGAGCGACCTTGGTCGCGGTGACTCAATCGCCTGCTCGGGAACCTGTTTGACCGCAATCGAGATCGATGACAAGTCCTTCACCGCCGATGTGATGCTCGAGACCCTAAAGCGCACCAGCCTCTCCGAGGTCAAAGTTGGCGATGTGATCAACCTGGAGCGCGCAATGAGTGCTGCGACTCG
Organism: uncultured Aquiluna sp.; assembly: GCA_964597935.1. Classification (GTDB taxonomy): domain Bacteria; phylum Actinomycetota; class Actinomycetes; order Actinomycetales; family Microbacteriaceae; genus Aquiluna. The sequence goes on along the minus strand of CAZQZY010000001.1, from coordinate 15,674 downwards.
CTATGGCGGCCATGTCGTGCAGGGACACGTTGATGGCGTGGGTGAATTTGTCTCGCGTGAGAAGAGTGAGAACTGGGACTGGGTCAAGATTCGGGTCCCAAGGGAATTGCTGAAGTACATCGTCATGAAGGGGTCGATCACCTTCGATGGCATCTCACTCACGGTGAATGGCATTGAGGACGACGTGATCAGCCTTTCGCTAATCCCAGAAACCTTGCAGATCACCACCCTCGGCTACAAAAAGCCGGGCGACAAGGTGAATGTCGAGGCCGACATATTGGCTAAACACATAGAGAGATTGTTGGAATTCAAATGAAACTAAGCCCTATTGAAGATGTGCTGGAGGCACTTCGGGCGGGCAAGCCTGTTCTGGTTTCAGACGCCGAGGACCGTGAAAATGAGGGCGATGCCATCATCGCCGCTCAGTTTGCAACCGAAGAGTGGATTGCTTGGATGATCAGGCACACCTCGGGTTACCTCTGTGCGCCGATGACGGAGGAACGCGCAAACCACCTTGACCTACCGTTGATGTGGCCAAATTCGCAAGATCCACACCAGACCGCCTATACCGTGAGCGTGGATGCCGCTGAGAGATTCTCAACCGGAATCTCCGCCCAGGACCGTGCATTGACGGCTCGAGTACTTGCCGATCCAACCTCCACACCGAAATCATTGATCCGCCCAGGGCATGTTTTGCCGCTACGCGCCAAGGATGGTGGTGTTCTGGTTCGTCCCGGTCACACTGAAGCAGCGGTTGATTTGATGAAGCTGGCCGGGCTCGAACCAGTCGCCCTGATGGCGGAAATGGTGAACGATGACGGAACAATGATGAGAATGGCGGAATTATTTGCGACGGCAGAGAGGTTTAACCTCCCTATGACTACCATTTCTCATCTCAAGGACCACCTGTCCAAGCGCAGCGGCACTGAGCCACAGGCTCAGAACCGAATTCGCCTTGAGGCTGAGACCCTGCTACCAACCGTCCACGGTGACTTCACCGTGCGCGGCTACTACGACGTAAAGACCACCGCCGACCACGTAGCACTGATTGCTGGTAAGCCAACCGGAGAGAATGTTCTTATCCGTATGCACTCCGAGTGCATCACTGGCGAGGCCTTCGGATCCCTAAAGTGCGAGTGCGGTCCTCAGCTTGAAGCAGCCCTTCAGGCGATCCAAGAGAACGAGGACGGTGGAGTTGTCATCTACCTTCGCGGTCAAGAGGGTCGTGGAATCGGACTTTTGAACAAGCTAAAGGCCTACTCGCTGCAGGAAAAGGGCATGGACACCGTTGATGCCAACCTGGCTTTGGGTCTACCATCAGAGGCTCGCGAGTATGGTGCTGCGGTTGCAATCCTGCGTGACATGGGCATCAAGAGCGTTCGACTACTGACCAACAACCCCGCAAAGCGTGCATTCTTGGATGAGGCTGGCATCCCAGTGACCGAGACCGTTCCACTGATTGTTGGGCTTGCAGAGCAGAACAAGGGTTACCTTGAGGCCAAGCGCGAGCGCATGGGCCACATGATTCCCGCTAATCTGAAGTAGTGAGTGGTTCTGGAGCACCGCAGCTAGAGGTCTCTGCTGCAGGAAAAAAGATATTTGTCGTAGCAACTTCTTGGCACACCCAAATCATGGATGGCCTGATCAACGGAGCCCTTCGCGAGCTTGACAAGGCTGGGGCGAAAGATATTTCCCTCTACCGCATTCCCGGTGCATTTGAAATGCCTTTGGCGACCAAGTGGGCCTTTGAACAGGGTGCGGATGCAGTTATCGCACTGGGTGTTGTAATCCAGGGAGAAACCCCGCACTTTGACTACGTCTGTGATTCCGCCACCAGCGGTCTCACTAAGATTCAGCTCGAGGTGGGAAAGCCGGTCGGGTTCGGACTTCTTACTGTTGATAACGAGGATCAGGCACTTGCTCGTGCAGGCCTAGCGGGCTCCAAGGAAGACAAGGGTGCAGAGGCAGTTCAAGCTGCCCTTCACATGCTTTCTCTGATTAGTTAGCTAGCCTTGGGACTATTGGTCCTAAGGAGTAAAAATGGAACTAACCGCTGAGATTCTCAGAAACTCGCTGCTCGTACTGCACCTAATCGGTTTCGCAGCCGTGTTCGGCGGCTTCATGACCCAGATGAAAGCGATGGGTCAGGGCGTTGCCAAGGTTGTGCCGGCTATGGTTCACGGCGCTTGGACTTTGCTTGCGACCGGCATCCTGCTTGTCGGTGTTCGGGAGTGGATGGCGATGATGGAGTGGGCGCCAGAACTCAACCACATGAAGATCGGTATCAAATCTTTGGTCTTGACCGTGCTGATTGTCCTGATTCTTGCGAACAAGAAGAAGGACTCCGTGAAAGCCCCGGTCTTTGGAGCCATAGGTCTGCTAGCGGTACTGAACGTGGTGCTAGCTGTCTTCTGGTAGCAAATCCAAGTAAAAACCCCGGCCGTGGCCGGGGTTTTTCTTATCTCATGAATAGCTCTCTGAGCCTTCTGGTCGTGAACACCAGACCAATCGCTATCATCACCGCGAAGTAAACCAGGTGGCCAAGAAGCGACCACGAGATGTTTCCGAGCATCAGACCTCTCACTAGCTCGACTCCCTGCCAAAGCGGCAGTGCCATCACGATCGACTGCACCCACTCTGGGTAGACGCTCACTGGGAAGAAGGTTCCCGAGAACAAGAACATTGGCAGCAGCGCAAAGCTAACCCACTGCATCTGTTGGAAGTTCTTCATGTAGCTGGTAACGGCCATACCAAATGACGCAAATCCAAAAGCGATGATGGTTGCTGCAGGTATTGCGAGAATGCCCCACCAGCTAGTTACCAGACCCAGTGGCGCAGCGATTGCCATGAATCCGACAGAGTATGCAGCACCGCGAAGCAGAGCCCAGGCGATCTCGCCCAAAGCTACATCGAGTGGCCCAAGCGATGAGGACAGCACCATCTGATACACCTTGCCGAAGTGCATCTTGAAAAACACGTTCCAGGTGGCGTCATAGATAGCGCCATTCATTGCGCTGGTAGCCAGAAGTGCGGGTGCGATGAAGGCCGCATAGCTGACTGGGTTTCCGTTGCCATCCTCAAGGTTGCCGATCAGCTGTCCGATTCCGAAGCCAAAGGCTGCGAGGTAGAGAACTGGCTCCACAAAACCCGAAACAATCACCAACCAGTTGGAGCTTTTTGCGGCGTAGACAGCGCGCTCAATCATCACCCTCGCTCGACCGGCGTAAACACCAGAACCTGCGCGCTGAGCACGCTTTTCCGCAATAGCTACCGCCATGTTCACAGTCATACCGGTAATCATCGGGACAGCCTTTCTGCAAACTTTGGATACGTGAAGGCAGTTCCAACCACTCCCAGCAGCGCCAGGTAACCGACGTGAACCAGCAGCATCGTGGGTTCAATCGGCATTCCGTAACTCAGGTGCCGGCCCAGCTCAGTTGCGTGCCATAGCGGCGATACCCACCCAAGTGGCTGCAGATAAATCGGCATCTGCTCGAGTGGATAGAAAGTTCCCGAGAACAAAAACATTGGCGCGATGACAAAGCGACCGATGATGGCAAAGTAACCCTCATCGCGCTCAAGACGTGCGGTGATTGCAAGCATCACTGCCGCCCAGCCCCAAGCCGCAAGCATCGATGATGCCAATAGACCCAGCACGCTAGAGAACGGAATTGCACCGAAAGCCAAAAGCACACCCAGATACATCAAAGTTGTGAAAAGTCCGCGACCAAGGGCAACGATCATCACACCATCGGCAATCTGCCTAGCTGACACCGAGGTTGCGTTGATTGCAAAGAACAACTTGTCCCAAACAAAACCATCCATGGTCGGGAAGGTAACCTCATCCATCACACCCTGGATTGCCGCAGAGGCAAGCAGTGCAGGAGCGACAAACTGCAGATAGCTGACTCCCAGAATTCCTTGGCCTCCGGTGTTGGCATCAACCAGAGCACCAATACCCAAACCCACCGAGATCAAATACAAAATCGGGTTGCCAAGACCGTAGGCGAAGATGGCACCCAGCCACTTTGACATCGAATAGAAGCGGTATTCGGCAACCCTCAGCGCACCGAATCGAACAGCGCGCTTGGGGTCGACGACTTTACCCGGAGCGAACTTCAAATCAGTCATTAGTCGACCAACGTCCTACCGGTGAGCCTGAGGAAAACATCCTCAAGCGACGAACGACGAACCAGCGAGGTGATTGGGTTCTTGCCAGACTCAATGATCTTGGCGAGCAACGCTTCGCCCTGCTCGGTGTAGATCAAAATGCGATCGGGCAAAACCTCGATGCGATCGCCCATGCCCTCAAGCTCCTTGGCAACCACTTCGTTGCGATCAGCACCAAAGCGAACCTCGACAACCTCTTTGGAGGAGTACTGCTTTATCAGATCTGCCGGAGCGCCCTCCGCCATGATCTCACCCTTGTCCATCACGATCAGTCGATCGCACAGCTGCTCCGCCTCATCCATGTAGTGAGTGGTGATAACCAAAGTGACACCCTGTTCCTTCAGGCGGAATAGGCGGTCCCAAAGAATGTGTCTAGCCTGCGGATCCAAACCTGTGGTTGGTTCGTCGAGTAGCAGAATCTCCGGCTCGTTGACCAAACCACGAGCAATTGCCAATCTGCGCTGCATACCGCCGGAGAGATCATCGGCCTTCGCATTGCGCTTGTCTTGCAGTTGCGCAAAATCAAGCAGCTCCTCGATTTTGCCCTTGAGCCACTTGCGGGAGAGTCCGAAGTAGCGCCCGTAAACCATCAGGTTTTCCCAAACCTTCAGCTCGCGATCGAGCAGGTCTTTTTGTGGAACAACGCCTAGGTGTGCACGAATCTCTGGACCCTGGTCGTTCGGCTCTTTACCAAGAATCTCCAGTTCACCCGAGGTGCGCTGTGACACAGACGAAATCATCTTCATGGTGGTTGACTTACCAGCACCATTTGGACCGAGTAGTCCAAACGACTCGCCCCGATAGACCTGGAAGTTGATTCCGTTTACCGCGACGAAGTCTTTGTAGGTCTTTTTCAAATCTTTCGCGCGGATCACAATCTCGCGCTCAGTGGCTTGTGACAATCTCAAACTCTTTCTGATACCCAAATCTGGGCAGCCCTACAGGCTATCAAAACTGGACAGCAGAGTAGATAACGAACACACCGGTGATTTGTTACCTCACAGTGAGATATGTTTGACCTGTGAGCAAGCCGCTTGGCAATCGAAGACTAACCGGTGATGAGCAGTACTACACGCCGGCCAGCCTTGCGGACAGGCTTGTCAAACAACTCTTTACAACAATTCCCAATGCCAAGGCAGCCCGTTTTCTAGAGCCGGCCGGTGGAACCGGAAGCTTTATCCAGGCCCTTCAGCGGCATGGAGTTACAGCGATCACCGCTTTTGATACTCATCCCAAACACGAACTGGTTACACGTGCCGACTTCCTCGCCCAAGAACTCACGGAAACGCGGCTTATCACGGTGACTAACCCACCATTTGGCAGGAACAACCAACTAGCTGTTCCCTTCTTCAACCACGCTGCAAGATACTCGAGTCACATTGCATTTTTGGTCCCACGTTCGTGGCGGAAGTGGTCAGTAATCAATCGACTTGATCCCAACTTCCACTTGATAAGCGACACTGATGTAGAGGTGATTTTCGAATCCGAGAGCGGCGAGGCTGTTGCTATCAGAAATGACCTGCGCAGCTGTTTTCAAATCTGGGAAAGACGGCAGACTCAGCGGCCGAAAATCACAGTGCCGCAGTCTGGACTGATCAGAAAGGTCAAACCCCAAGATGCCGACATTGCCTTTCGCTGCTTTGGGTTTGGGGCTGGAAGGTTGTATCGAGAATTCGTGCGAGAACCCAACACCACCCTGATGTTTTTGGCTGTCAGAGAACCTTGGGTCATGGATTTACTTGAAGACTTAGATTATTCAGTGTTTGCGCACAACACCGCCTACACCAAAGCGGTCTCGTTCCAGGAGATCAACTACCTGATTAACGAGCGACTCTGGGGCGACGGCTTTAGAACGAAAGAGGCGCTTGATGAGTGAGTACTACCAAGACCCAACCCAGAATCCACGCTCACGCGAATACAAAGGTCCGAGGGCCAATCTCAAGGATCTCTTTCCATACCTAAAGGATCACAAAAGAGCTCTCTACCTAGCTCTTGTGTTGTCAATAGTTGCCTCGGCGCTTGCGCTGTCTCAACCACTTGTTGTTGGCCAGCTAATCAGCGCGGTTGAGAAGCAGCTAGACATCACCACCCTGGCTCTAGCACTAGTTGCGCTGATTTTGGTAGCGGCAATAGTGAATGCCTTCCAGTACTACCTGCTCTATAAAACCGGTGAGGGTGTAGTGCTCACGACCAGAAAAGCTCTGGTTGGCCGCATGCTGCGCCTTCCGATCGCGGAGTATGACCGAAGAAGAGTCGGTGATTTGGTATCGCGAGTGGGTTCGGATTCAACCCTGTTGAAGTCAGTACTGACCCAAGGTTTGGTAGACGCGGTTGGAGGACTGCTCCAGTTTGTTGGTGCCATAGTGGTTATGGCATTCATCGATCCGATCTTGTTGGTTTCAACGCTCGCGGTGGTATTCACCGCGGTTGGCGCAATCGCCATGACCGGTAGAAAGATTCGTTCGGCAACCACCAAGGCACAGATGCGTGTTGGTGAAATGAGCTCTGCTGTGGAGCGAGCACTCAGCGCGATCCGAACCATCCGCGCCTCAAGAGCTGAGGCAAAGGAAGCGGAGGTGATTGGCAAGGCTGCAGATGCCGCCTATGACCAGGGCATTGCAATTGCGAAGCTCTCGGCAGCGGTGGCTCCGATTGCCCAGATTGCATTCAACACTGCCTTCATTGTCGTGCTAGGACTTGGTGGATTGCGAGTGGCGTCTGGGGCAACCGAAATTGCTTCGCTCGTGACATTCGTGATTCTGCTGTTTTTCATGATCGGACCTTTGATCTCCGCATTTGGTGCCTACACCTCAGTGATGGGTGCTCTCGGCGCTATGGCCCGAATCAACGAAATCATGGTTTTGGACGAGGAAGAGACTGATGTCGCTGGTTCACACCAGCCAATTTCTAAAACTGCCATTGAGTTCAAGAACGTCAGTTTTTCCTATGAGCCAGACCAGGGTGAAGAGCCGGTTGGGATTCTCAAGGGCGTCAACCTCTCCATTCCTAGAGGTTCTCGAGTGGCATTGGTTGGTCCATCGGGCGCGGGAAAGTCCACCATCTTCTCGCTCATCGAGCGCTTCTACGAACCAACCGATGGTGAGATCTTGCTCGATGGCCAGCGTGTGACTGAGTTTTCCAGATCAGAACTAAGAAGCCAGATTGGCTACGTGGAGCAGGATGCTCCGGTCTTGGCCGGTAGCATCCGCGACAACCTGCTGCTCTCAAAGCCAGATGCCCAAGATGCCGAATTGGCCGAGGTTCTGAAGATGGTGAATCTTGAAGAGGTGCTGCAGCGCGAAACAAAAGGCTTGGATGCCGAGGTTGGAGAAAATGGCATCATGCTCTCCGGCGGTGAACGCCAAAGATTAGCCATCGCGAGAGCGCTGCTTGCTGCACCACCTATTCTTTTGTTGGACGAGTCGACCAGCGCTCTGGATGGACCGAATGAGCAACGCATGCGCGAAGCCATCGATGCTGTTGCCAAGGATCGAACACTGATTGTGATTGCCCACCGACTCTCGACGGTTGTGGATTCAGACCAGATCATCGTTCTGGAAAATGGCCAGATTGTCGGAACAGGAACTCACTCCGAGTTGGTCAAGACCACGCCACTATATGCCGAGTTGGCAAAACACCAACTCCTGCTCTAGGGCTAGAGTGGGGATATGAGCTTCCGAATCGACCCGGAGGCGGCAACGCAACGAAGCTATGCCCAGTCGCTTGACGCCAATGACCCGCTAGCAGTATTCAAGTCCGAGTTCTTTATTGCAGACCCAGATCTTTGCTATCTGGATGGCAACTCCCTAGGTCGCCTACCTAAAAAAACCATCGAGCAGGTGAACAGCTTTCTGACCAGTGAGTGGGGCACTGAGCTGGTTGATGGCTGGAGCCACTGGATTGATCAGGCTCAACCCGCAGGCGATCTTTTGGCTCGCTCGGCCCTGGGGGCGGGACCTGGCCAGACACTGGTTTGCGACACCACAAGCGTCAACTTCTATCAACTCTGCCTAGCCGCAATCAGCGCCAGGCCTGGTCGCAAGACCATCATTATTGACTCGGCCAACTTCCCGACCGACAGGTACATTCTCGAGGGCATCGCCAAAGCACATTCCCTCAACCTGGTGACCCTAGACACCGACGGCATGGGCGGTCCAGGTGCTGTGTCGATCAACTCTGAGGACGAACTCGTAGCTCCCCAGGAGCTAGAAAAGCACCTCAGTGAGGATGTTGCCCTTGTCACCCTGCAGGCAATCAACTACCGCTCAGGTGCCAGGCAGCCAATGAAGCAGATAAACGCTTTGGCAAAAAAGTATGGTGCTTTGGTGGTTTGGGACTGCTCCCACGCAATCGGGTCCATCGAACTTGATTTTGAGCAGAATGATGTTCAGCTGGCGGTTGGCTGCACCTATAAATATGGCAACTCTGGCCCAGGATCGCCTGCTTGGCTATTTGTCAGCAAGGAAATTCAAACCCAGCTTCGGGTTCCAATTCAGGGGTGGTTCGCTCAGGAAAAGCAATTCGAGATGGGGCCATTCTTCGAACCTGCCGACACAATTCGTCGCTACCAAATCGCGTCACCATCGATCATCGGTATCCGAGGAGTCGAGGTGGCTTTCGAGATGATCGAGCGAGCAGGCATTGACAAGATTGCCGCCAAAGCTGCTTTGGGAACCGATCTGATGATTGCTCTGCATGATGCTTGGCTAAAACCACTTGGCTTCGAGCTTGGAACTCCTCGAGACTCGAGCATGCGTGGCGGGCACATAATCATCAAACACGAAGATGCCAAGTTGATAGCGTTCGCGCTCCGAAAGCTAAGCAATGTCATTCCGGACTATCGCGAACCCGGCTCTATTCGCCTGGCAATCTCACCCCTAGCCACCTCGTATGAAGAGGTCTACGAAGGGTTCGCTAGATTGCGCGATTTGGTCAGTTCTGGTCAATACAAGACTGTCTCAATGGATGGAAATAGGGTCACCTGATGGCAACTGTCGCGCTCGCACTTGGCTCCGGTGGGGCAAGGGGTTACGCACACATCGGCGCTATCCAAGAGTTGGAATCCAGAGGATTCGACATCGTCGCCATCTCCGGCACCTCGATGGGTGCCATGGTTGGTGGCCTCTACAGTGCCGGCAAACTGGATGAGTTTGCTGCCTGGGTTTCTTCTCTCAAGCAAACCGATGTGATTCGACTCCTTGACCCATCGCTGTCCGCACCGGGGGCAATCAAGGCCGAGAAGGTGATGAGCAAGGTCAGGGCAATCCTGGGCAAGGTGCGAATTGAAGAACTCAACATTCCCTTCACCGCAGTCGCCACCGACGTCATGCAGGCCAAGGAAGTTTGGTTTCAACAGGGGCCGCTGGATGCTGCAATCAGAGCTTCAATTGCTATTCCAAGCCTGATCTCCTCGGTCACGGTTGGCGGGCGCCTCATGGTTGATGGAGGTCTTCTGAACCCCCTTCCAATCGCTCCCCTCGCCTCCACAAAGGCTGATCTGGTTATTGCGATCTCACTCTCGGGACCGGGCAAAGACCACCCCATGGGGAATCCCTCGATCATCTCGAGTGACAAGAGAGCTGCTCGATCCAGCACCGATACTCAGCAACTTGCAAAGATTCCGAAGGGCATCAGCACCTTCGAGGTGATGGAGCGCTCAATTGAAACCATGCAGAGCATCATCACTCGCTATCGAACCGCAGGATATCCGCCGGACCTGCTGGTTGAAATTCCGATTGACTCAATCGGAATGTTGGAGTTTCACAAAGCCAAAAACCAAATCGAACTTGGGCGAAAGCTAACCGCGAGGGCGATGGATAACTGGGGCAGCAAATGAGTCACGATAAGCACGTCACCTACACCTCATACCTCAAGGTCAACGAGCTCCTTGAGCTACAGCAGCCGCTGAGTGATGGACCCGAGCACGATGAGTTGCTCTTTATTACCATCCACCAGGTCTATGAGCTTTGGTTCAAGCAGTTGCTTCACGAGGCAAATGCCTTGCAGCGCGCTCTAGAGCAGGGAAAGACCCATCGCTCACTCGCCATCCTGGGCCGCATGCGCAACATCATGAAGACCTGCGTCTCACAGCTGGACATCCTGGAAACCATGACTCCTTTGCAGTTCAACTCTTTCCGCGACCGACTCAGCTCGGCATCTGGTTTTCAATCTGCGCAATTCAGGGAGTTAGAGGCTGTGCTTGGAAGACGAGACCAAGCCGGCGCTACCGCAGAAAAATCGAGTGGCATGGGAATGGCTGAACATCTTGTTCCCGGATCACCGCAGCGGGCCAGAGTTGAGGATGCCATGCAAAGACCATCGCTGTGGGACTCGGCGCTGGTCTACTTCAACTCGAGAATGCCGATGCCAAAATCTGCGCTGGAGCGCGATGTAACGCTCGCTTGGGAGCCCAGTGAGCAGGTTCAACAAGCACTTATCGAATTGCACCGAAACGACCCCGAAGCCTCCATGGTTGGCGAAGCTCTAGTCGATCTGGACGAAGGCCTTCAGGAGTGGAGATATCGCCACGTCAAGATGGTTGAGAGAACAATCGGAAGAAAGATGGGAACTGGTGGCTCGTCCGGTGCTGGTTATCTAGCCAGCACTTTGTTCAATCCGGTGTTCCCAGATCTTTGGGCAATTAGATCTCAGTTCTGAGAAGCCCTAACTACATTTCTCACCAGCATGGCTCTGGTCATCGGACCTACTCCGCCAGGGTTAGGCGAGAGATAGCCGGCAACCGATGCAACCGAGGGATCGACATCTCCGACCAGGCCGCTGTCGGTTCTTGTAATGCCAACATCCAACACCGCGGCCCCGGGCTTCACCCACTCGGGCTTTACAAAGTTTGGACTTCCAAGGGCCGCAACGATTATGTCAGCACGCTTCAAATGCTCTGGAATGTTCTTTGATGCGCTATGCAGGGTGGTGACTGTTGCATCGAAACCTTTGCGAGATGCCAAAAGCCCAAGTGGTCTACCAACCGTAAGACCACGACCTAGAACCACCATCTCTTTACCAGTGATTTCCACGTCATAGCGACGAAGCAGCTCGAGAATGCCATTTGGTGTGCAGGGAAGTGGTGAGTTGATCTCCCCCGAAACGTTCATTACCAACTTGCCAAGATTGATCGGGTGCAGCCCATCGGCGTCCTTGGCGGGGTCGATGAGCTCCAGCATTTGGTTGGCATCTATCCCGTTTGGAAGTGGCAGCTGAACTATGTATCCGGTTACCTCTTTTGCGGTGTTCAAGTCCTTGATCGCAGCGACAACATCCTGCTTGGATGCGGTGGTCGGAAGATCGATGCGAATCGACTCAATTCCGACCTCCGCGCAGTCGCGATGTTTTCCGGCCACGTAGGAGTGTGATCCTGGGTCATCCCCAACAAGGAGAGTTCCAAGGCCCGGAGTGATCCCCTGCTTTTTTAGGCCCTCAACCTCAATGGCAAGCTCGGCTTTTATCTGGCGAGCAATCGCCAGACCATCGAGTTTAATTGCGGTCATATCTAGTACAGCGGGAAAGCTTCGGTTAGTTTGCGAACACGGGCCTTGAGGGCTGTGGTGTCAGCACCTGGCTTTAGGGCTTCGGCGATGATGTCCGCTACCTCGGTGAACTCAGTCGCACCAAAGCCGCGGGTGGCTAGTGCTGGTGCACCAATACGAATACCAGAGGTGACCATCGGTGGACGTGGGTCATTAGGAACTGAATTCTTGTTTACGGTTACACCGGCTTCGTGCAACACATCCTGGGCGGTCTGGCCATCGATGGCTGCGTTGCGAAGATCAACCAGCACCAGGTGGACATCAGTACCACCGGTCAGTACCGAGATGCCGGCATCGGTGATGTCCTTCTGGTTGAGACGATCCGCGATGATGCGGGCACCTTCGATGGTGCGCTGCTGGCGCTCCACAAAGTCAGGCTGCATTGCTGCCTTGAAGGCGACTGCCTTGGCGGCAACCACGTGCATCAGCGGACCACCCTGCTGGCCAGGGAAGACCGCTGAATCAATCTTCTTGGCGTATTCGGCCTTCGACAGAATCACACCGGATCTTGGACCCGCGAGAGTCTTGTGGACGGTGGATGAAACTACGTCAGCGTAAGGGACAGGTGATGGGTGCAGTCCAGCCGCTACCAAACCTGCGAAGTGCGCCATGTCAACCCAGAGCTTCGCACCAACCTCATCGGCGATCGATCTAAAGGCGGCGAAATCTAGGTGGCGAGAGTAAGCAGACCAACCGGCAATCAAAACAGCTGGCTTAGTCTCGATGGCACGCTGACGAACAATGTCCATATCGATCAGGTGAGTGTCTGGGTGCAGCTCGTAGGCGTGAGCCTCATACATCTTGCCCGAGAAGTTGAGCTTCATACCGTGGGTCAGGTGACCACCGTGTGCCAGCGAAAGACCAAGGATGCGATCCCCTGGATTTGCCAAAGCCATCATCACCGCTGCGTTAGCGGTAGCTCCGGAGTGCGGCTGAACGTTTACGTGCTCTGCACCAAACAGCTGCTTTGCTCGCTCACGAGCAAGCTCCTCAGCAATGTCAACTACCTCACAACCGCCGTAGTAGCGCTTACCTGGGTAACCCTCGGCGTATTTGTTGGTGAGCACGGAACCTTGGGTTTCGAGAATCGCGCGAGAAACAAAGTTCTCCGAAGCAATCATCTCGAGTGTGTGGCGCTGACGGTCCAGCTCCTGCTCCAATACGGCAGCAATCTCTGGGCCAACCTCGGACAAGGGGGCGCTGAAGCTGGCTGGTTGTGTGGACATGGGTGGAGTTTACCAGCCAGCAAAGGGGTTTCTGCCCCTAGAACTCAATAGGATTGAGCCCATGTCGACCAAGGAACACTGGGTTCTAACCTTCATCTGTCCAGACCAACCTGGCATTGTTCACGCAATCTCTGGTGCAGTCGTCGGCATCGGTGGCAACATCACTGAATCCAAGCAATACACCTCCACAGACACCGGTCGCTTTTTTATGCGTCTGCAGATTGAGGCCGATATCACCAAGGCAGACTTCGAAAAACAATTCGAGGCGATTGCGACCAAGTTCGACATGGAGTACAACCTCGATTTTGTGGGTCGCCCAATGCGCACGATCGTTTTGGTAAGCAAGGCTGGCCACTGCCTGAACGACCTGCTGTATCGTCAGCACTCGGGGCTGCTCCCGGTTGAGATCCCAATGATTTTCGGAAATCACCCTGAGCTTTCTTCAATTGCCGGCTTTTACTCGATCCCCTTTGAGCACAACAAGATTGAGACCGGCGTAGACAAGGCGCTATTCGAAAAACGACTTCGCGAATTCATTCGCGAGAACGACATCGAGCTCATCGTCCTCGCTCGCTACATGCAGATTCTCTCCCCCGAATTCTGCAAGGAGTTCGAGGGCAGAATCATCAACATCCACCACTCCTTCCTGCCCGGTTTCAAGGGAGCAAACCCATACGCCCAGGCTCACGCTCGAGGGGTAAAACTAATTGGCGCAACCGCACACTTTGTCACTGAAGACCTTGATGAGGGTCCGATTATTGAGCAGAACGTCACACGAGTTGAGCACTCTGACTCCAAGCAGCACCTGGTCCAAATAGGACAGGACGCGGAGTCCAAAACCCTGACCCAGGCGGTCAAATGGTTTGCTGAACACCGCGTCCTGCTCGATGGTCAAAGAACCATCATCTTCCGATAGTTCGATAGGCACCGAACCCTATAAGTCCAACTAGTGCTAGCACGATCAGACTTTCTACCCAAGGAAAAACAGCCTTTTCCTCTAGCTCAATCGGTGGGCCTGAGACTCCTTGAGCCACAGAGCTATCAACTGGTTCAGTTGGATTAGCAATTTCTATCGGTTCAATCACTTGATTTGCCGGTTCATCGACCGCAGCCGGATCGACCGTGGTGATCTGGGCTTCGGTCACGGGGGCGAGACTTAGAACCTGCGTCGGCTCCGGATTTGACTCAGGGAAATCATCGAATTGGTTCCATGGTCCGGCTGCTTCCTCAAGCAGAGGCATTTCCTCGCCTGTCTCCATCGGTGGGATTGACTCATCAGAAACACTTACCGACTCAGAGCTGGTTTCCGACTCAGAGAGAGGTGACTCGGTAGCGGTGTTCTGAGCGATTGGTGCAATAACTATCGCAGGCCCTTCAGGAGCAGGCTCAGGCTGCGTTTCCACAGGGGCCGGCTGCGCCTGTTCCGCCTGAACGGGCTGCTGCACTGCCTGAGATTGGGTTGGTTCAGCAGCTTGTGGTTCTAGATTCATAATCTCGAAATAGCGGATTTCATTGCCAGCAAGATTTCCAACTAAGTCCGAGATTGATGCCAGATTCACACTCCAGCTGAAGGTGCCGTATCCACAGAGTTGACTCTGGGCGTTGACCTGCTGTGAGCAGCTTGTAGAACTCGAGAACGAAATCGCATCGGCAGCAATTTCGATGGTCTCACTCGCCTGCAAAAGCAGTTCATAGCTGAATGTCACAGCACCACTGAAGGTGGTCGCGAAGCTAATTGTTGGAGCTGTGAGGTCTACCCTAAAGCTCACGCTCTGCGCGGCAGGCCCCGAGTTACCCCAGGTGTCAGAGGCCAAACCCGGATTCACTGAAACTGTGTTGATTCCCTCGGAGCAGGAGCTGAGTTCAATGGCCCCTGCTGAGATTGAAAAATCACAGCCCGTGACTGAAAAGTGATCAGAGACCGGTGTCAACTCCGAGTAGGTAATTGGTAGCGTCAAACTTGTCGTTGAGTAGGCGCGTTCGGGACTCGCGATCCTCAGCTCGGGACCTTGCAAATCGTTGCCAACATAAGAGGTGACTGAAACCAAGGGGCCAACCTCCCACTCACCGACCGACATCGCGTTGAGGGTTAGACCAATCTCTCCATTGCTGCAATTTCGCAATCGAATGTTGGCAGTGTTGAGATTGATGCTTACCCGGTTCACTTCGCAGGTTCCAGTTGCGAACGAAAAGTCTTGAGGGGTCAGGTTAGAGATGTTCTGATTCATCACCAGGTCAAACGACATCTCGGATCTGTTGACCTGTGCCCCAGAGAACTGAAGGACAGAGGGAACCATCTGGTAGTAGAGCATCACTCGGCCGTGGCCCCAGTTGAGCCCAGCTTCGAAGCTGGCATTGTTGGTGTAGTCGGGGTGTGCGTAGGAAGATCCTCCGCCACCACCACCGCCGTCAAATCCAGTTTCGTCGTCGTCACCACCTCCGCCGCCACCGCCGTACCAGCCGCCACCGCCTCCGCCTCCGCCGGCGTGCAGGCCACTACCTCCAGAGCCTCCAACTCCAAAGCCTCCCGGTTGAGGCAGGTATCCGGTTGAGTTGTTTATGCCAGCGTTACCGCCTGTGGTGGAGCCGCCTTTTCCAGCTAGGCCCTGACCATCAACGCCGTTACCACCAACCAGTCCACCTGGACCGCCGGCACCGCCGGCAAATCCACCGCCACCGCCGCCACCGCCGGCAACCACGATTCGACTCTGGAGTTCTTCGGTGAGACGGATGTCGG